>CAMWSU010000057.1 GCA_947176965.1 uncultured Lachnospiraceae bacterium | reverse complement strand
TTGTAGTATCCCTGCCATATCTCTGATCCATCTTATAAACAAAACAATTTTTACAACCCGGACTTACCTTTTTACATCCGTGCCAAGGATTCCATGGTATTGCTTTTTCAATTTCTGTGTTCTGCATAATTTTATCCCTCCTGATTCCGATCGTTAAATACATAATACCATAAAAATAGGGACATTGCTATTCGTATGGTATCAAAAACAGCGCTTTCATAGAACAGGAAGGGGAACCTTTTTGTTGACAGGAGTATCATATATAGCAGAACTTGCAGATGTTATTTTGGTCTAAAAAGGTTCATTCGATGATAAGAAAAAACATATCACAAAATATGCATTTACTATTGACATTTTTTATGGGATAAAACACAATGGTTGCGGAGGGATAATATGAGAAAAAAGAGAGTGTTGTTATGTATGGTTTTAAGCATCGCTCTGTTATGCAGCTGCGGAAATACGGAAATGCCGGAATCAGATGCTCCGATTTCGACGGAGCAGCAACCGGGGGCAAATGAGCCACAGGAGGACGGTGCGGACGAAGGTGCGGCGCAGGGAGCTGCGGACGAAAACGCAGGGGGAGAATCGGATGCACAGGATCAGGATGCGGCAAAACCGACCGCGCTCAGCGAGGAGGAAATTCAGTTTTTTACAGACTTTATACAGAAGATGGAGAACTACGGATTTCTTCTGTCGGCTTATGATACGCCGGAATACGTGAATCTGGAAGAGGTATTTTACGGTGGAGCCGGTATCGGTGAAGTGATGTCGGATGAGGAAATCGCGGCATACCTTACTGCGTATCAGCAGGAGGAACTTTACACGGATTGCGTGAAGGTATCGAGGGAGCGGATGGATGCGTTTTTGCGCAGCAAGTTGGGAATCGGGCTGGAGGAGATCAGGGAGCCCTTTACATGGCGCTATCTGTCAGAGTTTGATTCTTATTATCACGAAGCGGGAGATACGAATTATACGTCCTATGACTGTATCGAGGGAGTCCGGGAAGGAGATCTTTATACCCTTCGCTTTCATACGGATTGGTTTTGGGATGATCCGCGTTCTGACTGCGAGACCGTGATCAGAAAGAGCGGAGAGGAGTATCAATTTGTTTCTAACCGCTATTTAGGCGGCAGTGAAATCGGATATGGAGCGGGGAATTCTGAGGTGCGTGCAGCTTATGCCGCTGCCCTGCAAAATCTTATGGAAAATTTGATCATGCCGGACGGAACGCAGGCGGAAATGGATCGTTTTTGGGAGGACAGACCGAACGAAAATGAATTCAGTATTGCGGATGTGGACGGGGACGGTGCGGAAGAATTGATCATCGCATGGACCACTACCTATATAGCTGGCATGCGGGAGGCGGTTTATGAGTATGATCCCGATACCCAAAAGATGAGAAGGGAACTCCAGGAATATCCGTATGTCACCTACTTTGATAATGGGATGATTCTTGCCGGATGGTCCCATAATCATACATATGGGGATGATTTCTGGCCTTATAATATGTATCGGTATGACAGGACCACTGACGAGTATCTCTATATGGGCTGTGTGACAAGCTGGCAGAAAGAATTTCAGCCGGAAGGATATCCGGATGAAGTGGATGTGTCGGGTACCGGCACGGTCTATTCCATCACATATGGCGAGGAGTATACCGGAGAATATGATTATGATCAGCTGCGATACGATCAATTCTATGAGGAGATTTTTGGCATGGCGGGTGAAATAGAATTACAGTGGCATCTGATTACCGAGGAGGAGTTGGATATCCTGTTTGCGGATTTATGATGTGGATTTCCGATAGGTAACAATAAATCCCCGAGATTTCGATATTCGGAATCTCGGGGATTTATTGTTTGATTTGGAACGTTTTTTACCATATGGTAATTATATCACAGAAAACAGGAAAAAACAAGGCTGTTCCTGTCAGTCTCCATATGTTAGACTATCAAAACATAACAGTTCTGTTTTCAAACATTGTGCATGGGGCATAGGGCTTTTATGTGCATTCAAGTTTGCAGGTTATGGAAAGGCGGAGGGATCAGCATGGGGAATCAGCAGAAAGAAAGAGAGTATGAAGAAAGCAGATTAAGGCAGACGCTGTCAATCGCGAAGGAGCAGCTGCAGCAGGCAAAAGAGAATGCGGAGAAAACGAAACTGGAAATTGCGGAGACAAAAAGAGAGGCGTACGAAAATGCGACGCATGGCGTTCTGGATCTGAATAATCCTGAAGATTTTGAGAATATTGCCGAATTCAGCCAATACAGCAATGCCGTCAACAACAGTATTGCGGCGTATGAGGAGGAAGAACGCAGGGTCCGTTTGTTGGAAAACATGATGAGATCTCCTTATTTTGCACGGATTGATTTTCGATTTGACGATGAAGAGGCGGCGGAGGAGATTTATATCGGGCGGTCCTCGCTTAAAACAGAAGGTGGTCAGGAGATCGTGGTGTATGACTGGAGATCGCCGATTGCCGGTGTTTTTTACCGCTTCATGACGGGAACTGCGTATTATGAAGCACCATGTGGAAGGATCACGGGAGAAGTCAGCTTAAAACGTCAATACGAGATCAATAACGGAATACTGGAATACTTTTTTGACACGGATGTGCAGATCGTCGATGAGTTTTTAAGACAGCTATTGTCCCAAAATACGACCAGCAAAATGAAAGCAATCGTGGAAACCATACAAAAGGAACAGGATATGGCAATCAGGGATATGGAAAACGATCTTCTCATGGTACAGGGCGTTGCGGGAAGCGGGAAAACCTCCATTGCGCTTCACAGGGCAGCGTATTTGATGTATCAGGGCTTGCAGACAAGGCTGTCCGCGGATCATATCATGATCATTTCGCCGAACTCTGTATTTGAGCAGTATATTTCCGATGTGTTGCCGGAGCTGGGGGAGGAGCAGATTGCTTCTGCGGTATTCGGGGAACTTCTGTCGGAAATTTTGAAAGAAAAGAGGATTCAGCCGCGAAATGAGTGGATGGAACGGTTGATGGCGCATTCTCATGATAAAGAAATCAGAAGGCGCAGTATCGAATGGAAAACCTCCGATTATTTTTTGGAAGTGCTGAACCGGTTTTTACAGGATGTACCGCAGCGATGGATCGCATTTGAGGATATTCGTTACAATGGACAGCTCGTTGTAAGCAGAAATGCGCTGAAGGATAAAGTGACCGGGAGAGCGGAAACGCCGCTGGGAGAAAAGCTTGAGCAGTTAGAGCCGTTTGTCATAGAGGAAATATTCGGGACAGGAAAGAGACGGGGAGACGGGGAGGAAAAGAACCGGGTACGGCAGGAAATACAGAAATGGAACAGACCGGATGCCGTGGAATTGTATCGGCACTTATTTCAAGATAAAGATTATTTTTACAGTCTGCTTGGGAAGAACGAAGCGAAAGCGAATATAGAGGAAATATGGGAATACACAAGGGAAAATCTGAAATCGGATATCCTGTATTATGACGACGCGATCGCGGCAGCTTATTTATATTTGAAGATATACGGGATAAATAAATATCGGAACATCCGGCACGTCGTCATTGATGAAGCGCAGGATTATTATCCGCTTCAGTATGAACTGTTCCGGATGCTGTTTCCCAATGCCAAATTTACGGTTTTGGGAGACATGAACCAGACCATCGCGAAGTGGGAGGATTTATCCTTATATGAGCGGATAAAGAACAGGCTGAATAAGAAAAAATCATCCCTCCTCGTGTTGGATAAAAGTTTTCGCTGCACTAATGAGATCTTAAATTTCAGCTTACGGTTTATTGAGCACAGTCCGCAGATTCAGAGCTTTAACCGGAACGGGGACAGTCCGGAAGTGTTTGTTGCGGACAATCTGGAAACCCTCGTAGATCGGATCGCGGAAGAAGTGAAGCTATGTCGGGAAAGAGGATTTCGCTCGATCGGTCTTATCTGCAAGCATGAGGAGAACGCCGATCGATTATGGAATGCGATGAAGCCCGTAATGGACGTGCCGCTGATTCGTGACGGCGGGAATTCGGAGTTGAGCGGTGCGTTTATCATACCGATATATGTGGCGAAAGGATTGGAATTTGACGCAGTTGTGATCTGTGATGCGGACAGCCGTACGTACCATGACCAAGACGACAAAAAACTTTTGTACGTCGCGTGTACCAGGGCGCTGCACAGACTCTGCTTATTTGGCGAACAGGAGCTCAGTCCGTTAATCCTTCATTCCTGCTGATATTTGCGTAATTGTGCCATTAGTTGCTCCAGTTCTGCTTGCTTTGCTGCTAGGGCCTGATCTCTTGCTGCTAGAGCCTGATCTTTTTCGGCTAGGGCCAGTTCCCTTTCAGTGAGGTCATGTTCCTGGCGTGCAAGTGCATTCGTCTGCTCAGCAAGGGTGCTTTTCCGTTCAGCAAGTGCGCTTTCCCGTTGTGCAAGTGCGTTCGCCCGCTCAATCTGCTGTGCCTCTTGCTCCTCCATACGCTTGCGTCTTGCTTCCGCCTCCTGCATGCGGCGGCACTGTTCGGCAATCTCCCTATTTTCGGAGATCAGATAAAGGGCGTCGGATACTTTTTGAAATAAAACATCTTCTTCAGCTAACATTTGATATTCCTCCCATGTGGTTGCTTTGAAAGCGGCAGCCCATCTGGTGAGACCGGACTGCCTGTCGTGTTCGGTTGCGAGCACCGTCTGTGTCAGGTTGAGTACGGACAGACGGAGCTTATCATTGAATATTTCATGTGTTGTTTCATTGATCATAAAATAATGACTGTAAAACTGCTTCTGCACATGGGGCAGATTGAAATTCAGGATGCCGATGTGGTGTGCGGGCGTTACGCTACGGTAGGGAGCGCCTTTCTCAAGACTGTCAAAGGCCCTGCACAGATAGCACAGGGAGCGCTCCGGCCAGTCCCCCTCGTTTTTAATCTGCATTTCTAAATTGATGAGCCTGTCACCGTTTAAGACCAGCCGGATATCGAGGATGGTGTCTTTATCCTTGATCGTAGCGCCGGGAACAAACGGGTTTGTAATGACAATGGAATGAATGTCATCAGGCGTCAGGTCGAGCAGACTGCACAGCAGTGCGCACAGGATCGTCTCATCCGACTGGAGCACGACCTTAAACATGTAGTCGTTGGTGAGCATAAACGGCAGTTCTCCGGTCCGTTCGGATAACGGAAGGTACGGTGACGGGGGAAGAAGGGTGAGAAAAGAAGTGTTTTGGGACATGAGTGTCCTCCTTTCAAGAGGTGTGGACAGGGAGCACAAGCGAGAAGCATCGGTCAGAAGAAATCATGCAGTCGGGCGTTCTGTGTCAGGGAAGCCGCAGAGCTCCGTGCTTCGAAGCTGCTGCCTGTCAATGAAAAGAAACAGAAATGAGATAAAGAATGCGGTGCAATCTGCAGCCGCATGTGAGAGAACCCACAGCCGTATGTCCGTATCACGGACAATTTAGTTAAGACAAGTGTAGCAGAGAGGTGAATATTTTGACAATGTGCATTTTTCACAAAGAATTGGAAGAAAAAAAGAAGGATGAAAAGTGAAAAACTTCGGCATTGTGTATAAAAAGAGCGATGCTTATTCGTGAAAATTAAGGAATTTACCAGAAAACTTTGTTTACCGCACCTGTTTCCGGTTCCATTGTTCAATATAAGCGAGAATGGTACTGCGCTTTTTGACGGGAATCTGCACGATGGAACCGTCCGACATGATAAGATCATGATCGGATTGACCGGAAACTTGATGCAAGTTGATCAAATAGCTCTTTCCGATCGGCAGAAAAGAATCCGTATGGCAGAAGGAGTTTGTAATCTGCGTGAGACTTGCGGAAAACGAGATTGTCTCATAAGTGGTGTGAAGCAGGACGGTATGCCTCCCGGTCTCAAAAAATAGGATATCTGAATAAGGAACGGTGAGTTCCTTTTTTCTTGAATAAAAAGTAAAATTCTGATTTGCTTTCTGGAATAGCGTGCCGCAGCGCTCCATAGCATGTTTGAAATGCAAATGATCATAAGGCTTTTGAAGATAATATAGAGCGTTTACTTCATAGCTGTCCATGGCATGTTCTGTGGAGGCGGTGGTAAAAATAATACCGCCTGTGTATCCCATGTTCCGCAGCTGTTTTGCCGTGTCCATTCCGTTTTTCCCATTCATATAAATATCCATAAATAAAAGAACCGGATGTTCCGCGGCTTGACTGTAAGCAGTTAATAGCTCGTTTCCGTCTGAGAAGGAGAGTATTTGAAAGCGTAATGCATGCTCCTCGGAAAATACGTGCAGATGATGTTTTAACATGAGCAGGTCGATCACGGAATCTTCGCATAGATAGATCAGCATGGAATTCTCTCCTTTATTCTTATCATAATAGTGCGGTATAATACATGCCCATTCGGGCAGGTATAATGTCTATCGGTATTATACCACAATCAATAAAATCAGTACATGAAGATGAGCAGGACGATCAGGCATGTTTCGGGACAATTAGGCAGATTCAATTGAAGTTCCGATGGGTACCGGTGTAAAGTGTGGGAGAATAAAGATTTTTGATATCGACACCGGCGGTATGCTGCAAGGGCATATCCCGATCAAACGGAGGATGCACATGCCATTAATATATAATATCTATTTTGAAGTTGCTGCGGCGATTTTCCGTATGATATTGATCATTTATATAAAACTGCAATATAATATGCGGTCGGAGATCAACAAGGAATTCTATAAATTGGTATTATTAGCGTTCTTTGCGGACGTGATGGATGTGACAACGGCGGTCACGATCAGTTATGCAGCCGAAATACCATACAGCTACAATCTCTTTTTTAACAGTGTGTATTTTGTTGTAGATGCGTTTGTAGGCTATCAGTTCATGTATTATTCCAGGCTCTGCGTGGATCGGACACGCAAAAAAAGTCTGATGCTCAGGATCAACCGAACGCTGCTGAGCATCTATCTGATTCTGCTCGGCGCAAACCTATTCAATGGCTGTATCTTTTATTTTGACGCGGACGGCGTATATTCCCATGGTTCACTGTATCTGTTGGTTTATCTCGTACCCTATTATTTTATCGGATGCTCGGCGTATGTTCTTCTGGGGCATTTGAAAAAATATCAAATATGGCAGAGGGTATCGATCATTCTGTATCTGGTTCTGGCACTTGTCGGACCGGTGATTCAGATGCTTTTTTTCCAAGACGTGTTGTTAGGGTTGTTCTTTGTCACGCTGGCGCTGATGATGATTTTATTTACCATGGAAACACCGGATTATCAAAAGCTTGTAAAGACAATCCGCGAGCTGCAAAAGACGAAGGAAGAAGCGGAGCGGGCGGAGAGAGAAGCGCAGGAAGCAAACCGGGCGAAAACGGATTTCCTGGCCAACATGTCTCATGAGGTGCGGACGCCGATCAACGCACTTCTCGGATATAATGAAATGATCATGAGGGAGACGAAGGAAAGCAGAACAGTGGAGTATTCCATCAATGTTCAGGCGGCAGGCAGGGCGCTGCTTTCCATGGTGAATGACATACTGGATTTCACGAATATCGACAGGGGAACATTAAAGCTGGAGTCAAGGCCGTATTTTGTGCTCTCGCTGATACAGGATATCACAACCTATGCGGAGTATCATGCGCAGAAAAAGGGACTGGAACTTCGGCTTACCATTGATGAAAATCTGCCGAGGCAGCTTTCGGGAGACCTGGTACGACTCATGCAGATTTATAACAATCTGATCTCCAATGCAATCAAGTATACGGCAGAGGGGTTTATTGAGATTCAGATCGGATGGAAGAAAAATGCTGATGCGGTCGGGATGATGGTGGCGGAAATCAAAGACAGCGGGATCGGGATGCGTGAGGAGGATATCAAAAAAATCTCGGAAAGCTTTGCCCGGTTCGACATACATAAGAATCGTAACATTGAGGGCATGGGGCTTGGACTCACGATTGTGACAAGGCTGCTTAATCTGATGGGCAGCAGTCTGCAGATTGAGAGCGAATACGGAAAGGGGAGCGCATTTTCTTTTCAGATCGGGCAGCCTGTTGTGGAGGCAGAGCCAATAGGAAAGTTTGACCGGCTGAGTACGGGCATGCTGTTCCCGAGGCAGGAGGAAGAAGGCTTTACCTCGCCGGGCGCGCATATCCTGGCGGTGGACGACAATGTGATGAATCTCGATGTGTTCTGCAGAATATTGAAGGATACGCAGATTCGGATTGATACTGCGGACAACGGAGCGAAAGCCTTAGAACTAATAGAAAAGAACGATTATCACATGGTCTTTCTGGATCATATGATGCCCGTGCTGGATGGTATAGAGACCCTGAAACAGATTCGGGAGCGCGGGTTTTGCCATAACACGCCGGTCATTGTGCTGACGGCCAATGCCGTTGCGGGAGAAAAACAGATGTATCTGGACGCCGGATTCGATGATTATCTCACCAAACCGGTCGTCAGCAAATTATTGAAAGAGATGGTGCGAGAGGGACTGCCGGCTGAACTGGTACGGGAAAGCACAGGAAACGAGATGCTTTCGGAGGGCGGAGAGAAAAAGGCGGGCGCGGGAAATCCGGCAGAGGAAAACGGATTGTTGCAGAGACTGGAGGGGCTGCTTGATACCACTGTTGGTCTGGGCTATTGCTGTGACAATGAAGAATTTTATCGGGAGATGTTAACATCCTACACAGAAAACCGGAAACAGGATGCAATCGATAAATACTATCTGGATGAGGATTGGGAGAATTATCGGATATTGGTTCATGCCTTAAAGAGCACCTCCCTTTCCATCGGTGCAGTCGGTCTTTCGGAAGCGGCAAAAGCATTGGAGACGGCGGCAAAGGAAGGCAATATTGCATTTATCAAAGAGAATCATGTCGCGATGATGAAGAATTATCAAAGTCTGCTGGACGGATTAAATGAAAACGTGGTACAGGCAAAAGAAGAAAGAAAAGCGATAGAAAAAGGGGATACGTGTCCCGACATTCTAGTCGTGGATGATGATGTCATGAATCTGCGGATCGCAGAAAAAATGTTGTCGGACGGATTTCGGGTAAGCAGCGTAAACTCCGGGGAGAACGCGCTTGCTTTTCTTCACGAGCAGATTCCGGATCTGGTTCTGCTCGATGTGCATATGCCGGGGATGAACGGTTTTGAGGTTCTTGAACGGATGCAGGCGAACAGTGTATATCGGGAGATTCCCGTGATCTTTTTGACGGCAGATGCGGACAGAGATACGGAGGTAAAAGGCTTTTTGGCGGGAGCGCTTGACTTTATCACGAAGCCGTTTGTGGCCGACATCATGCTGCAGCGGGTGAACCGGATCTTAGAGCTGGATCGGCTGCAGAAAAAACTTCAGCAGGAGGTGGACAAACAGACCAGAGTGGCGGAGGAGAGAAGGCAGAAGGTTGAACGGCTCTCCCTGCAGATCATGCGAGCTCTGGCGGCAACAATCGACGCGAAGGATACCTATACGAACGGACACTCTGCGCGCGTGGCAGAGTATGCGCAGGAAATCGCAAAACGGAGCGGAAAGACGGAACAGGAGCAGGAAGATATCTATTATGCGGGACTTTTGCACGATATTGGAAAAATCGGCGTTCCCGGAGAGATCATTAATAAGACATCCCGATTAACCGATGAAGAGTATGAAATGATTAAGGCGCATCCTGTGATCGGCAGCAATATTCTGAAAAATATTTCCGAACTGCCGGATATCGGCGTGGGCGCCAGATGGCATCATGAGCGCTACGACGGCAGGGGGTATCCGGATCGACTTAAGGGGGAGGAGATTCCGGAGGTGGCGAGGATCATCGGCGTTGCAGATTCCTATGATGCGATGACCTCCAAGCGAAGCTATCGCGACGTCATGCCGCAGGAAGCGGTTCAAAGCGAAATCGAGAAGGGGAAAGGAACACAGTTCGATCCGTTTTTTGCCGATGTGATGCTTGTGATGATAGAGGAAGACCGGGAGTACCGGATGCATGAGATGTAAGTAATACAGAGTGGATGAAATGCGGATATGGTAAAGTGGGAGAAATACAATAGAAATGAAGTGGATACGGAGCAAACCGTAAGAACCGGCGAAATGGAAGATGCCGTATATGCGGCAGGAGGAAAAAAGAGATGGGAAAGACGATATTAGTGATTGATGATGACGCCATGAATCTTAGGATGGCGGAGTTTCTGCTGACAAAAAATGATTATACGGTGCGAAAGGCGGATTCCGGTCAAAAAGGGATAGAAATCCTAAAGACAGAAGCGATCGACCTGACGCTGTTAGACATTGAGATGCCGGTGATGAACGGAATTGAGACCTTGGAGCGGATCCGCGCGGATGAGGAAATCTGCCGAAATAAGGTCGCGATCCTGACAGCGTCGATCAGCGATGAGTTAAGAGAAAAAACCGATGCGCTCGGTGCGGTCGGATATATCAAAAAACCGTTTATGCCTGCAGAACTGCAGGCGAAGATGGAAGCTGTAATAGGATAATGGGTAAGATGGAATGAGGGTGATGATGAAAAATCAGGATAAGAAACAGAATAGCGAGATGCCGGATTCCGTGGAGCAGCTTTATATTCCTTCTGCGAAGACGGTCTGTATTGTTTTTGCGATCGTCTGCGCTGCGTTTGTTCCGATCAATCTGAGTGTGCACAATGTCATGATGGTATATGTGAACGGGGCGATCAGTCTGATGATGGTGATGGGGTATGTTTCTATCGTGAAAAGCGGAACGTTGAGATATGCGGTACTGCTGATCATGATCGTACTGATCATCATCACGATCCAGTATCTGATCACGGGCGGGGAGGACGGATTCAGCCTTTTGTGGATTCTGTTGATCCCGCCGTTTGCCATTTACATTTTGGATTTAAGAAAAGCGGTCGGTGTATCGCTGTTTATCTGGTTCATCGTAGTACTCGGACTGTGGTCGCCGCTAAATGACTATTGCTATGACTATAATCGGACGTTTGAGATCCGATTTCCGATTCTTTATGTGGCGGAGATCGTCGTAGCGATCATGATCAAGAAAAAAATATCTCAGGTGGAGAAAAAACGGGATGAACTGCTTAAGGTCAATATTCAGTATAAGAATGACGCCGAAAAAGCAAATCGTGCGAAAAGTGATTTTTTGGCGAATATGTCCCATGAAATCCGAACGCCGATCAATGCGGTACTGGGAATGAACGAAATGATATTGCGGGAAAGCACGGAGGAGTCGATTTTGGAGTACGCTTCCAATGTCGATTCTTCTGGTAGATTTCTGTTATCCCTGATCAATGATATTTTGGATATTTCCAAGATTGAATCGGGAAAAATGGAGTTGATCTGCGCGGATTATTCTTTGAGCGCCCTGTTAAATGACGTCATGCAGATGGCATATTCCCGCGCAGAGGAAAAGTCGATAAAGATTCTTGTGCGGGTCAGTCCCGATACACCGGAGCAATTATACGGGGATAACATGAAAATCCGACAGGTCTGACAAATATGATGACAAACGCGATCAAGTATACCGATGCGGGTGGAACTGCCGTATTGCTCGTCTCCGGACAGTTTATGGACGATGACCATGTCCGGCTGCATATGGGAGTGAAGGATAACGGTAAGGGCATCAAAAAAGAAGATATAGACAAACTGTTTAACGCGTTTCAGCGCGTGGATGAAACATCCAATCAGGCAATCGAGGGAACCGGTCTGGGGCTTTCCATCTCGCGGAGTTATATTCGGATGATGGACGGTGAACTGCAGGTGGAAAGCGAGTACGGGAAAGGTTCCTATTTTCATTTTGATATTCCGCAGCAGGTTCGCGGCAATGAGATAATCGGTGAGTTTGAGCAACGATACGGAGGGCATCCTGCAGAGGCGGGAGCGTACAGGCGCAACTTTGCGGCACCCGACGCAAAAATTCTTGTAGTGGATGATGATGAGATGAACCGCGCGGTCGTAAAGGGACTTTTGAAACAGACAAAGGTGCAGATGGATTTTGCAGAGAGTGGGGAACAGTGTCTTGAGAGGATGGCAGATTGTCATTATGATGTGATCCTGCTGGATCATATGATGCCCGGCATGGACGGCATGGAAACGCTCGCGGAGATGAAGAAGCGGTATCCGAATGAGAGAGCAAAGGTGATTGTCCTTACGGCAAACGCCATTTCCGGGATGCGGCAGATGTATCTGGACAGCGGTTTTGACGATTACATGACGAAGCCGATCGACGGGGGCACATTGGAAAAGATGCTGATGAACTATATTCCCGAAGAAAAGATCGATCGGGCGGCAGTGGAGGAGAAAGAGCAGACAGTTACAGAAAGCGGAGCAAATCAAAAAAAGAAGGCGGCGTCCGATCAGGGCGGGAATGGAAGTCTTTCTCTTGGCGAATTGCAGGAGTGGAAAACGGCGGTCCCGGAGCTTGATGTGTTACTGGGACTGGAATACAGCATCGGCGACAAAAAATTTTATACAGAGATGCTTCGGATGTTTGCAGAACAGAGCAAGATTCCAATGCTGAACGAACATTATGGGCATGCTGACTGGGGACAATATCATACGCTGGTTCACGCGTTAAAAAGCACGGCGCTGAGCATTGGGCTCGTGCGGCTTTCCGAGCAGGCAAGGCAGTTAGAATATGCGGCAAAGCGAAGTGATGCTGCGTATATCACGGCGTTTCATTCCGAGGTAATGGAATACTACGGGGATTGTATCCGTCAAATTCAGCAGCAGCTTGCGGGGAACAATGGCGAAGGATAGGTATATATTGTAATGAGCCAATGGGCAATTGCGAATGGGTTTCGCAAACGCCTATTGGTTTTTCTTATTGACTTTTTCCCGATACAAAAATATGATGGTTCTTGGAGAGAATTCGATTTCCGCTCTGCCGGCAGTGCGGGAATGCGGGGAGGTTACGGGATATGGAGTGCATGAATGAAACAATCATGGAAGAAAGTGCGCTGTCTGCGGTGCCGGAGAGCGCGGAGCCGGAACAATATCTGAAAACCCTCCGTGCGCTCTTAAAAGACGATTCCCTTTCCGAGGAGCAGAAGCTAAAAGAGATGGAACGTCCGATGTGGGAATTGATACGTCTGCTGCAGGGGAAAAGCTTTACGACGGCAAAGGGCTTAGAATACTGCTATGGCGTGAAAGGAAATGAGATTTTTGTGAGCCGGAAGAGTAAGTCCATCACCCGCTCCACGGTGAAGCTGTCCCTAAAGAGCCTGATCGCTTTACGGGGGCAGGGGCGCGATGTGGAAGGGCCGAAGATGCTTGGTACGTTCGGAGCAAGCTATCTGTATCCGGTCTTTGATTATATGGGCTTGCTTCGGGAATAAAAAAAGTGTAGAATCTAGTGTACTGATACGTTCACATATCGCCGAATGACTTGACTGAAAATGAATGTGTCCGTACACTGGAAAGACTGACAAAAACGCTGTCTCAAAGAAAAAAGACATCGGCTGAAAGAAGCATGCGGAAGAAATGGCGGATGACGATGGAAAGCGCATGTTCAGACAGCGGGATAAAGGAGAAAAGAAAATGGCACTCAGCAAAAAGCCCGTGACGGGAATGAGAGATATTCTGCCCGCGGAGATGCAGGTCAGGGATTATGTGATCGGCGTGATCAAGGAAACCTATGCGAAATTCGGATTTACGTCGATTGAGACGCCGTGCGTGGAAAATATTGTGAATCTGACGAATAAGCAGGGCGGGGAAAACGAAAAGCTGATTTTCAAGATCTTAAAGCGCGGGGAGAAGCTTACTGCCGCGCTTCAGGGAGGAGAAGGCAAAGGGGAAGGAGCGCCGGTGGACGAAGCGGAGCTTGCAGACGGCGGGCTGCGCTATGATCTGACTGTACCGCTCGTGCGCTATTATTCCAATCACGCAAACGAGCTGCCGTCTCCCTTTAAGGCGTTACAGATCGGAAACGTATGGCGGGCGGACAGACCGCAGAAAGGACGTTACCGCCAGTTTATGCAGTGTGACATAGATATTTTGGGCGAGCCGACGAATCTTGCGGAGATCGAGCTCATTCTGGCGACGACGACAACGCTCGGAAAGCTCGGCTTCCGTGGCTTTCAGATCCGCATCAACGACAGGCGGATATTAAAGGCAATGGCGGTTTACAGCGGCTTTCCCGAAGAGGCGTGTGAACAGGTCTTTATTATCTTAGATAAAATGGACAAGATCGGGACGGAAGGCGTCGCGGCGGAGCTTGAGGAAAGCGGATTTTCGAAGGAGATTGTTGACCGCTATCTTGCGCTGTTTTCAGGTGTCGGACAGGCGGCGGATGGGCTATCCTATCTCGCGGAGGCACTTCAGGATGTGATGGAGCCGGAGGTTGCCGACAACTTAAAGGAGATCATTGCCGGGGTGGGTGCGACAAAATGCTCGGATTTTGAGCTGGTATTTGACCCGACGCTCGTGCGGGGAATGTCCTACTATACCGGAACCATTTTTGAGATTGCGATGCCGGAGCTTGGCATTAGCTGCGGAGGCGGCGGCCGGTACGATAAGATGGTCGGGAAATTTACGGGAAACGATGTACCGGCATGCGGTTTTTCCATCGGATTTGAGCGGATCATCCTGATCCTGACAGAAAAAGGCTTTACCGTTCCGAATGTAAAAAAAGAAGCCTATCTCATAGAAAAAGGGCTTCCCACCGACCGGCTCTGCGAGGTGATCGCTCAGGCGCAGAAGCAGCGGGAGAGCGGGACGAAGGTGCTTGTCGCACGGATGAATAAGAATAAGAAGTTCCAGAAAGAACAGCTTGCGGCGGAGGGGTATACGGATATTCATGAGTTTTATACCAATCCGCTGCAATAAAAGAAAAAGCGGGTCAAAGAAAAGAGGACAAAGGCATGGCTGAGACATTACAGGGATTAAAGCGCTCCCATCGGTGCGCGGAGTTAAATGCGGCGAACGCCGGGGAAACCGTGACCGTCATGGGTTGGGTGCAGAAGCAGAGAAATAAGGGCGGAATCATTTTTGTGGATCTGCGTGACCGCTCGGGCATTTTGCAGATCATTTTTGAGGAGAGTGACTGCGGCAGCGAAAGCTTTGCCAAGGCGGAGCGCATGCGCAGCGAGTTTGTCATTGCCGTTGTCGGAAAAGTGGAGAAGCGCGCCGGTGCGGTGAATGAGAATCTTTTGACCGGAGAGATCGAGGTGCGCGCGAAGGAGGTTCGGATCCTTTCGGAGTCTGAAACGCCGCCGTTCCCGATCGAGGTGGACTCTAAGACGAAGGAGGAGATCCGCTTAAAATATCGCTATCTGGATCTAAGAAGACCGGACTTACAGGAAAAGCTCATGCTGCGCAGCAAGATCGCGACGACCATGAGAACCTTTATGGCAAATGAGGGCTTTGTGGAGGTGGAGACACCGATCTTATGCAAATCGACACCGGAGGGCGCAAGGGATTATCTCGTGCCGAGCCGTGTGCATCAGGGGTCCTTTTATGCACTTCCGCAGTCCCCGCAGCTTTTTAAGCAGCTTCTTATGTGCTCGGGCTTTGACCGGTATTTCCAGATTGCGAAGTGTTTCCGCGACGAGGATCTGCGCGCCGACAGACAGCCGGAATTTACGCAGGCGGACATGGAGCTTTCCTTTGTGGATGTGGATGATGTGATCGAAGTCAATGAGCGTCTGATTCAGGCGGTGTGCCAGGAGGCGGTTGGAATGGAGGTTTCTCTGCCGCTGCCGCGGATGAAGTGGATCGACGCGATGAACCGTTACGGTTCGGACAAGCCCGATACCCGTTTCGGCATGGAACTGATCGATGTTTCCGATGTGGTGAAGGGCTGTGGCTTTGGGGTGTTTACCTCCGCGCTGGAAAACGGCGGTTCCGTCCGCGGACTGTGTGTGAAAGGACAGGCGGCGATGCCGCGCAAAAAGATCGACGCACTTGTCGATATGGCAAAGGGCAGCGGCGCGAAGGGACTTGCTTATTTGTGCATTGAGGAGGACGGCAGTTATAAATCCTCTTTTGCCAAGTTTATGACCGAGGAGCAGCTAAAGGCGCTCGTTTCTGCCATGGGAGGCGAGGCGGGAGATTTACTGCTGTTCGCAGCAGATAAAAATAAAATTGTGTGGAATGTGCTTGGACAGCTCCGCTTAGAGCTTGGACATCAGCTTGGTCTGATCGATGAGAACCGGTTTGATTTCCTCTGGGTTGTGGAATTCCCGCTGCTTGAGTGGAGCGATGAGGAAAACCGCTTTATGGCGATGCACCATCCGTTTACGATGCCGATGGAGGAGGACTGGGGCTATATTGATTCTGATCCGGGACGCGTGCGTGCCAAGGCATATGATATTGTCTTAAACGGCGTGGAGCTTGGCGGAGGATCGGTCAGAATTCACCAGAATGACATTCAGGAGAAGATGTTTGAGGTGCTCGGATTTACGAAGGAACAGGCATGGAGCCAGTTCGGATTCCTGCTGAGCGCGTTTCAGTACGGTGTGCCGCCTCACGCGGGTCTTGCCTATGGTCTTGACCGCTTCGTGATGCTGCTTGTCCACGCGGACAATATCCGTGAGGTGATCGCGTTCCCGAAGGTCAAGGACGCTTCCTGCCTGATGAGTGAGGCACCCGATACGGTGGCGGAAAAACAGTTATCTGAGCTGGGGATCGGGATTCTGGCAAAGAATGATAATCAAGAGTGACAGTTGTTCATGAACGTATATTTGTTGGACATAACATCCGTACCGGAGCAGGCTGTATCGGAATACGCAGATGTTCTGGATGCGGACAGAAAAAAAAGAATCGCACAGTATCGGAGGAGCGCGGACAAGCGGCGCTCCTTTGGTGCGGGAATGGCGCTGCTTTATGCATGGCGCATGCAGTATAAGGAGCAGATCATGCCACAGACGGCGAGGGACGAAAACGGAAAACCATTCTTTGTCGGGGCGGCAGCTCCGTTTTGCCTGTCACACTCCGGAAAGTATGCGGCGTGTGTGCTCGGGACGGAGAAGGAGACCGCGATTGGTTTGGATATTCAGGAGCCGCGCAAGGTACGCGCGGGTGTATCAGTTCGTTTTTTTTCAGACGGAGAGCAAAAGCAGCTTGACGCAGGCAGCGACCCCTGTCTGATCTGGAGCAGGAAGGAAAGCTTGGCAAAGTACCGCGGAAGCGGTCTGCGGGGGAGTCTGCGCCTGCTTGACACGGCAGGGGAGCAGTCATGCCGAAGCACCTGCCTAGAAGCGGAAGGCGTGCCATGTCAGTACGCCTGCCAAGAAGCGGAAGGCGTGTCGTGCCAGTACGCCTGTCAAGGGGCGGAAGGCATGCCATGCCAGTACGCCTGTCAAGGGGCGGAAGGCGTGCCATGCCAGTACGCCTGTCGAGAGGCGGAAGGCACGTCCTGTCAGACGGCGGATGCTGCGGCGCATATTTGGTCCTGCTGTACGCCGGACGGTTATGCCATCAGTGTATGCACGAAGGAAGCCGTGATATGCCGCCTCGTGTATCTGACATGGGAACAGATGAAGGGGATATTATAAACACACAGAAAGGGAAGGAAAGGGAATGGGAACGATCACGATCTTACCGGAAACAACCAAAAATCCGATCACGCTGATGGGCGTTCGGGCGGGCGTATGCTGGGGAAGCGATATTACGGATGACGAGAAAAACTATAAGCGCGGCATGGGATGCATCAAATCCGACCACGGCAGGGTGATGGAGTATGTGAACGTGGAAATGATTCTGGACGGGTATTCCGCCAGAGTCATCAGAGAGTGGTATACCCATATCGGTTCTCTGCCGAGCCGCCTTCAGGCATCCACCAGATATATTGATTATTCCAAGAACGGATTCGGGTATGTGACGCCGAAATCCATTGAAGAAAATGAAGAGGCAAAAGCAAAGTGGGACGGACTCATGGAACATATCCGGGCAGAGCTTTGTTCACTGGAAAATGAGTATGACATTCCGAAGGAGGACGTTGCAAACGGTCTGCCGCTCGGCATGACAACAAAGATTGTAGACAGGCGCAATCTCCGCAATTTGGTCGATATGAGCCATCAGAGAAAATGCTACCGGGCATATTGGGAATACCGGGAGCTGTTTGCGGATATCGAATGCGCGTTAAGGGTGTATTCGGAGGAATGGGCGTGGATCACGGACAATCTCTTTGTGCCGAAGTGCAGACTGCTGGGGCGTTGTCCGGAGAGCAAGCCGTGCGGAAAGATTTCGTTCGGTCAGTGATGATTATGGCATTTTTTAACAAAAACGGTTGCATATTTTAGGCAATTATGATAAACTGTTTCACGTTGGCAAACAATTGTCCGTGGTACAAAAACAAGTAAAACGGCAGTCTGCCCAAACACGCGGTGTGTGCGGCAGGCAATAGTGTTGGCGAATCGAGGGAATCCCATGGCGGAGACAGCCGGATACTATGTAGTGAAAAAGCGGGCGCTGCCCGAGGTTTTGCTCAAAGTAGTGGAAGCAAAGCGTCTGATTGATTCGGAGAAGGTCGAATCCGTGCAGGAAGCGGTCGAACGTCTCGGCATCAGCCGCAGTTCTTTTTATAAATATAAAGATGATATTTTCCCGTTTCATGATACGGCGGAGGGAACGACGATCACGCTCACCTGTCAGATGGATGACGAGCCGGGACGGTTGTCCCGCCTGCTCGGAATTGTCGGCGAGTTCGGGGCGAATATCCTGACGATCCATCAGAGTATTCCGATCAATGGGGTCGCGTCGCTCTCCTTAAGCGTTCAGATTCTAAAGACGACGGGGGATGTATCGCGGATGGTCAGCATCATGGAACAGCAGCAGGGCGTGCGCCATGTGAAGATCCTTGCGCGGGAATAAAAAAGAGTTGCGCTCCGCGCAAATCTTTCAAAGAATCGCGTAGCGATTCTCTTGGAGTTCGCGCAGAGATTCTTTTGGGACGTAGAAATTTCCAAAACATATATGAAATTCAGGAGGAACGGTCATGGTAAAGGTAGCGGTACTCGGATATGGCAATATCGGCAGCGGTGTTGTTACGGTCATTCAGGAGAATCAGGCATTGATCGAAAAAAAGATCGACAATGAGATTGAAGTGAAGTATGTGCTGGATCTTCGGGATTTTCCGGGAGATCCGATGGAAAAGAAGCTTGTGCATGATGTCAATGTCATTCTTGAGGATCCGGAGATCAACATTGTCTGCGAGACAATGGGCGGTGTGGAGCCTGCCTATACCTTCAGTAAAAAAGCGCTGCTTGCGGGAAAATCTGTCTGCACCTCCAACAAGGAGCTTGTTGCAGCGCACGGCGCGGAGCTTTTAGAGATCGCGGGAAAGCAGAATGTGAATTACATGTTTGAGGCGAGCGTCGGCGGCGGAATTCCGATCATCCGCCCGTTAAACAATTCCCTGACACCGGAAAAAATAGAGGCGATCACGGGTATCATGAACGGCACGACGAACTATATGCTTACGAAGATGGCGAAAGAAGGCTGCTCCTATGAGGACGTTTTGAAGGAAGCGCAGGAGAAGGGATATGCCGAAAAAAATCCGGCGGCCGATGTCGAGGGCTATGACGCCTGCCGTAAGATCGCGATCCTGTCCTCTTTGATGTGCGGAAAGACCGTTGATTATAACGACATCTACACAGAGGGAATCACGAAGATCACCGACAAAGATTTTAAGTATGCAAAGGAACTTGGCATGAGCATTAAACTGCTCGCCATGAGTAAAGACGTGGACGGCGAACTGCTTGCCATGGTTGCGCCGTTTATGATCAGCGAGACGCATCCGCTGTTTGCGGTCAACGATGTGTTTAACGGCATTCTGGTACATGGAAACATGCTGGACGACGCGATGTTTTACGGCAGGGGCGCCGGAAAACTGCCGACGGCGAGCGCAGTCGTATCGGATGTGATGGAATGTGCGCGGAATCTGCATCATAATCTGCGCGTATACTGGTCCGATGAAAAAATGACAATGAAGAATGTGAGCGACACGTCGAAGCGCTTCTTCGTCCGTATGAAAGCGGATGCGTTCGCAAGCGCACGCTCGGCGTTTGGCATGCCGGAAAAAATCGTGGTTCCGGAACTGCCGGATGAGTTTGCGTTCATCACAAACGTGATGACGGAGAAAGAGTACCGTCAGCGGGAGCAGTCAGTGGATGGCATACTCGGCATGATCCGTGTAGAGGCATAAAAGCAGGCTGCGCGTTCTCTCGAAGATTTGCTATGTGATTCTTTCGAGTTAGGTAAGAATGGGGGATGAAGATGAAGTATGTGATCGTTCTCGGAGACGGGATGGCGGATGAACCGATCGAGGAGCTTTCAGGAAAAACGCCGCTTGAATATGCAAAAACGCCGACCTTTGACCGATTGAGCAAATGTGCAGAGATCGGCATGGTTCATACGATACCCGATGGAATGAAGCCGGGGTCTGACACAGCGAATTTGTCCGTGCTTGGCTATGATCCGAAGCGCTATTATTCGGGTAGATCGCCGTTGGAGGCATTGAGCATCGGCGTGCCGATGGAGGAGACGGATATTGCTCTGCGCTGCAACATTGTCACACTGTCCGAGGAGAGGGTGCCGTTTGAGGAGCAGGTCATTATCGATCACAGTTCAGGGGAGATCAGCACGGAAGATTGTGCGGTTCTGCTTGACGCGGTGCGCAGGGAGCTAGAGAATGAGATGTACCGTTTTTATGTCGGAACAAGCTACCGCCACTGCGTGATATGGAAAATGGGAAAGGTCATCGATCTGGTGCAGCCGCACGACGTATTGACGCAGAAGATCGGGCAGCATCTTCCCAAGGATGCGGTATTGCGCGAGATGATGCGTAAAAGCTATGAGATCCTTACAAAGCATCCTTTGAATATCGAGCGAAAAAAGAAAGGTCTTCCGCCGGCAAACTGCTGCTGGTTCTGGGGAGCGGGCACGCGCCCGAAGCTATCCTCTTTTTACGAAAAGACCGGGAAGAAGGGCGTCATGATCTCCGCAGTGGATCTATTAAAGGGAATCGCGGTCGGAGCCGGAATGGATAACATTCTTGTGGAGGGCGCGAACGGCTCTCTTCACACAAACTGGGAAGGAAAAGCGCAGGCGGCGGTAAAGGCGCTCGCGGAGGACGGCTACGATTTTGCCTATGTGCATTTGGAAGCGCCTGACGAGATGGGACATCAGGGCAGCGTCAAAAAGAAGGTGCAGGCGATCGAATATTTAGATGAGCGGGTGACGGCGCTCATTGCGGACGGACTGGATAAGGCAGGGGAAGCGTATCGGATGCTTATTTTACCCGACCATCCGACACCGATCCGCGTGCGCACGCACACGGCGGACGCCGTACCGTATTTACTTTATGACAGTGAGAGACCCGAGGCGCATACATGGAATTACAACGAAAGAGAAGCCGCGCAGAGCGGAAACAATGTTGCGCACGGTTATGAAATGATCGAAAAGCTTTTTTCGATAGGCTAATAAGGAAAGGCATGGGAACCATATGATCAAGGTAGTAAAATTTGGCGGAAGCTCGCTTGCGAACGCAGAGCAGTTTGAAAAGGCGGGTGCCATCATCCGCTCGGATAAGGACAGAGTGTTTGTTGTTCCGTCTGCGCCCGGAAAGCGCAATTCTTCTGATACGAAGGTGACGGATATGCTTTACGCCTGCTATGAAACGGCGGAGTGCGGGAAAGATTTTTCCGTCCGTCTTGCGCGCATTGAAGCGCGGTATCAGGAAATCATTGACGGCTTGGGATTAACGCTCTCCCTGCGTGAGGAATTTGAAAAGATCAAAAAGAATTTTACAGAGAAAGCGGGGAGTGAT
>CAMWSU010000056.1 GCA_947176965.1 uncultured Lachnospiraceae bacterium | reverse complement strand
TCGCACGACTTCAGCGATTTTTCTTTAGGGCGAGTTTTTTTACAGCCCCTTTTTTTCGATAGGGAATTTCTAGGGCAGTCACACCAGCGAGTACGCGATGTTTCGCAGGCGTCTTGTGATCTCATTGCATCCTGCATCGCAGCGCTGGATGAAGTACAGCATAATGAAATTGGATTTCGGAGAAACGGTAAAATATGTGCCGCACCAGCCGTCCCATCCGAATTCACCCATATCCGCATTCGTTCCGGCGGCAGCAGGATCGGCCAAATGACGCATCAGGTTGCCGTACCGATAGCCGCGCAGGGAATCCCAGTTTAAGTCGGGCGCATAGGTGTCCGAAAGCTGCGGGGAGCACAGGAAAGAGACTGTGTTTTTGCCAAGGATACGGCGGTCCTGCCAAACGCCGCCCTGCAAAAGCATCGTCGCAAAATGCGCGTAATCCCCGATCGTGGATACAAGTCCGGCGCCGCCGGATTCAAAAGAGGGAGCATGATCGTAGCCCTCCATGCCAAGATTTTTACCGGGCTGCGGAGCAATGTGCATGCGCTTGTCGCTTTGATATACGGAGAAAGAACAAAGGGTATCGACAACACCGCCCTTTGCAGGCTTTTGTACAGCATCGCCCGCATTTGTTTTAAGCGGAGCAGCGCCTTCCGGAGAGATTTCTGCCGACGAAGTCCTTTCCGGATTGTTTTTTATCAGTGCAGAAGCGGAAGCAGCCGACATTTCCGAGCAGCGGTAAAGCTCGGCAAAGCGGTTCTTTTTTGCGTCGGGGACATAGAAATCCGTATCCTTCATGTCGAGCGGCTCGAACAATTCCTGCTTCAAAAAACTGCTGAGGCGCATGCCGGAGGCAACTTCGATGACGGCACCGAGCACATCAGCGGATGTGCCGTACATCCAGTGCGCGCCGGGTTGAAAAGCGAGCGGAATCTGACCCAGACGGTTGGCAAGCTGTACCGTTGAAAAAGAGACGCCGGCATCCTGCGCCGCTGTCATTTCATCAAAAAGCGCCGCCACAGCCTTTCCGGAGCTTGTGCAGTCGTCGGGATAGGCGAGGCCGGACGTCATGTTTAAGAGATCGGAGAGACGCACTGCGCGCGAGGCGGGAACAGTCTGCGTGCTGCCCGGAAGAAATACCTGTTGACCGTGAAAGCCGGGCAGATAATGTTCGACCGGATCGGAAAGATCAATAACGCCGCGCTCCACGAGCAGCATGGCGGCGGCGCAGATGACCGGTTTGGTCATGGAAAAGATACGGAAGATCGTATCGTCCGTCATGGGAATCTGTTTTTCTTTATCCGCCATCCCGTAGGATGCGCGGTGGAGTGTGCGACCGTCCTTTAAGAGCAGGAGATTCGCGCCGGCGAGATTATCGCGTCCGATCTCCGAGCGTATCAACCTGTCCATATCTGCAATGCGAGCCTGATTGAAATCCATCATATCAACTCCTTCTTTATGATTAGTTAAAGTAATGAAAGGCAGCCGGTATTGCCCGGCTGCCTCATGGATCAATGTTTGGTGAATAATACGCGTAGAACCATTCCGAGTCCGCCGAAGATCAATACAAGCAGCAGAATCCAGTCAAACAGCGTCATCGTTAGCAGATGGAAGTCCGTCGTCATAATGACGGAAGCGATGATGATGAGTGTCGCGGCTGCCATATACAGTTTGGCCGCAACGCTTTTGGGAGAGGCAAACAGCCATACGATTCCGATAATGAACGGAACAATGACCATGCCGGATTTCATATGAAAGCCGCGGATGGCAAAGCCCGTGGAAAAGAAGCTGGAATATACGAGTACCTTCTGTGAAAAAAAGAACAATCCTGCGATCAGCATGGCAAGGCCGCCGAGAAAGATGCCAAGCTCTTTTAACGGAGAAGACTCGGAGCTGCCGGAACCGGAGTGAATGTGAATATGTAAATCGTCATCATAATCGTTTTTTCTCATAAAGAATCCCCCTGTGTACATGCTGCGGCAAGGAATGCAGCCGCATTCGTTTATTACAAAACCAGTATAGCGGGATTACTTGTTTTTTGCAAGTGCCAAGATGGAACTGCGGGGTTGCGTGATTTTTAGAACAGAGATTGAAAAAAAAAAGTGATTATAATATAATGATTCTGTTAACGAAAAAGAGGCGTTTATGATGAGGACAATGGAGTTTAAGATGGAGCGGCCGGGGCTGTTACATGAGGGCGACCGCGTAAGCATTACGGAGGGAAAACTGCCGAGCAATTATTATTATACGATCGATCCGTCGCTTGCCATGTCGGGTAACTACCCGTTCCGCGAACAGCTAAAGGCGCGCGAGGGCATTGTTTCGGAGGTAAAAGAGAATCCGCGCGGCTTTTATGTAACGGTGGAATTTCAGGACGAGCCGCCTGTGTGACAGGGTGATTTATGTGGTATAGTCATAAATAGAATTTTTTTGCTATAGAGAAAGGAGAGTAAAAAATGAAAACAATCAGTACGGACAAAGCGCCTGCGGCAATCGGGCCGTATTCGCAGGCAATTCTTGCAGGAGACATGCTGTATGCATCGGGACAGATTCCGATCATTCCGGCGACGGGAGAGATTGCGCAGGGCGATATCAACGTGCAGGCGGAGCAGGTCATGAAAAATGTCGGCGCCATTTTGGAGGCTGCGGGAACAGATTATACAAAAGTGGTCAAGACGACCTGCTTTTTGGCGGAAATGGCTGATTTTGCGGCGTTTAATGCGGTGTACGAGAAATATTTTACCGGAAAGCCGGCAAGAAGCTGCGTTGCGGTAAAACAGCTCCCGAAAGATGTGCTCTGCGAGGTGGAGGTCATTGCCTATCTCGGTCAATAAAAAAACGGCATAAGCGGGCAAAAAGCGGGAATAATTAGGTAAAAATTTTATAGTGCGCAGACGATTAATGCGGACTGCGGGAAAGTGTAGGCAGAATATGGATCAAAAAGTGATGTTTCAATTCGGATACGGTCTTTATGTGCTGACGACAAATGCGGACGGTATGGATAACGGCTGCATCATCAATACGGCAATTCAGGTGACGTCAACGCCCTGCCGTGTGCTGATCGCGGTCAATAAGCAGAACAGAACGCATGATATGATCTTGGCATCGAAAAAATTTAATATTTCCATGATCGCAGAAAATGCATCGTTTTCGCTGTTTCAGCACTTTGGATTCCAATCGGGAAAGAACGTGGACAAATTTGCGGATTATCCGGATTGTACCCGCGCAGAGAACGGCATCATGTACATTACGAAGGGGACAAACGCCTATGTGTCGGCGCGCGTATGTGAGGTCATGGACATGGGAACGCATACGATCTTTGTGGCAGAGGTTATGGACGGCGCCATGCTTTCCGATGTGCCGACGGTGACCTATGGCTATTATCAGAGCAACATAAAGCCGAAGCCGGAAGCAAAGAAGCAGACGGATGAGGTGACATGGGTATGTAAGGTGTGCGGCTATGTCTATGAAGGCGATCCGCTCCCGGCGGATTTTGTCTGTCCCATCTGTAAGCACGGTGCAGCCGATTTTGAACGGCGCGCATAATCATCATCATGTGACATATACTACGACCGGAGAGCTTCTCCGGTCGTTTTGTCTGTTTATTATTATATCAGCCTGAATGAACAGGAAAGGAGTTACGGTATGGATTATTTGAATGCATTTTGGGTGGGCGGACTGATCTGCGTGCTGGTACAGATCTTAATGGAAAAAACAAAGCTGCTGCCCGGCAGGATTATGGTGATCTTGGTGTGTACGGGAGCGGTCCTCAGCGTCTTTCAGCTCTATGAACCGTTTCAGGAGTATGCCGGAGCGGGAGCAAGCGTGCCGCTTTTAGGCTACGGCAATATTTTGATGAAAGGCGTAAAAGAGGCGGTCGATGAGCAGGGCTTTATCGGATTGTTTCTGGGCGGTTTCAAATCGGGCGCGGCGGGCTGTGCGGCGGCGCTTGTCTTTGCGTACCTCGCAAGTCTGGTGTTTAAGCCGAAGATGAAGGGATAAAGTGTGAGAAGAACTTCTAAAGCTCATGCCAAAGGCATTTCGCGAAGAAGTTCTAAATCTCACACCGAAATTCCCGTTCGCGCTTGTCGGTAGAGGGTTCTCGTGGTATACTGGTAGTGTATGCGGAAACGCAGAGATGGGGGAGAAAAAACATGAGAACAGCAATCATAACCGACACGAACAGCGGAATTACCGTCGAGGAAGGGAAAGCGCTCGGAATCTATGTCATGAAGATGCCGGTCATCATCAATGAGGAAACCTACTATGAGGGTGTCAATCTGACACAGGAGGAATTCTACAGCAGACTGGAGGGCGGCGACGATGTTTCGACCTCGCAGCCTTCGCCGGGTGACGTGATGGCGGTTTGGGACGAGGTGCTTGCGGAAGGCTATGATGGGCTTGTCTATATCCCGATGTCGAGCGGTCTCAGCAATTCCTGTCATTCCGCTATCGGATTGGCGGAGGAATACGGCGGACGCGTGCAGGTGGCGGATAATCACCGGATTTCCGTTACGCTGCGTCAATCAGTGCTGGATGCGCGGTATCTCGCGTCGCAGGGGCTTTCTGCGAAAGAGGTCAGGGAGCAGCTTGAGAAGGACGGGCTGGATGCCAGTATTTATATTGCGGTCAATACGCTCGAATATTTGAAAAAAGGCGGGAGGGTCACGCCGGCGGGTGCGGCGATCGGCTCCATTCTTAATATCAAACCGATTTTGACGATTCAGGGCGAAAAACTCGATGCGTTCGCAAAGGTGCGCGGCATGAAAAAGTGCTGGGAACGTATTTTACAGGCGGTAAAAGCGGACAGGGAAGGGCGCTTCGGTAACGTGCCGGACGAGGAGCTGCGTATCGGAGCGACAGGTACCTTCCAACACAAGGAGGATGCCGACAGATGGTATGCGCTCGTAAAAGAGCATTTTCCGACCATTGAGATTTTTTACGATCCGCTTTCGTTCAGCATCGGCTGTCATGTCGGCCCTGATGCGACGGGAATCGGCATCTGCCCGAAACACAGGGCTTAGAGGATGTAGTTTATCATAGCGGCATACCCGCATTGCGTCATACCCGCGTTGCGGCTAAGGCATAGGATACTGGGGGAGAACGAATGGGTTCTATATTTTTTTCATCTTTCTGGTTATGATGTTTAAGGGAAAGGGCAGGGATGCGCTCGCAAGCGATATCTTTAAGCTTGTCTTTGGCTTATGCTTTTTGGGCGCGGCCACGTCGTTATTCTTTACCCCGTTTGGTTTTGTCGGCGGAGTGATACTCGTCGGATGGCTGATCAATAAATACGGGAAAAAGGACAAGAAGTCCAAAAAGGATTCACGGTGGCAGGATCAAAGCTATGACAGGCAGGACACTGTCTATCAGGAATACCGCGAACAGACGAAAAAGAGCACCAGGAGCAGCATTCTCCCGGCCGCTGCAAAGAAGCGGAGAAAGATCGTAGAGACGTTTAATCAAAAGTACGAACTCTATCTGACGCCGGAGCAGATCAAGGGAATCGTGGACGCCTCTTATTTTTCGGAAATATGGAAAAAAGAGATCGAGGCGATGACCCAAAAATACGAGACACTTTCCCAGTGGTATCAGAGTTATACCAAATGGCTGCGTGTTTATCTGCGCGTGTTCCATGTGCAGGAGGTCACATCGGACATCAGGCAGCAGGAAAGTATTTGCATCTATGCGTTTGAAGAGGTATTCCTGTATGCGGATTCGCTATCCGATATGCCGCTTTCGGAAAAAATTCGGGCGGTCAACGAGAAGTTTTATGCATCCTTTGATGACGTAAGCTTTATGATCGCCTATCGGTTTTTGGAGTCGAAAGGGAAAAAACATGATTTGGGAAGGAGCGGCATCGTAAGAGAAGACGCCGAGATAGACGAGCTTTTACATAAATATGATTCTCAGAGGGCAGCGCAGTAATGCGCTGCCTTTTTACTGTGCGTCATATCTGCAGCCGTTTTGTTTGAAAAATCATTCATGATACCGATGCGGGCTGCTTCGATGGCATGGCTCACGATACGGATGCCTCTATTTCATGTTCCGAAAGAAAACGCTGCATTTCCTCGTCCCACAGCTTATCCGGCGATTTGTCAGGGAAAAATGTCGTATATGCCGTTCCTGTTGTCAGACGGCATATGCCCGATTCATAACGGACCGTGAGCACGAACGCCTGCACAAAGGAACTGTCAACCGTACATTCCTCCGATGCGGTAAGACGGTTGACGATTTCTTTATCTGCATGGAAGGTGATCTGAAAAAAGAGCGGCGTCTTTTTTCCTTTGATCGCGCTGAAGCATAAGCTGCGAAGATTCGCCCAGGGCGTAAATTCAGGAAGTCCGGCGGGCATTTCGGCAAGTTCATCCGCCGTGTAAAAGGCGGGAACAGTCCTGCCGTCGATCCGCAGTGTGGATGCGGTCGTGATCTGAACCGATTCGGTTTGAAACGAATCAAACAGCGTACCGGTGAACAGTGCCGCCATGAATGTGCGATGATTGGAGATCGTGAAGCTGCGCATAGTAACCCTCCGTTTTCATACGGTCTGCAAGTGTGCGCGAAGCAAATGTTCTGCGACCGTAAATAGATAGAGAACATGTCTTACGACATCATATCATAATCATCACGCAAATGACAACGGATGCGGAAATTTTCTTTTTTCCTTTACAACAAGGGATAGCTATGCTATATTCTATGTAGTAATAAAAACTATGTTTGATGACCTGCAAAAACGCGAGATATGTCGCAAGCAGTTTAGCGGGTGGCTTGGAGGATGTCATGAGCTATAAGATTATTCTGGACAGTTGCGGAGAGCTGCCGAAGGAGTTCAGGAATGATTCACGGTTTGAGCGTGTGCCGCTCGGACTGGAGGTGGGCGACTATTGCATCGTGGATGATGAGGCGTTTGACCAAAAAGTATTTTTGGAGAAGGTTGCAGCCTGTCCGACCTGTCCGAAATCTTCCTGTCCGTCGCCGCAAAAATTCATGGAGGCATATCACTGCGATGCGGATCATGTGTATGTGGTGACGCTGTCCTCGAAACTGTCCGGTTCCTATAACAGCGCGGAGCTCGGCAGGCGGTTATATGAGGAAACCTATGGGGAAAAGGATATTTATATTGTGGATTCCCGTTCCGCATCTGGCGGGGAGACGCAGATCGCGCTCCTTGCGATGGAATTAGAGGAAAAAGGACTTGACTATGACACCATCTGCAAAAAGCTGACTGCATACCGAAACGGAATGAAGACATATTTTATTCTGGATAATTTGGAGACGCTGCGCAAGAACGGAAGACTTTCCAACGTCAAGGCGCTCATCGCATCGACCTTAAATATTAAACCGGTCATGGGAGCGGATATGGGGAGCATCATCCAGCTCCATCAGTGCATCGGTTTTAAGAAAGCGCTGCATAAACTAGCTGAAACTTTATGCAAAGAAGTCTGTGATCCGGAGAAGAAGCGTGTGATCATTACGCACTGTAATGCCCTCGATCGGGCGGAGCTGTTAAAAAAGCTGTTGATGGGATATTTCCGTTTTAAGGAGATTCTCATTGAGGATACGGCGGGAGTCAGCAGCATGTACGCCAACGACGGCGGCGTGATCGTGGCGGTGTAATGCATCAAAATGGGAACTTAAAAATGAAGCCGCCTGCGCACTGCGTTGCGCAGGCGCTTTTTTGACAGGATTGTGATGAGGGCGATCGTGATGATGGAACAGATCGTCAGCACGATCCCCGACCATGATAAAAAGAATCTTTGATGCAGATAACGGTTGAGAACGAGCTCGATGCCGACGCACAGCACGGCAATCTCCGCAAAGCTGACGGTCGCCGTCACTAAAAAGGAAAATCGGAATCTGCGAAGCAGAAATGTCATGATCTCGGCAAGCACCGTCACGAGGATCGTAATCGGCAGGGCAATGCCCCAAAACCATGTGTTTTGCTTCGTCAGCCATGTCAGCATAAAAAGATAGGCGCAGACAACGACACCGTCCAATAAAAGCGACGCGTACGCGGACAGCTTCGTATAGATGACAAGCGGGATCATAAAGACCCATAATACACAGCAGGCGCCGATGATGGAGAGCGACCACAGGCTTGCTTTATAGACGAAAACATTAAGGAGTCCGCATGTGACTGCCGTTGAGAGCAGGACAACGCTTAACAGGAGCGCAGCGTCCTTTCTTTTTACAAGCTCGACCTGGCCTTTTTCGCTCGGAAACGGCGGAACGGCGATCAGCTGCTCAAGCTGTTTCGGATTGATGACGGGCGTGTTGCACAGAGGGCAGCTTTTATGGGAGGCATCCAATTCGACACCGCAGTTGACGCAATAAGACATGAGGAAATACCATCCTTTCTTTTTTCAAACAGATTCCCGATTACTCGCGATTTTGACGTGAATACCGTCCTGCACCAGTTTTCGGAAAAAAAGACGTTCGACATCCGCTTCTATGATGCTGCTCGCAAAATTGATCGTGAGTGTATCTTCGTAGGTGATGATGGCGCAGTTCGTCCGGCTCGAAAACGGCTGTCCCATATAAATATCAAAGCGCTCAATGTGGGGCTTCATATCCTCAGGCACCTGACAAAGTCCCATGTTCGTAAGACCTGCTGAGGAATTTTTATCCTGGATCGCAGCGTAAAAGCGGCTGACGATAAAATCCTTCAAAAAGAGCGGAACGACACGGATGAGCGGATTGCGCTGTGTCGCGGCGTTCGTCGTGATGTCGCCGCGCAGGAATTTCTCATTAATGTAATAGCGCATGAAATTGTGCGTCTGCGTTACGATCTCCTCAAAGGTGTAAGCGCCGAGACGCGGGTCGATGCCCGGATAGACCATCGTGATAAAATTGCGCAGCGTTTCCGACGGGAAAAAGCGGCGCAGGTTGACGGGCATCGCGATCTTGACCGGACGAAGGCGCAAATGCCACTCCTTCTCCTGTTTTTGTAAAAGAGCATAAAGAAGCACGGCGTTAAAATATTCCGTCACGGTGACACCGTATTTTTTTGCGACCTGCTTTGTCTCGGCTGAGGAGAGCGTGCCGTTAATAATATTCAGCGTGTAAAACGGTTCCTTTGTGCCGCGGACGCGGTATGCTTTTTCGTGCACTCTCGGCGGATGAACCCCCGCGTCGGCATAGCGCATGTAGGCATCCTCCAGCTCGCCCGGAGAAGGTTCTTCATTCACATCGCGCACAAAATATTTTTTTGTGATGAAACAGCCCTGCAGCTCTAAATAAACCGCGGTCACGGTCTGTAACACGCACATGCCGCCCGTGCCGTCGCCGAGACAGTGGTGCGCTTCCATCGAGATCCTGTTTTCATAGTAATAAAAACGCACGAGATAGCGGTTGTTTGTCTGAAAACCCATCGGCATGCAGGGATTTTTAATGTCCGGCCTGACATAAGGACCCGGACGCCGGTTCGGTTCTAAATAGCGCCAGAACAGGCCTTTCCGGATGGCAACCTTGTAGGTGGGAAAGCGCTTCATGGCAATATCGACCGCCCGCTGCAAAAGCTCCGGATCAACGGGGGCTTTCAGCGTAACGCTCAATCGGTATACGGCAGAAAAATCACGCCGCTGAAGCGTCGGATAGACAATCGCAGATAAATCCAGCTTGTACCAGTCTTTTTTGGGGCGTTTTTCGCTTAACGGCGGTCGTTTCGATGGCATGCGCATTCCTTTCCGATCATTTTTCTATAAGGGAAGTGCTGATTTAATCAGCGCTTCCTTAGAATTTTATCACATCGTGTCCTGTATTACAATTAGGATACGATGTTGTATTTCAAGGCATCCTATATTATAATCAGATTATTCGGTGTTATCAAAAGCGTAGAGATTTAGGAGTCAAATATAAAATACGCGGGAGGAAAGCAACATGGCGTGGGGCGGCAAGGCGAATCAGAATCTGATGAATGTCATCCGCAAGGTGCATAATTTGGTCGAAGCTGACGATATTGATAAGCATAGACAGTCGCAGAACAATCTTGGCGCCATGCTTGGTAATCGGAAAGATACGCTCATCCGGGAGATCGAGATTGACGGCATGTACGGCGAGTGGGTGAGTGTGGACAGGGCGCATATGAAAAAATATGTCATCCTGTACTGTCACGGCGGCGGCTATATGACGGGAAGCTGTCTTTATGCGCGAACGCTGACCACGAAGCTTGCCACCTCGACCTCGATGGATGTGTTCTGCTTTGACTACCGCCTTGCACCCGAGCATCCCTATCCGGCGGCAGCGGGGGACGCGATGCGCGCATGGAATTATCTGATGCTCTTAGGCTATGGCGCGCGCGACGTGATCGTTGCGGGAGATTCGGCGGGCGGCAACATGGCGCTTTCTCTTACCTTGAAGCTCAAGGAGGAAGGGCGTCTGCTTCCGAGAGGGCTTGTGTTAATGTCGCCGTGGACCGATTTAACGTCAGGCGGCCGTTCGCACCAGACGAGAGCCGCGCTTGACCCTGTTTTAGACAAGGAATATCTGGATAAGGCGATCGCTGCATATGTTCGGGAAGATGAGCTTACCAATCCGCTGATCTCCCCGCTGTTCGGTGATTTTGCGGGATTTCCGCCGACCTATATTCAGGTGGGGGACAACGAGATCCTCTTAAATGACGCGACGGAGCTTCATAAAAAGATGATCAAAGAAAATGTGTCCGTGAAGTTGGATGTATTTAAGGGCATGTGGCATGTATTTCAAATGTCGCCCTTTAAGACGGCGTATGAAGCGATGGATAAGAACGCGGAGTTTATCTACGATATCTGCCGCTAGAGTTGCACGGTGGAGAGAGCGGTGTCTTTTTTGGGTACTTCAAAAAGCGTTTTGTCTGTGTTATACTTTTTGTGTATGGAATCTTTTTATAAATGGGCTTGCATATCCTTTGGAGTTTGAATATGAGAGTATATATATGGATTGTTGCGTATGTGCTGGTGATCAATGTTGTCGGCTTTTTTAGTATGTATATTGACAAGCGAAAGGCGAGAAAAAAACTGTGGCGCATTCCGGAGGCGACATTATTTTTAATCGCGCTGATCGGAGGAAGTATCGGTTCGATCGTGGGAATGCACCTGTTCCGTCATAAAACAAGGCATTGGTATTTCGTGTACGGCATGCCCGTCATCCTTTTGCTGCAGATCGGCGCGGTCGTTGCGCTCATACTGTCGCCCATTGAGATCGGTACGATCTGAGTAAGCGTAGGGAACGAGAGAGTGGACATGCCACCTTAAAAGGGGAGGTATCCGTATGCATATTGCGGTCTTTGATGATAATATTGCGGACAGAAAACAATTGGAGCGTCTGCTTGGAAGGGAATCCGACCGGCGGATTCCGACAACGGGCAACCTCTACATTGACAGCCACGGCAATTTTGAGTCGCTGTTACATGCACCCATGCAGTATGAGTTGTTTTTTATCGACTGCCATAACGGGGACAAAAACGGTATGGACGTTGCGCGCATGCTCCGCAAGGCGGGTGTTACGGCGCCGATCGTGATGTGCTCCGGAGAGACGGATTATACGGCGTTTTCCGCGGCTCCCGAACTGCTCCTCCATATCAAAAAACCAATTCAGAAGGATGCGCTTTCCGCTATCATTGACGAGGCGCTTGAAATTCATACCCATATCGAGCGTCCGATCACCATTCAGGGCGAAAAAGAGACGCTCTATCTTCATGAACGCGACATTCTTTATGCGAATGAGTACCATCATACCATGCATATTCATACCGCTTCGGGTAAGGTGCATTCCACGCTCGGACGAGTCGCGGACCTGATCATCACGTTAGAGGATAATCCTCGTTTTTTCCGTACGGAAAAAACATGTATCGTGAATCTGACTCATGTGATTGAGATTCGTTTGGGAAAGATTGTTTTTGACACGCAGGAGACGCTCTCGTTTCCGTTCTGGCAGACGGAACATGTAAAGCGGCTGCACCACTATGTAAAGATGCATGAGGGGTAGGGAGAGTATTAGAACTGCTTTGGTATGTCGTGATGCCCTACATCTATATAGCATATAAAAGAGGATAACCTGAAAGAGAGCAGAGATTCGAGAGAATCCCTGCTTTTTTCATGCAAAAAATTTATATCGACACGCTTTTTGTTATTTCAAAACAAAATACTGCCGCTACACAACATTTTGATATTTTCCTCCTCTATTTCATCCGAATAATAAAATAAGAAAAGTCGTACCGAAGCCTGCGGTATGCAGTGGCATAAAGGGAAACGGATTTCAAAAAAATATCAGGGAGGAAACGACAATGTCAACAATCAGGGAGTACGCGTCCAGCACCTATCAGGATTACACAACGGATACCTACAAAGATTCCGCGTCACACAAGAACAAAGATTCTGCAGCAAACACCTACAAAGAGGATAAAGTAAACGCATACAGAGACTACAGCTACCTTTTTTCAAATACGAATTCCAACTCGGGCGGAAATTCTTTTTTGTCCTGCCTCGGCGTGTCGGGAGACGGGTTCAGCCTTGCCGATTATGCGTCCATTAAAAACGGAAGCTACCGGAAATTGTTGAAAGCATATTATAAGAAAGCGGATGCGGACCGTCCCTCAGGCGGGGATACCAGGCAGAATCTGACGCTTATGCAGAGTAGCGCAAACGCGCTTTCGCAGTCTGCGCAGAGCCTGATGAATGAGTCTCTTTGGAAGAAAAAGACAACAACGGTAACGGATGAAAAGACCGGTGAGAAAATCACCAAGAGCGATTATGACTGGGACACGATCATAAAAAACGTGAAATCCTTTATTGACGATTATAACGATACCGTACAAAGAGCAGGAAATTCGAGTACAAACGGCGTATTGCGCAATGCGGTGTGGATGACCAATCTGACTAAAGCAAACAAAAATCTGCTCGCAAGTGCAGGTATTACCATCGGCAAGGGGAATAAGCTGGAGCTGGACGAGGACGCGATAAAGCAAGCGGACATCGGCACACTGAAGATCTTGTTTACCGGTCAGAATTCCTATGCAAGCAAAATCAGCCAGAAGGCAAACAGCATCAGCATGGCGGCTTCCGGTGCGGGAGGCACCTATACGAGCAGTGGTACTTATGCGAGTGCGCTATCCAGGGTGGCATCGACAAAAATAGATAAAGAAGTATAGGAGTGAGCTTATGCGTATACAGTTAACCGGCTCCAATCATCCGTTTACGGCAAACAGCAGCATTTTTTACGGATCGATCTGTTGATCTGAGCATCACATCAGATTCTCATGACATCATAGTCTTTTTGTGCAGGGAAATCGTTTCTTGGTGCGATCTGCATTGGAAAAAGAAACGCATCTGCCGATACTTTTATTAGAGTAAAGAGTTTCGTTGTCAAACAAGCGAACCGGATTCAGAAGCCGGCGCATCAAAAATCATTGACAGCAATGGAGGATCGGGAAGATGGGGATTCATGGAGTAGGAACGGGGTATCCCGCATGGGGAGCGACAGGACAGGGACCAAAGCGCAGCTCGGGAACCGGTTTTGCAGACAGAATGGCAGTGGCGGGACAGGCTGGGCGGTTTTCTTTTCAGGGAACGGGCACGAGGACGTCGGCACAGAATTTTGTGTTGCAGGCATATCGGGCGGCAGCTTCGGGAGCAGGCGGTGTGAAGCCTGCTTATGAAGCATACGAATCCGCGAATTATAAAATTATGCCTGACAATGAGGCGGGACGTTTTGACATTTACAATAAGCAGGGAGAAAAGCTCGGCGTTTTTAATTATTCCGATATCAAGGTCAGGCAGGATTGTGCGACCGGGAAGGAATTTTTGATCTCGGAATATGGAACCATGAGCTATGAAGCGATGGTAATGGACAGCGAGCTGAAAGAAGCCCTGCAGAATGCGATGGGCGTTGATACGCTGGAATCGGTGGAACTGCAGGGCTTCACCTTAAAGACTCATTCCGGCACTGGCATTCAGTATCTGCTGCGGGACGGCGAGGAAGGCAGGGGCGGAACAGTCCTCTTACAGAGTCAGGCGGACATCCAAAAGTATGAAGCGCTGGCGGAGACTTACTATCGAAAATATCCCAATCTGGTACATGATAAAAAGGCAGGGTACATGTGGGCCGATCTTGAGATCAGGGGACTTGCGGTTCAAAGCGGAGGGGGCATTCTGTCTGTTCATTATGATGGAATGTCTTATAACCATAACAGCGATTACAAGAAAAACTGGTGTATCAGATTTTCTGGTGATACTTACAGCAATCTCCTTGATTGGATTCAGAAAAACAAAGGACGCATGGAGGAGATGCATCAGTTCTCAGTCTGGGATCAGATTTTTTCAGACAGAGGGATGCGCTATGAGCGCATATGGTCTAAGGAAGAGGAATTACAGGGTTATCTGAATAACTGACTGCCCACCCAAAAGACCGTATCTTCCAAAGTGTTTCCGTTCGCAAAATAAGCTATGGCTTTGATTTCATTTTGCACGTCAATGGACAGGGAAACGTGCTCCCAAGTGAATACGGTGGAATAAAAGGGCGCAAGGGAACTTCTGTAAACGATGCCGGCGGACACGCCGTTTACAAATAATTCCACTTTTTCCGCATTGGAATATACCTTGACCTGCGGCACCTGCGCAGGGCGTTTGGTAAACCTTTTTTCGGTGATATGCAGCATCGGCGCGGCATTCCACACGGATTGATAAAAATAGAAGGCATCCTTCGGTTCACGTTTGCGGGTGGCAAGCCCTTTGTCGTTTTGCCCTTTCGTATCGCCCTCACGCCTGCCGCAGGAAGCGAAATCAAACATGCACCAGATATATTTTGCCCACAGATACCGTCTTTCGGCAAACTGTGCCCATATTGTTTCGTGCATTGCGGACTGATAATTTTCATAGTGCCGCTCGCCCCATGGGTCGATTTCCGTCTCCCAGTCAATGTGATCCTTATGCTGGGAAATTGCCGCGCCGCCGCCGTATTCAGAAACGCATATGGGACGGGACTCCTTTATGCCGTGATAGCTGTCCAGCCATGCGCCGAATTGTTCTGTGGGACCTGCTTCTTTATACCAGCCGAAATATCTGTTGTAACCGACAACATCTGCGGGCAGTTCCAGAAATCGCCCCCAAAACTGGGAGTCGGCAAAGGTAAGAAGTCTTGTTTCATCTTCCGATTTTGCAAGAGCATGAAGCTCGGTATAAATATGGTAGATTTCATCGGACATCTGATAAAGCTCATTGGAGAGCCCCCATACAATGATCGACGGATGATTATAATTCTGTCTGATCAGTTCGATCAGCTGCTGTCCGGCGTTCTCCACAAAACCATCGGAAATGGCGAATGCTCCGGTTTCATCCGCTGACATTTTATTTACGATCCCGATTTCAGTCCATACGGCAATACCCATTTGATCGCATAAGTCATACTCATAGCTGTCATGCTGATAATGAGCCATTCTTACGGTGTTGCAGCCCATTTCCCGCATCATATCATAATCCCGCCTTCGCTGCCCGTCGGTCATTGCCCAGCCATGTTCAAAGCTGTCCTGATGATAGTTTACCCCATGCAGATCCACATGCTTTCCATTCAGGAAAAAACCATCGTCGGGGTCGATCCGATAAGTTCTTACGCCGAAAGTCTGCGTGGATTCATCGAGAATGGTTTCGTTTTTCAATAGCGTTATTTTTGCGCGGTAAAGATACGGATTTTCCGTCCCGTTCCATAAAACGGGATGCGGCAGTTTCACAGTCATTATCGCTTCGGCATTTAGTCCTGCAACAATGCTGCAGACCGTGCTGCCTGCCGCAGCGGTATTTTCGTCACTGTCCATCAGTTTGGTATTTACGGTAATTTCGCTGTCTTCTGCGGAATGGTTTGCGATTTTAATGAGCAGATTGATATCTGCGTTCTCTGCAGTGATATTTTTCGGCGTAATATAGATTCCCGAAGAACCGTGATCCATAAGGTCAAGATGGATTTTTTCGACAGCGATCAGATTCACGCCACGGTACAGGCCGCCCATTTTTGTGAAATCGCCCTGATCCGTGATGGGAGCGATGTGATCGGTTGGCGCATTATTGACTTTTACTGCGATCTGATTATCCGCGTCAAGTCTGACAAGCCCGGTAATATGAAAGCGGAAAGCGGCATATCCGCCCTCGTGAATGCCGGCAGATCTACCGTTTACAAAAAGCTCCGTGACTGTGTTTGCACCATGAAATTCAAGAAAAATCTCCTTGCCGGAAAAATTTTTTTTAGAAAAATAAAAAGATTTCCGGTAACCGCCGAGTCCGCGATAATAGTTTTCTCCGCCTTCGTCCGACTCGGGACCGCCGCTGCAGCCGTCTTTGTCATTCCATGTATGAGGGAGAGTGACGCGTTCCCAGCCGCTGTCGTCCAAAGCGGCGGTTTCGATTGCAAGTTCGGATAAGCCGTCTTTTTGGGTGAGTTTTAAGAATTTCCAGTCATCGTTGAAGGACTCGTTGATTCGTGCAGTCATTGTTTTTCTCCTGTTTTTGAGAACGCCTTTTTCCCAAGCTGCTTATAGCTTTAGTATAGCGGGAAACGGAGGAATTTACAATAACGAACAGCGCAAAGGTCATTGTGATTCAGTTGGTTGTGTGGTATGATTTCAGTGTTGTTGATAGTGAAAAATCGGTATTGGGGGGATAAAGATATGCTTATCAGGCTGGCGAACATGGATGATATTGAGCAGCTAAGACATTTGTATTCTGAATTAGAAATTGACGCTGTCAAATATCAACCAGAACATTTTGTAGTGGGCTATCGTAACAATGACTTTTTTAACTCAATATTTGAAAGTAGCAATCAGGATATTCTTGTAGCAGACGTTGATGGAACAGTGATAGGCTTTTCTCATGTTATGATTTTGAAACAAAAAAATATAGCGTGCTTAAAACCACAGACCGCAGTTTACATACAAGATATGGTTGTTTTGGAGTGCGAGCGGAGCAAAGGAATTGGAACACTTCTCATAGATGCCAGTAAAGAATACGGAAAGAGAAGAGGGGCAGATTTTATTAGAACGGAAGTTTTTCCAAAAAATATTGATGGTATGAGATTTTATGAAAGAAGTGGTTTTAGTGAAATGATGAAAACTATTGAGTGTCAATTATGATTGATTAAGATAACTTATCCGATGACAAAATTCAAGTTTGTTTAATTCAAAACTAAATAATAATCACTAACAAAATAGCGGTGAGCCTATTACGGATTTACCGCTATTTTTTCCAAAAAACGAAACGGCAAACCATATATAAACAGGAAACACAAACCGCACTTTGTAAAGACCATAGGCAAAACAACCTACTTGTGACCTGCCACTTTAGTGAAACAAGCAGGGAAATTTTGCAGGATAAGGTAAACGCATGAGGATTCAGTATATTGTAAGGACGGTCGGTCGTCAGGTACTTTTGTGTTGACACATAGGTAACTTGTTGCTATACTGAAAAGGGTAACAAGTTACTAATAAAGGCCAAAATGACAGCCTAGCTTTTGCCGCCGCTTTGCGCGTGAATCTGACTGGGAAGCGATGCGCGAGGAAGGACGGGAAAAACGAGAAGGACGAGAAAAACGAGAAGGGGGAACGTACATGACACTCGATGAACTGACAAAACGGTTTTCTGACACCACGGAGAATCAAAGAAAGGCGATTTTCAGTACGTTGTTTATCGCCGGAAACAAATTGCAGACGCTTTTTGACAACCATATTCCGGAGGTATCGTTAAAACAGTTTATGCTACTCTCAATCGTCAGACAATCGAAAGAACCGCTGACCCTGACGCAGTTGGGGAGCATGCTTGGCTGTTCCAGACAGAACATTAAAAAACTGGCGGAGGTATTATCGAAAAAAGGATTTATCAAGATCACGCAGAGTCCCGATGATGTCAGGGCTATGTGCATTTGCCCCACACAGAAGGCGGAGGATTTTTTTCAAAACGATTTCGCGATCTATCAGGAACAATTACAGGTTCTTTTTTCTGTTTATACGGACAAGGAGATCGAAACGTTATTTACGCTGTTGACAAGGCTGTATGCGGGAATTGAGAACTTAGAAAAGAGGACGGCGTCAAAAACGGCGGGTTGAGTATGAATGGGGGATTAACATGAAAAAAGGATTGATCTTATATCGGTCAAAATACGGCGCAACGAAAAAATATGTTCGGATGCTGGAGGAGGAACTTTCCTGTGATGTCCGTGATACAAAGAGCGGCAAAGAATACAGAACGGAAGCATACGACTGGATCATTTTTGCGGGTGGAATCTACGCGAGCGGCATCGCCGGATTAGACATCCTGCGGAAGAACTATCCGCTTCTGAAAGGAAAAAAGCTGGCGGTTCTCTGCGTGGGAGCGTCCCCGTATGACGAGAAGGCGCTGGAGGAGATCAGAGTGCGTAATCTCAAAGGAGAATTACAGGAGATTCCTGTTTTTTATGGCAGGGGTGCGTGGGACGAGAGCAGCATGACATGGAAAGACCGTATGCTGTGCGGCATGCTGCAGAAGATGGTCGCAAAGAAAGATCCAGCTTCCTGTGAGCCGTGGATGAAAGCGCTCTTATCCGCTGTGGGGCAGAAGTGCGACTGGACTGATAAAACGTATATCATGCCGCTGGTTGAATATATAAAGAATTGCCTTGACGAGTCTTCATGAAGCATGGTATCATCTATTCCGAGAAAGTGTGCGTGCGCACGCTTTCTCGGAATGGAGGAACTGCATGGAGATCAAACGTGATATTTATTTGGATAAGCTGATTCGGAAAGAGCAAAATGGATTGATCAAGGTCGTGACCGGTATTCGAAGATGCGGAAAATCCTATCTGCTGTTTAGGTTATTCCATGACTATCTGCTTGAAAAGGGCATACCCCAAAATCATATCATAGAAGTGGCTTTGGATGACCGGAGTAACAAGGAATTGCGCAATCCTGACAAAATGTTGGCTTTTGTAAAAGGGCAGATCAAAGACAATGATACCTATTATATTATTCTTGATGAAGTGCAGTATTTGGATGAATTTGAGGATGTGCTGAACTCGTTTCTCCATATTCACAATGCGGATGTCTATGTGACCGGCAGTAATTCCAAATTCCTTTCCTCTGATGTCATCACGCAGTTTAGAGGGCGCGGTGATGAGATTCACGTGTATCCGCTCAGCTTTCGGGAATTCAATTCCGCCTTTGATGGATCGCCTGATGAAGCGTGGGATGATTATTTTAATTATGGAGGGCTTCCTTTAATCCTTTCCATGGCGACGGCAGAAGATAAAGCGGAGTATCTATCCAATTTGTTCCAAAAGGTCTATCTTTCCGATATTGTTGAGCGCCACAAAGTGCGTAATAAGGAAGAATTGGAGGAGCTTACGGATATTCTCGCGTCAGCGATCGGCAGCCTGACAAATCAGACAAAGCTCACAAAGACATTCAAGAGCGTGAAGAATAAAAATGTAAGTGATAAGACGGTCAAAACCTATATTGATTATCTGATAGATGCATTTTTGATCAGCAAGGCGGTGCGTTTTGATATTAAGGGCAGGAAATATATCGGCTCACCCGCTAAGTACTATTTTGAGGATGTGGGGCTTCGAAATGCGAGGTTGAATTTTAGACAGACGGAAGAAAATCATATCATGGAGAATATTATTTATAATGAACTTCGAATTCGCGGGTACAGGGTCGATGTTGGAATTGTGGAACACGTTGAATCAAATACCGGAAAACGCAGTAGAAAGCAGTTTGAAGTCGATTTTGTGGCGACCCGCGGCAGTGAGAAATTCTACCTCCAATCCGCTTTTTCCGTGTCGGACAACCAAAAGAAGGCGCAGGAACAGCGCAGTCTGCTCTGTATTCCGGATTCCTTTAAGAAAATAATCGTTGTCTCGGACAATATTAGGGTAAGGCGGGATGAAAACGGAATCATGACGATTGGGCTTCGTAACTTTCTGCTGGACGAAAACAGCTTAAGGTTATGAAAGTGGCAGGAGGAAACCGCATCAGACAAGGAGGAAACATGGAAAATACGCAGGTCAGCTATTGCCGGCAGCGGACGAAAAAGCGTCTGGGTCAGATTTTTCCGGCTCTTATCATATTATTTATCGCCGTGGCGTGCGGCGTGACGTTTGCGGTCAGTTTCAGGTCAGATAAAACCGGTTGGGGATACACGGAGTATGTTGAATTGATCGTGTCTGCACTCATTGCTGTGGGCTGTCTGATCATGGGTGTGTATGAGCTCTATACCGGTATCAGGGATGCGTTTTTACCGGCGGGCAGTCGTCTGGCAAAATCAATCCGCTCCCAGCTTCCGGGTCCGGATACCGGTCTGGGCGTAAAAGAATTATTTGCGATCGTAGATCAAGATCTATACGAACAGGGGATATGGTTTAGCGGTAACAGAGCCGCCGTCGGGCAGGAATGGGTTTTAGGGGATGATGCCGTTTATATCCCGCGTATCCGTGTTGCGTGCGGAAGGGATGAGATTGCGATCCACCACTCGAATGGCGGGAGTCGATCTTCCAGAGTCGTTGCGTTTTACTTATTGGACGACCGGAAACGGGCGCACAGCACAGAACTTCGTAATCCCGATGAACTGAGGGAGTTTTTAGACTGTCTGAAGCTGCGTGCGCCGGACGTCCTGTTCTGTTCTTATCAGGAATATCTTTCCTGCCGTGCCAAATCAGATATCGAATGGGAAGAGGTGCTGCGGGGATTTCAGCATCGGAAAAACGAGCGGGAAATCCGTATTTTAGAGGCGGAGCGTGCGGCAAACAGCAATATGCAGAATGGGACGGCATCCGGTTCGGATGACACTGCTGTCACATGGGTCATGCCGGACCGGACAGAGCAGGAGGCGAGGCAGTCCTTGCCGCCCTGTCTGATATTGATCTCCGGCTCCGGCGTACGGCAATGTCACGAGATGTTTGAGCGTGAAGATGTGGAGATCGCGGCAGAGGGGCTGATCGACGGAAGTTATCGCAATGTGGAAATTCATACAAAAGCCTATTGCTGGATGGTGATCGAAGGTAAAAGCATGGAAGAAGGGCGCTTTAATATCGGTGTGACAAGACCTGATGCGGACAGGCTGCGCTTTTTCTCAGCGGAGTGTTCAAGCAGACAGGCGGCAATGTGGTTATTGGATTTTTATGATGAACGGCTGGATACGGGAAGTCTTCAGTGGAGAGACGATACGAAGCAGATGGAGAAAAAGGTTCGTAAAGAGATGAAAAAGAGGGGGAATTAGGTATGGGGAGATGTTTCAGTGATGCGGTGGAGCAGGCGCTTCGGTATATTTATTATGACATGCGTACCGGTCAGGGACAGGAAGGGATGAAGCTGCTGCAAAAAGCATCCGCAGAGGGGGATGGCGATGCAAGCTGCATTTTGGCAAGGTGCTATTGCGGTCGTCAGTATGTATGGAGAGGCCATGAGTTTCCGGAAGATGACAACATGGCAAAGAAGCTCATGCATTTATCCATAGAGCAGGGCAGCGCGCTCGGTGTGATGGTCGCTCTGCGAAGCGGTCTGCTGACGCCGGCCGTGCAGCGGAAAATGCCGTTTGCAAACATAAAAGAAGCATTCGATCAGGTTCTCAGGAAAGCGGAAGACGGGGATGCTTTTTGCCAGTATACCATTGGCAATTCTTATTTTTGGGAAGATTTTTACCGGATTCAGGACAAAGGAAAGTCTTCTTTTGCGACGAACGAGGAATACAGGGCGTACCAGATCGAAAATATTTCCAAATGCGAGGATTGGTTCTGGAAATGACTCTTATA
>CAMWSU010000055.1 GCA_947176965.1 uncultured Lachnospiraceae bacterium | reverse complement strand
CAGTAATTCCACGCTCTGTACCAGCTAACTTAGCGGTAAATCCGGAAAGGAAGTAGTACTGGGTCTGCTCCGGTGTCAGAATAGATACAGGCGGCAGTACTCCAAATGCATCTGCGGATAAGAAGATTACGTTCTTAGCAGCAGGAGCAGCGGATACCGGCTTCACAATATTGTCAATGTGATTAATCGGGTAAGATACACGGGTATTCTCCGTTACACTCTTATCGTCAAAGTCAATCTTTCCGTTAGCATCCAGAGTAACGTTCTCAAGAAGAGCATCACGCTTGATCGCATTGTAGATATCCGGCTCGGAATCCTTGTCCAGATTGATAACCTTTGCATAACATCCGCCCTCAAAGTTAAATACGCCGTTATCATCCCAGCCGTGCTCGTCGTCACCGATGAGAAGACGCTTCGGGTCAGTGGAAAGGGTTGTCTTACCAGTTCCGGAAAGTCCGAAGAAGATAGCTGTGTTTTCGCCATTCATGTCTGTATTTGCGGAACAGTGCATAGAAGCAATACCCTTAAGCGGCAGATAGTAGTTCATCATGGAGAACATACCCTTCTTCATTTCTCCGCCGTACCATGTGTTAATGATAACCTGCTCGCGGCTGGTGATATTGAAAGCAACACAGGTTTCGGAGTTAAGACCTAACTCTTTATAATTGTCAACCTTTGCCTTAGAAGCGTTATAAACAACGAAATCCGGCTCGAAATCAACCAGCTCTGCATCGGAAGGTTGAATGAACATATTCTTAATGAAATGTGCCTGCCATGCAACTTCAACGATGAAACGTACTGCCATACGGGTGTCTTTATTTGCACCGCAGAATGCATCTACTACGAAAAGACGTTTGTCGCAAAGCTCTTTCTTAGCGATTTCCTTAACGGTAGCCCAAACATCTTCAGACATAGGGTGATTGTCGTTCTTGTACTCATCGGAAGTCCACCATACCGTATCTTTGGAATTATCATCCATAACGATATACTTGTCTTTAGGCGAACGACCTGTATAAATACCAGTCATTACGTTGACTGCGCCGAGCTCGCTTTCCTGACCGACTTCAAAGCCTTCCAGACCTGCTTTTGTCTCTTCCTCGAATAACATTTCGTAAGAAGGGTTGTGCACGATTTCTTTGACACCGGTAATGCCATACTTGCTTAAATCAATTGCCATTTTTTTAACCTCTCTTCTTTTATATTATAGTTGATATATAGAACCCATTATCAGGCTATATATGTTTAAAATATACCATATTCAGGAAAATAAGTAAATACAAACACGAAAATCAATTTTTATGACAAAAAATCACTGAAGTCGCACGACCTCAGCGATTTTTCTTTAGGGGGTGCTTTTACAGCCCCTTTCAAATATTATTTTTCCTCGGTTTACATGAGTCCGAGAATCTCCGTAACGACTGCCTTCATTTCATCCTTCTCACAGATCCGGTCATGTCTGACCGGCGCGGTACGGATTTCCTCGATTGCCTCCGGTATCTTCACACCGCCAAGCTCCGATAAGGTATCCGCCAGCGCAAGATCATCCTGCGCAGCATATTTCTCATCAATTGCCCGCATCACGGCTTTCGTAAACTTAAACGGACTTGCCGTGGATGCGATCACAGTTTTTGTCCGATCGTTCGTCTCCGCCTTATATTTCTCATATACTTTCGCTGCAACCGCCGTGTGGGTATCAATGATATAACCCGTCTTTTGATACAGCGAGGAGATCATCTGTGCCGTCTCTTCCTCAGACGCATAATTGCCATAGAAATCCGCAAGCTGCTCCTCCATTTCAGGTGTCAGCTGATAGCTTCCCTTTTCGGATAACTGTTTCATCAGCACTGCGTTTTTGTCCGCATCCTCTCCCCCGATGCGGTAGATCAGCCGCTCTAAATTGCTGGAGATCAAAATATCCATGGATGGAGAGCTTGTCAGCACAAATTCGCGGTTTTTATCATAGGTCCCTGTTTTGAAGAAATCATATAACACTTTGTTCTCATTGGACGCGCAAATCAGCTTTGCGATCGGCAGCCCCATATTTTTGGCATAAAACGCCGCTAAGATATTGCCGAAATTGCCCGTCGGAACGACCACATTGAACGGCTCGCCCTCCTTTACGGCTCCCTGTGCATAAAGCCTGGCGTACGCATAGACATAGTACACGATCTGCGGAACCAGTCTTCCGATATTGATCGAATTTGCCGACGAGAACTGGAATCCTTTCTCATCCATCAGCGCCGCAAGCTCCTTATCCGAAAAGAGCGTTTTCACGCCGGTCTGCGCGTCATCAAAATTGCCATGAATACCGACAACATAGGTATTATCGCCCTTCTGCGTCACCATCTGCTTTTCCTGTACGGGACTGACGCCGTTCTTCGGATAAAAAACAATGATCCTCGTGCCCTTAACGTCGGCAAAACCCGCAAGCGCCGCTTTTCCGGTATCGCCCGAGGTCGCGGTCAAAATCACGATCTCATTTGTCACCTGATTTTTTCTTGCGGCCGTCAGCATCAGATGCGGAAGGATGGAAAGCGCCATATCCTTAAACGCGATGGTCTTTCCGTGAAACAGCTCTAAATAATACGCGCCGTCTGCTTCCTTCAACGGAGCGATCTGCTCCGTATCAAATTTGGAATCATAGGCACTGGCAATGCAGTTTTTTAACTCCTCCTCGGTAAAGTCCGTCAAAAATAGCTTCATCACCTCATAGGCCGTCTCCTGATAGCTCATGCCGGACAGCTGATCCATTGTTAATGTTAGCTTCGGAATCCGCTCCGGAACAAACAGTCCGCCGTCCTTCGCAAGCCCCTTCAAAATTGCCATCGACGCCGTCACCGGCTCGGATTTGCTTCTTGTGCTTTTGTATAACACTTCCATCTCGCTTCTCCTTATTCTTTCCTCACCATAACAGGAATCATCATCGTGAAATCCATGCCTAGTGTAGCACAAAAGAGAGTCCGGCACAATGTTCTATTTTCAAAAAAGTATCAAGATGTGAAAAACTCATGTCCTCCGTAACTGAAAAGCTTTGTCAGGCATTCGTCAAACCAGCGCATCTGACTGCTCCCTGCATAGCGCCGCGCCGCAAAAAACAGCGCGCCCTCGGAGTAGTCCTCACCCGCCAGTGCCCGGTTGACCGCCTCTCTGGTATCCTCCGTTACAACTACCTTATAATAGCTTCCGCTTGCAACCGGTGAAAACTGCGCCTTTCCGCCCGCCTGCTGAAATACGACGTCATACACACTGTTCGGAAAACGTTCATCCACCACGCGGTTCAATACCACATTGGCGACAAGGATCTTACCCTTTGTATCCTCGTTTCCCGCCTCCGCCTGCACAATGCGAAGGAGTGCCTCGTAATCCTCCGCCGACACGACAATGCCCCAGCCACCGGTCTGCACATCCGCGCCGTCCTCCAACTCCAACGCTGTCTCTGTGTGCTCTCCTGCGGGTTCTGCTGCGCCTGTATCCTCATTTGCCTGTGGCTGTACCTCCGTGTCCTCGCCAGCCTGTCCTGCTGCGTCGATACCCGCATTTGCCTGTGACTGTACCTCCGCGTCCTCCCCAGTCTGTCCTGCTGCGTCGATACCTCCTTCGTTTTGTTGTCCTTCCTCCGCTCCGACAACCGTATTGTCAGTCGTTCCTGCTTCCATTCCGGCATTTGCACCTGACTGCAGCATTCCACCGCCGTCATGTTCGTCCTCGAACGCAAGCAGTTCCATCTCTATCACACGCTGTTCTGACGCCGTATAAGGAACATAACGCTTGTCCGCTTCTCCGGCATTCCATGCAATCCCCGTCCCCTCACTCCGAAACTCTCCGGTCTGACAGCATGACACGCCATAGGATACGCCGCCGCACACGCCGAGCACCATCACGCTCAGCAGAAAATAAATCACATATTTTTGTTCTGTCCATCTTTTATTCATACTTAAATTGTATTCTGCCTGTCCAAATGATATACTTAAAAAAATGTTTTTTTCACAAAGGAGTAAAAAATGTCCACAAGGAAAGGCGTTTTTCCTGCACAAAAAAAAGACGGCAGCATCTATTACCGCGCTTCCGTCACCCATCATCAAAAGCATATTTCACTTGGGAGTTTTGAAACAGAGCAGTCCGCAGGCGACGCATACTGCGAAGCACGCGATTTGCTGTCCACTCCTTCTCTTTGTTTTTGCACGGACCATCAGCCCCGCGCTCTCTCGTTTGAAAAGTATGTCACGCTCATGAATTTCCGTGACAATCATTATTATTTCGGCAATCCGATCTATGCGTATCCGCGCTATTTTCTGTATTTCTGGTCGCGCGAGATCGTATTCAAATTCGATACGGACGATCTGTTCTACTACGCTTCCCACAAGATCATGAAGCGCGGCGGTCATTATTTTGTCGCCGATTACGGTATGCAGGTGAGCTTATGCAGCCGCTACGGTATCAGACCTTATGCTGTCGCGGGGCGCGATTACCGCTTTATCAACGGAGATCCCTATGATTTCCGTTATGAAAATATCCACATCATCAACCGCTATCACGGCGTGCGACTGATCCAAAAATCAGGGCACGCCATGTATCGGGCGGTGATCCATATCCGCAGCAATTATGTCATCGGCGTTTTCCGCACAGAAACGGAAGCCGCCATCGCGTATAATAAGGCGGCGGATACTCTCACCCAAAACGGTTTTACACGTAATTTCATTCAGAATTATATTGATAATGTCACTCCCACAGAATACGCCGCGATTTATGAGTCCGTTGTGATTCCCGAAAAACTGGAGCGTCTTACTCCGCTCCCATCATGATCTCCTTGATGGAAATGCGTCTCATTTTTTCAGAATAACCATACATCAGTATTTCATATAAAACGGCAAAACAAACGAGCGACAGGAGCATCCGCGGCACCGAAAACTGATAGGCAGGCATGCCGTCCATATCCCGAAATACAATATCGACCATAATGCGCAGCAGTCCGTATTGATACACCGTGCCCAACGCAAATCCGATATACGCCGCGGGACGGTATACACCAAGCAGCGCCTGGCAGCACTCCCGCTGTGAATAACCGAACGCGCGCATCATCGCGATCGTTTTCACATTGCCGCGCACAACGGTCGTCACCGCCAAAAACAACGTCGTTACCGCTAAGACAAGCCCGATCACCATCATCATGGCTCCCATCATTTCGCTTGCCAGTTCCCGCATGCTGAATGACATCTGTGTCATTGCTGAAAAACAAAAGGAAGAAAACACCATAAAGAATAATAGGATTTTCTTTTCCCACAGGGTTGTACGTTTTAACTCGCGCAGGAAGTGATCCTGTTCTTTTCCGGCGACAGCTCTCCGCGCTTTTCCGTCCGGCATGCTGTCCTCTTTTAGCAGGCGAAGCGGCGGCACCTTTAGACGGATGCGCGCATACACGATGGCAAGCACCGAAAAAAACGCCGTCGGCAAAAGCGCCATCCACAAAACAAGCATCGGATGATAACGCACGACAAGATCGGGCAAAAGTGCATCCTTATTCTGCACGCGGTAGAGCGCGGGCATCATCACGTACGCAGTCACAATACCAAGCCCCGCCCCTGTCAAAACACTGCTTCCGAATACCCAAAAGCTTCCTGCAATGCGCCAGTTTCCATAGCCGAGCGCCTTTAAGATACCCAGTTCTTTTTTATGGGTATCAATATAATGCTTGATATAAAAACATAGGGTAACGACTGACGTCAGGAGCAGACAGCCCCCCGTGATCAGGCAGATGATCACCGACGTCGCCTTCTGTGCCTTATATACGATCATTTCCTGTTCGGTCTCAAGAAGATCCGCGATCGTCAAAAGATCCATTCTGTAATTCAAAAACAGCGTACAGACAAGGACCGCACAATAAACGATCACTGAGATTCCAACCAGCTTTACCGCATCTTTCATTCCTACGATCATACGCTCACCATCCGATCTCATAGGCGCTTTTTACCGCCTCATTGGTGCGGATTTCCGCAATCTGCCCACTGTTCATCACAACGACCCTGTGCGCCATCTCCGCGATGTTCTGGTTATGTGTCACCATCACGATCGTAAAGCCGTAAGCTTCATACAGACGGCAGATATAATCAAGCGCGCTCCTGCCGGTCTGCTCATCAAGCGCCCCTGTCGGCTCATCAAGAAAGAGCACGTTCGGCTTTTTTGCAAGTGCCCTTGCGATCGATACCCTCTGCTGCTCGCCGCCCGACAACTGGTTCGGATATTTGTTTCGTTTTTCTTTTAATCCGACTGCCTCGATCATCTCGGCATACGCCGCATTATCCGCCAGATCAGCGCCCATTTTTACATTTTTTTCCACGGTCATATTCGGCAGCAGATAATACTGCTGAAAAATAAAGCCGACATTCTCTTTCCGAAATGTTGTCAATTGATCATCGGAAAGCTGTGTGATGTCCCGCCCGTCATAACAGATGCTCCCCCCATCGGGTTTTTCCAATCCCGACATGACATGTAAAAGCGTGGATTTTCCGGAACCGGACGCACCTAATATCACCACAAAATCATGCTCCTCAATGTTCAGATTGATTCCCCTTAACACCTGTGTGCGGCTTTCCCCGCTCCCATACGTTTTTGTGATATTCTGCAATTCAATCATTTTTTTCCTCTCCTTTATGACTTTGCATCCCTTTTATTTCCCTGAGCAGACCGGTAAAGATTTCCGTCATCATACCACCGATCTGCTCCAGCGTAAAACAGCACATTCTTGTCGCAAAAAGTGTCGCGATCCCATGCGTATAAATCCACAAATGCTGATAAAGCCTCTGTGCCTCCGCATCGGAAAGCCCGTATGCATCCACGATGGACAGCAAAATGTCCTCATAGTTCTCGTCAATCACCGGAAGAATGCCACTGATATTCGGTTGTTTTTCCTGCTCTTTCATAAATAGCAACCCAAACAGTTTCGGCTCTTCCACAGCAAACCGGATATATTGTTCCCCCACCCCCTTAAACCGGGGTCCGTCCGTTTTCGATAAACCCTTACTGACATAGCGGTTATAGCATGCCCTTGCCGCTTTCCGCACCTCGTCCTGTACCTCCTCCATGCTCTGGAACACGGTAAAGATCGGGCGCGGCGAACTGCCGAGCCGCTTAGCGAGCGCCCTTGCGGTCAGCGCGTCAAACCCCTCCTCCTTCACAAGGTTCAGCGCGGCTTCAATAATCTCTTCTCTTTCAAATTTTGCCTTGGGCGGCATGTTCATCCTCCTTTTTACCACAATTGGACATGCGGCATTTTCAAAACACATCACAATCAAGCATTTGGGAAACATGTTTTCTAATCTAAAACAATTGTTCTGCAACATTTGTTTTAGATTGTAGCATAAAAAATAACACGGTTCAAGTGTTATTTTTTATGCTGAGGGACAAATATTGCATTTTCATATTTTCTCCCTTCCAATCATCAGAAGGATAAACATGAATGGTATGCCTGTCTAATTGGGACCACACCTCCCATTAGATGCTTATGTCGGCAATCTTTCTGCATACATCGTCAACACTTGTATGCCCGGAGATTACATGGATGTCGTGCGGTTCCATGTCAAAACAGCCATGCTTTCTCTCCAACATCGCTGCTACCGGTGCCGGCAGATTACCGCGCATCCGTCCGGCAAACCGTGTTTTTATGACCTCCAGATCTGCTGTTACCAGAACACGAATACTTCCATCCGGCAATAGCGGCAAGTGTTCTTTTTCTGAAATCACATAGATGATATTCTCACCGTTGATGGCTTCACGCAGCTTCGTCTGGAAAGACTGCTTTGCAGCAGCTTCATTCTTTTCCAGGCGAAGATAATCCCTGCCGGTATAAACCTGTGCATTCATGCTCTCTTTCAATTTGTCTGCAAGGGTAGATTTGCCTGTACAGCTCTCACCAAAAATTCCAATTACCATTGTTATCTGCTCCTGTCAGTCGTTTTTTATTCGCCAATACGCTGTACCATTTCTGCCTAAAAGCCGTTCACTGACCATGTCACGGCGGATGGTACAGAAATCATCATAGAAATCGGCAATGATAATGTTTACTTCCCGCTCGGAATACATTCTGTCAAAGTCAAACGCTTCGGCGATCACTTCTAAGACAATGCGTTCCTTTTTGAGCTGGGTGGGAATTGATTTTAATTTTCCATATTCAAAAAAGGCATCTATTACTCTTTGGCGGTAATCCGCATCCCGCTGTGCCTGTTTTTGCGCCTCGTCAGATTCTTGCTGCAGTATTTCCAATATGCTGGTCTGAAATATCTCTTTGTTCAAGGAATACATCATATAATACTGATTTTTGTATGCGGTCACAGCACCGGCGTCCGATAGCTTTTTCAGATGGAAGGAAATGGTAGGCGCAGTAAGGTTCAATCGCTCTGCTAATCTCTCGACATACATATCCTCGACAGCAAGGGATTTTAATATTTGCAGCCGTGACTTATCTGCCAGACACTTAAATAGGCTGATTGATTCTGCTTCGGTCATGTCGTTTCCTCCCAAATCTGCATACACATATCCTTTATTTCCCGGATGGTGTCGAGCTTAATGCTTTCAATGTGCATTTTTTCAATATCCCCATGCTGTTCGGCCTTTTCATAGGAAGTCATCCAACTCGCCGGAATTTGCTCCGCTTTTTGTAAGAAAAAGCGCTTCTTCGCGAAATCGTCCTTTCCACAGACCTTTTCTGCAACAGAGAGAATCGTTTTGAAAATCTCATAGATGTTTGCCCGGACTTTTTCTTCATTTCCTTCATCCATGCGGTCATCCTCTGCGAGCAGCTTACTGCGTTGTCTACATGCTGCGATCTGTTCATCCAGATAGGACTCAAATTTTCGTTGTTGTTCATTCATATCGCTGCTCTCCAGTTAAAAGACGATCGTGCCATGGCCGACAAAATCGATGTGATCCGAAGCCTCGTTTGTACCGCCGAACATATGATTTGCGCCAACTGCAATGTGAAAAGTATCGCACATTTTTTCATCCAAAACAGGATAACCGCACAGATCCGTCACATTGGGGTTCATGCCAAAGCCAAGCTCGCAAACAACACTGTTTTCCTGTGGCTGCTTCTCGAAAAAGGCGGTAATGTCAGGTTTATTACTATTGATGATCCGCCCATCCCTGATATGCAGCAGAACATGCTCATATTTCGCGTCGTCAAGATAGAATGTTTCAAAATAAACCTTACCCTGCGTTTTATCCTCGACCGGAGCAATATAAATCTCGCCGCATGGAAGATCGCCATCCCCGGCGTCAATATGCCACACCCGACCGGTCAGTTCAAAAGAAAGTTCGCAATCCTCCCCCGTGCGGAGCAACACTTTACCCGCCCCCTCAAAGCGGTCTTTTGCCTGCCTACAAGCATCATAAATTGCATTGTAGTCAACATCATAGGCTCTCTCCATGCGCTGAATATAATCCTGCGGGTCGAGACCGGATTCTTCCGCGTTTGCCGCGGTCGGGATTCTGATTTGCGTAAAACGCTTACAGTCCATGAGCTTTGAGAAGAGCTGCGCCATATATTTGCGGTAAAGCGCAAACTGATCCTCATCAATTTCGTATCCAAGAATCACAGGACGATAAGCGAAAACATCAAGCACCGCGTCAAACTTGGTAAACAATTCAAAATATTGCTCTCCAAAACAGCTTTCTTTTGCCGCAAGGAAGATATCCCGATTTACAGAGCGGGACTGCTGCAGCAATAGGGGTGTCGCTCCCAACTCCGCCACAGCTGCTATAAAGTTGTTTGCAATCTCCTTGTCAGCGTCCTCTCCCCAAAAATGAATGAGAACCATTTCGCCGGCAGATATGCCGCTTGCTTTCACAATTTTAGATATCATTTTTCTGTCCATCGTATTTCAAACCTCCTGTCCGATTCTGATTATACTATCATATTATCATAATTTCAATATTTAATTTTATATTTATCTAATTAAATATTAGCAATGCAAATATTGAAGAGGATCGCGTAATTTTTTCTCTACGTTCAGGTGTGTCAAAAACACTATTATTAATGTTCTCATTAAATTCCGCAAAAGAGGTTTGAACAAACTAAACATTTTTAATAACATAAAATAAGAGGGGTAAGGCGTTTATGCCTTTTCCCCTCTCAATGAGCTACAATATTTCCTTCCTACAGCCCCCGCTGCGCTACGATGACGGTGTATCCGTCCGTATCATAAGTGACACCCGTTTCAACAAACTGATTTTTATGCCAGAACGCTTCGCTTTGCGGATTGCCCTTTACCCAGCCGAGTCTTACCGCTTTATACTGTTTTGTGCAGAGATATGCGCAAAATTCACTAATGATCGCTGTTCCGACGCCTTTTCGCTGAACAGATACATCCGTCATAAAGAAACCGATAAATGCTGTCCGGGCATCGGGATAACCGTCGATCAAATCCATCACCGCGATCAATCTGCCTTCTTCAAACCAGCCGATATAATGCTTATCCTCCATGCTCTTTTTGGGCGGCAGAGCCTGCATATCTCTGCGTATACTGTCCCTTGTCACAAACGGCGGGCAGTATTCATAATACAGGCGGTTTTGCTTACAGAGTGCAAAAATCATGTCCACATCCTCTTCCGTAAGCCTCCTGATAGGATATTGATCAGAAAAATTTGTTACCAGCATGATACCCCCGTAACCGTTAAGGCCGCATCCGACTCTAGGATAAAGCCAATATTTCCCTGCGCCGCTCCTGCATCTATGGCGGCATTATAGGACTCCGGCGTGATCGTCAGACTGCTTCCATTTGCCGAAAAGCTGCCGCACCAGGACTGGCTGACGCTCATATGGCGGTCAAACGAAATCTCGCATGTCCATCCGTTCACTTTCGCGCCCGAAGTGTTCGTCAATTCCAGCGTATACTGATAATAATGCTTTCCGTTCGTTTCCCATGAATTTGACAGCGATACGGATGCCTGCAGGGAACCCGGCGCATCACTCGTCACACTCTGCGGTAAACTACTGCCGTTGCTGCTGTTTTCTGTCCCGCCATTCGACAAGTTCCCGCTTCCACCACTATTGTTTCCGCTTCCGCCATTTGATGACGTCCCGTTCCCACCGTTACTGTTTCCGTTCCCACCATTTTGCGAAGCCGCATTTCCGCCGCTGCTCCCAATGATTGTATGATCTGCGCCCATCATGTCCACAAACCATTTTCCGCTCTCGCTCAGCTCGTCATAAGTCCATCCGCTTGTCGCCGTCGTGGATGAGCGAAGAAGCGCCGAGGTTTCCGATTTATTTGACAGATTCCAAACACAATAGCTGACGCCGTTTTCATCCATTGTGCTGACCCATTTATCTGCCTCCGCAGCATTGATTGCGCCGTTTCCCGATGCATCACAGATACCGAATTCAGACACAAATACCGGCAATCCTGCTCCAATGGCATTCACCATTTTCTGGCGCAGGCTGTCTCGGTGCGTATCAGCATAAAAATGCAGCGTATACATGATATTCTCATAACCCGTGATGGGATTCGCCGCCGCCTGATCCACATCCTGCGACCATGTCGGCGTTCCGACAATGATAATGGCGTCCTTATCCTGCTGCCTGATGACCGGAATGACCTGCTCCGCATAGGTTTTAATGCGCTTCCACGACACACCGCCGTTCGGCTCATTACAAATCTCATAGATCACATTGCCGTACGACGCATACCGCTCTGAGGTTTCTCTGAAAAAAGCAATCGCCTGATCGATATAAGCATTCGGATCGCGGTCATTTAGCACATGCCAGTCCACGATCACATACATACCAAGCTCCGTCGCCGCATCCACACTGTCATAGACCAGCTGTTTTAGATTGTTCCGATTATTCTCATCGCCCACGCAGTAGCCGCCGTATTCTGCCGTATACATGGCAAGGCGAACCACATTGACACCCCACTCATCACGCATGGTACGAAACGCCGCCTGATTTGCATACTGCGGAAACCAGGAAATTCCGTGTGTGCTGACGCCGCGTAACTGATAGGGCGCTCCGTATGTATCCACAAGCTGTGTACCGTTTACCGAAAGCGCCCCGTGCGCGCCGTACGGTGTACTTCCCGCCGCCTGAGGCTGCGGCACAGCTGCCGTACCGCTTCCCTGCGCTGTCTCATCGTTTTGTCCGCTCTGCGCATTTTCCGTTTCCTGGCTGTCCCCGCTTAGCGTATCTCCTGCCTCTCGGTTTTGCCCGTCCTCCGGAAATTGTCCGTTCCGCACGATCCCCGTTTCCCATTCCTGCCCGTCCTGTGCAGTCTGCGCCTCCGCATTCTCTCCGTTTTGTGTGCCGTCCGTTCCCTGACCGTCTCCATCCTGCGGATTTCCACGGTCCGAATCCGATCCGCTTTGTCCGCCTTCGGTTCTTCCTGCTTCATTCTGCGCAGCATTTCCGGTCGGGATTCCCTCCGCCTGCGCGTCCACGGACGATGCATCTCCATCCGCGGCGGTCTGTTCTTTTTTTCCGCACGCAGACAAAAGAAGAAGCAGCACAAAAATCCATAACAGCCTGCCGCAGATTGTTTTTGAAACCGTCCTCTTTTTCATCCTGATCCCCCGACATATTGCCTTATTTCAAAAATCCGCTGATGATCTGCTCCTCCGCTTCCTCCTGCGTCAAACCGAGTGTCATCAGCTTAATGAGCTGCTCTCCTGCGATCTTACCGATCGCTGCCTCATGAATGAGCGCGGCATCCACATGATTTGCCGTCAGTGCGGGAAGCGCCGTCACCGATGCCTCATCCATAATGATCGCATCGCACTCCGTATGCCCTGAGCAGGACGCATTGCCGACAATATTCGCATGAAACTCCTGCTTTGACTGCTCCTTCGCCACAGAACGCGACACCACATCCGCCGTCGAACCGTCGCCGTTTAACGCCACTGCAAAATCACTTCTTGCATATTGCGTTCCATGGGTCATCAGCTTTTCTCTCACGACAAGGGACGCCTCCTGCGCAAGAGAAGCCTCTGTTTTGCGCTGTGTGGAGTCAATGCCCTTGATCTGCACCATCTCCAGCTCCATATGTGCGCCTTCTTCCATTGTGATCTCCGTCGTCGGATTCATGATGCGTCCGCCGGTTCCGTCACCCTGCCCGTAATGCTTTTCCACATAGCGCACCCGCGCGTGCCTGCCGACAAAAAAACGATGGATTCCGCTGTGCTCCGAAGCGTCCTTTCCTCCGTTATGAATGCCGCAGCCCGCCACGATCGTAATATCGCAGTCCTCTCCGATGTAAAAATCATTATATACGGTTTCCTTGATGCCGCTTTCACTTAACAGCACCGGAATATGCACACTCTCGTTTTTTGTTCCCGGTTTAATGATAATGTCGATACCCGGCTGGTCTCCCTTTGTGACAATATCAATATTTGCCGTCGTATTACGTCCGGCAAGGGAACCGTTTGCCCGGATATTATAGGCGCCCGCCGGCACCTCATGCAGATCCGCGACCTGCGCTAACAGCGTCTTCTGTATCTCGTCCATGGTCCGTTTCACTCCCTTCCGCGGCATCACTCCGTTTTCCGTTCCCTGCCCGCCTCTTTTTGTTCCAATACCTGACAGTTTGTTGCCGCGTTCGGCGTATTTAAGAGCTTCGGCAGAATTTCCTCCCGTCTTCCGCTCTGTGTCACTTGTCCGCCTGCGATCACAACAATCTCGTCCGCAATATTTAAGATCCGCTCCTGATGGGAAATAATAATGATATTCCCGTTTATTTTTTCATACATCCGCTCAAATACCTGTATGAGATTCTGAAAACTCCAAAGATCGATGCCCGCCTCCGGCTCATCAAACACGGAAAGCTCGGTCTGGCGCGCCATGATCATCGCGATCTCGATTCTCTTGCACTCTCCGCCGGAAAGGGAAGCGTTGACCTCGCGGGAAATGTAATCGCGTGCGCATAATCCGACCTCTGATAAAAAACCGCATGCCTCCGCTGTCGAGAGCTTTTTTCCTGCAGCAAGCGTGATCAGGTCCTTGACCGTGATCCCCTTAAACCGTACGGGCTGCTGGAACGCATAGCTGATGCCCGCCTTCGCCCTGTCCGTGATCGACATCCCCGTAATATCCTCTCCGTTAAAAAGAATCGTTCCCTCCGTCGGCGTGATGATGCCCGCAATCAGTTTTGCCAGCGTGGATTTTCCGCCGCCGTTCGGCCCCGTGATCGCGGTAAACCGCTTATCGAATACAAAATTAATATGACTCAATATTTCTTTGTTGTCCCCCTTGTCACCTTCCACCTCATAGGAGACATTTCTTAATTCCAGCATCTATGTGTACTCCTTCCAACATCGTTTCCCTATAGGAATCATCGCTTCATTTACTGCTATAATCCTGAAAGCTGATGCATAGCTCGGCGTCACCCGCGATCCCTTCGATTTCCTCCCGCCGCGAATAACTCCACATCGTATAGCTGTACGGATAATCAGGCAGATCACCGCTCTCGCGCAGCCATATCGCCACCTCGGAAAGCTTCGTTAAATCCAAATCCAAGATGAGATTTTCTTTATTGGCGCCGATCATCGGAAGATAGCCTGCCTCGGCAATCGTTCTGCAAAACGCTAACGCCAGCTCAGTGCGCTCCGTCTTTGTCAGTCTCGCTGAACGCTCCGCATTCATGCCCGGCACAAACGCGATCGGATAAGAAACCGGATGCTCCTTTATCGCTTCGATCACCATCTGCGCTTCCTCTATGACTTCTTCCTCGGTCGTCGCCTCACTGAAAAACCATATTCCGACATCAAGACCCGCATCGGACGCATCTTTCATGTTCTGCCCAAAGGTTCCGTCCACCTGCAGCTCACCGCTCTCCACGTCACGAAGCCCCATGCGCAGCATCACAAATTCAATGCCTGCCCGTTTCAGTTTGATATAATCCACATAATTCTGATCGGCACTGACCGTCGCACCCGCATAGGATATTCTATGATCTTCCTCGTAATAGCTCATGATCGGGCGCTGGTAGGAAAAGCCCGACAGGTCGTAAGTATTTTTTTTGATGAGCGAACTGATAAGTACCCACTCCTGCGTCCCGTCCGCATACGTGATCTTCGTATGATAGCCGTCCGTCGTCGCATCGCGCTGCGGTGCGGGTGCCGCGCTCGGCGTCACCCTTAAGATCTCGACATAATCCTCATCCCATATATCAAGCTGGTCGGACGTGCGGGTATCCCCGCTTAATGTCACGCCGCCCTCCGGCTGCTCCGGCTTAAGAGGCGCATTCGTATCCTCTCCCGAATCCACGATTTTATTCGGCTGCTGTGCCCATGTCCTCCGCGTGGGCGTTGTATTCTTTTGATTTAAGGCAAGCACTGTCACAAGAATGGCTGCCATGACCAATCCCATTAACATCGCCATGCGTGCAAGCGAAGCCTGATTGTTTCGATCGTCAAAGTCTCGCAATTGTACTTTTCTCCTTCTTCTGCTATGATGATAATGTTACCTGCTATGTCTATTATAACAGAGGTTTTCGTATGAGACAATCTATCAGAGAATGGATTTTATTATTCCTTGTTCCGCTGCTTTTGTCCGTCGCCCTGTGCCTGTCATCCTGCGGACAAAAAAAAGAACCCGTCATCAAAAGCGGGTTTTACTTTGATACCGTGATCACCATTACCTTATACGGCGAAAGCGAAGCACTCGCGCCGCTGTTCGATGAGGTTTTTACACTGTGCGCACACTATGAAGCAATGCTCAGCCGTACCGTAAAAGACAGCGATATTGCCAAGATCAACGAAGCCGCAGGCACGCCTGTCACTGTTCATCCCGAAACGATTTCCCTGCTTCAAACAGCCTGTTTCTACGCGGAATTGACCAATGGGCTTGTTGACCCGACCGTCACGCCGCTTCTTTTACTGTGGGGCTTCGGGGATGCGGGGACATCCGTTCCACTTTCCGCCCCGTCAATCCCGCCCGATGCGGACGCACTCGCCGAGGCGTGCAGCCATGTCGATCATCATTCCATCGTCATAGACGAGCAGGCGGGCACAGTCATGCTGACGGATCCCCATGCCGCAATTGACTTAGGCTTTATCGCCAAAGGCTACATCGCCGACCGCATCCGGGATTATCTGATCTCCCAAAATGTGGCAGGCGCCATCATCAATCTCGGCGGCAATGTTCTCTGCATCGGCGAAAAGCCGGATCATTCTCCTTACCGCGTCGCGGTCAGATACCCATTCGGCGGCGCTGAGGATGTGATAACCACTCTTTCCGTCCGCGATCAAAGCGTCGTCACATCCGGCGTTTATGAGCGCTTTATCGAGCTTGACGGCGTGCAGTATCATCATATTCTCCATCCCCAAACGGGATACCCTGTGGAAAACGGTCTGCTGTCGGTCACCATTGTCACGGATTCTTCCACGGACGCTGATGCGCTCAGCACTGCCTGTTTTGTTCTCGGACTGACCGACGGCATGACGCTCATTGAGTCCCTTGACCGTACAGAAGCACTCTTTATCACGGACGATTATGAACTGCACTATTCCAGCGGACTTCAGGAGCTTCACTGATAAAATCAGTGAAGCTCCTGAATGATCTTTTTCGGACATTTTTCTTTACACATACCGCAGCCCGTACATTTCGACTGGTCGATATGCGCAATGTTGTTTTCCAACGTGATCGCACCCGACGGACAATTTCTCGCACAGAGCCCGCAGCCGATACAGCCCGCCTGACATACCTTCATCGTCAAAGGACCTTTATCCCTGGAACTGCATGACACCATATAGGACGAATCATACGGGATCAGTTCGATCAGCTTTTTCGGACACGCCGCAACACATTTCCCGCATGCCTTACATTTCTCTTTGTCCACGACCGCTACGCCGTTTTCTAAATGAATGGCGTCAAACGGACAGGCCTTCACACAGGAGCCATAGCCAAGGCAGCCGTAATTACAGGACTTCGGTCCGCCATTGGGCATAAAGGTGAGCATCGTGCAATCCTCAACGCCGTGATACTCATAATCGACTGCCGTTTTTTCACATGTCCCGGCGCACTTGACATAGGCTGCCATGCGGACACTCTCACCCGCTTCTACGCCCATGATCTCAGCAATCTTTTTGCCGACCGCCTCGCCGCCTACCGGACAGGTATTGACCTCCGCTTCACCCTTGGCAATCGCAGCCGCCAAACCCGAACAGCCCGGAAAGCCGCAGCCGCCGCAGTTATTTCCCGGAAGCGCCGCTAAAACCGCTTCTTCTTTTTCATCCGTCTCGACCTTAAACCGAATGCCTGCGATGCCGAGAAATAAACCGATAAACAATCCGATTCCGCCCACAAGGACGGTCGCTGTAATAATCGCATCCATATTCTTCCTCCATTCGAAAGGGTTATTTCTCAATCCCTGAAGAATTCCCGATGGGAAGTCTTTATAACAAGCCCGAAAATCCGCAGAATGCGATCGCCATCAGACCGGCTGTGATCATCGTGATCGGCATGCCTCGGAACGATTCCGGTACGTCGTTGTGCTCTGTTTTCTCACGGATTCCCGCAAGGATCACGATCGCGATCGTAAATCCGGCTGCTGTCGCAAATCCGTTGACTATGCTGGTCAGGACATCGTAGGACTTCTGCACGTTCGTCAATGCAACACCGAGCACCGCACAGTTTGTTGTGATCAGCGGCAGGTAAACGCCGAGCGACTGATATAATGATTTGAGGAATTTTTTCAAAAACATTTCCACAAACTGCACAAGCGCGGCGATCACCAGAATGAACACGATTGTCTCCAGATATGCAAGCCCGTTCGGTTCCAATACAAATTGGTAAATGACAGCCGCAACCGCGGAGGCGAGCGTGATGACAAAGATAACCGCCGCGCCCATGCCCGCCGCAGTCTTTACTTTTTTGGATACACCGAGAAACGGGCAAAGACCCAAAAACTGACTTAATACCACGTTATTGACTAGTGCGGACGCAATTGCAATGATCAGTAATGTTTTCATGTGGCACTCTCCTCCTTTCCCTTCCCAAGGTCACTGTCTGCGCTGTCCGGACGCTCATGTTCCACAGTGCTCTCTTCTTCGCCGTCCTCATCTGTACGATCCTGCTCTGCATTGCTTTCTTCTTTGCTGTCCCCATCTGTACGGTCCTGCTCTGCTTTTTCATCATCTGTTTTTATCTGCTCTGCATCGCTTTCGGTTTTCGTCTGCTCTGCTTTTCCTTCAGCCTTCGCCTGATCTGCATCCGACTGCACTGTTCTGCTCTGATCAGCAGCATTCTGATCCTTATTCGCCGCGCAGCCCGCACAATCTTTTCCCAGACAGTTCGTGCAGTCCGAAGCGGGCGCGATCCGTTTTCCTTTTTTCTCTGCCGACCGGCGCAGCCGGTTCATGGCCGCAATGATGAACGCAAGGACGAAAAACGCGCCCGGCGCCATGATAAAGATACTGATATTCGTATATTCTCCGAGGAACATCGCAAGCGGGCGAAGCGAGCTTACCTGATAAAACACGTTATCCGCGCCCAAAATCTGGCATCCGAATAACTGTCCTGCACCGAGCAGCTCTCTGCATGCGCCGATCAAGGTTAAGGCAACCGTGAATCCAAGCCCCATTCCCAAGCCGTCAAAAAACGACGGAATGACCGGATTACTGTATGCATATGCCTCCGCGCGTCCCAAAATAATACAGTTTACAACGATCAGCGGAATATAAATGCCAAGACTGTCATAAAGCGAGGGTACATAGCCCTGCAGCAATAGCTGCACGATCGTTACGAACGAAGCAATGATCACGATAAACGCCGGAATGCGCACCTTATCGGGAATGATCTTTCGCAGCAGCGAAATAAACACATTACTCAGTATGAGAACGACCATGGTGGAAAGTCCCATGCCCGCGCCGTTGATCGCCGAGGTCGTGACGGCAAGCGTCGGACACATACCGAGCGTCAGCACGAAAGTCGGATTCTCCTTGATCAAACCATTATAAATCCGTTCCAAAGCCTTACTCATATTCCGCACCTCCTCCCATGTCAAGCTCCACGCCGCCCTGCATGGCAGGTCCCATCACGCGTTCCGTCCATGCCTGCAAAAAGGCAACGCCTGCGTTTACCCCATCCGTCAACGCCTGTGATGTGATCGTCGCGCTGCTGATCGCGTCAATTTCATACGACTCAGCCGCCCCCGCTTTCGTCACGGTAAACGGCGTATTCGTCTTTTTTTCGGAGAATTGAGGCACAAGCACCTCCGACGCGCGCATTCCAAGTCCCGGCGTCTCCGAGATCGCGGTGATGGACACGCCCGTAAGCGTTCCGTCCACCCGTATTCCCATAGCAAACGTAATGTCGCCGCCAAAGCCTGCGTGCGTTGTCACTGTGATGACACTCCCGAGCACGTTTCCATCCGAATCCAAAGCAGAGGCAAGCATCTGAATCTCATCGTCGGCATAGCTGCCCGCATTGACATCATGCAGCAGCTTCGTCGCCTCCTCCGGATCAAAATTCTCCGTTTCCTTAAACGTTTCCGCGTCCGCAAACACAGTCTGATAGGCTCTCTGCTTCGTTGCTTCTTCCTGCTCACGGATCGGTTCTTTTGTCACGGAATATACGAGACTTAAGGAAACGCCTGCGATCAGTGTGATTGCAAAAAGAATCAGCGTATTCTTGATCATCTCTTTCACGCGCGCTCACCTCCCTTCCCGAAAGGCTTGGGCATCGTGATTTTTTCAATCAGCGGCACAAGCAGGTTGCCGAGGATGATCGCATAGGAAACGCCCTCTGCAGTCGCACCGAACAGTCGGAAAATCCCCGTCATGATGCCGAGAAAGATACCGAAAAGATATTGTCCGTTTTTTGTGATGGGCCTTGTCACATAATCCGTCGCCATGAAAAAGGCACCGAGCATCAGACCGCCTCCCGCGACTTGCGCCGATATGTAACCCATATCCAAATGTTTCTCGCCGAACAGTATAATAAATATCACAAATGAAATAATATAGCTCCCCGGAATGCGCAGGTCAATGATCCCCATCAGGATCAAAAAGCAGGCGCCGATCACAAGCGCGACCATGGACGTTTCGCCGATGGTTCCCTGTGTGTTCCCGAAAATCATATCCAGCACGGTGTTCGTCTCAAGCCCGCCTGCCCGAAGCTGCGCTAAGGGTGTCGCACCCGAAACCGTATCATAGTCAAAATTCGTCATTGCCGAGGCAAAGGAAATGAGCAAAAAGCATCTTGCTCCGAGCGCCGGATTCATAAAATTCTGTCCGAGCCCGCCAAAGAGCATCTTGACAATGATGATGGCAAATGCACCGCCGATGATGCCGATCCACCACGGTGCGCCGACAGGCAGGTTCATGGCTAAGAGCAGCCCCGTCACAACAGCGGACAAATCCTGCACCGTTATTTTTTTCTTCATCATAAGCTCATACAAAAGCTCGAAAAAAACGCAGGAAGCAACGGTAATCGCAATGTGCATCAGCGCTCTGAAGCCGAAATGCCAAACGCCGAAGCCCGCCGCGGGAAGCAATGCAATGATCACGCAGAGCATGATATTGCTCGTTGTTGCCTTCGAGCGGACATGCGGATTGGATGAAACCTTCATTAAATCACTCACGCCTTTTTCCCTCCCCTACTTTTTCTTTTTGGCAAGCACCAGCTTGCGCATGGATTTGATCGACTGCGTCAGCGGACGCTTCGCAGGACAGATGAAGCTGCAGCAGCCGCATTCACAGCATTCCATTCCGTTGTGTTCGACGAATGCCTCCTCGTCGCCGCGCTCCGCATAGTCCGCCAAATGGCTCGGTACGACACGCCCCGGACACACTTCCACGCATCGTCCGCAGTTGATACACGGCGAAGGCTCCCATCTCGATACGTCGTCTTTCGTCATGCATAACAGCGCGGATGCTGTTTTGGTCGTCGGAATATCCAGATCAAAAATGCCAAAGCCCATCATCGGACCGCCCGAGACGATCTTTACAGGCTCCTTTACAAAGCCTCCCGCTTCCTCGATCAATTCATGGTAGTTCGTTCCGATCCTGACAATGAAGTTGCGAGGATCGGCGATCGCATCGCCCGTCACGGTCACAATGCGGTGCATCAGCGGTTTTCCTTCCACAACCGCCTGGTAGATCGCCACCACCGTATCCACGTTATCGACGATACAGCCGACGTCCGCCGGCAGCTTACTGGAATCAATGACCCGTCTGGTGGAAGCATAAATGAGCTGGCGCTCCGCTCCCTGCGGGTATTTCGTTTTTAATGATTTTACCGTGATGCGCGGCTCATTTAAGGTCAGACGCTTCAGCTTCGCAATACAGTCCGGCTTATTGTCCTCCACAGCGAGAATCCCCTTCGCATGGTCAAACAGCGCCAGCATGACCTTCAGACCACCGATAACTTTCTCCGGCTCCTCCAGCATGCGCCTGTAATCCGACGTCAGATACGGCTCGCACTCCGCACAATTGACGATACAATAATCAATCTTGTCCGGCTCCTTTGGGGAAAGCTTCACATGCGTCGGAAAGCCCGCGCCTCCCATACCGACAACACCTGCCTCCCGCACAAGGGACACGATTTCTTCCTTGGAAAGCTCCGCAAGCGGCTCCGGTTTCTCATAAGTGACCTCATCATATTTTCCGTCGTTTTCAACGATGATACTGTTCACCATACCGCCCGTCGCAACACGGCGCGGCTCAATCGCTTTGACTGTTCCGGACACCGTAGCATAGATCGGAGCGGAGACATAACCCCCCGCCTCGGCAATCTTTTGCCCGGTCAGTACATGATCGCCCTTTTGCACTATGGGCGTCGCGGGCGCGCCGATATGCTGACTGAGCGGATAGACCAGATCGCCCTTCGGCAGCACTGCCTTTATCGGCTTGTCCTTTGACAGCTCCTTGCCGTCATAGGGGTGAACTCCCCCGTGAAACGTCAATTTTCCCATATAAATCCTCCATTCCTGCTTAGCCTGCGGATTTGTAACCCTACATATAAATATACTATTTTTTTGTCGAAAATACTACTGAAAAATATAGAAATGTGCTATAATATTTT
>CAMWSU010000054.1 GCA_947176965.1 uncultured Lachnospiraceae bacterium | reverse complement strand
CAGATAAAATCCTGCGCGAGGCAAACGAGGAGGCACGGGAGATCCTGATGGAGGCAAAAGCGATCGCCGATGAAGCCATCCGCAAATTCCAGCGCCTGAACGCGTCCTCCGCGGACATGCGGGAACTGGAAAGCTCCCGTCAAAACTTAAACAGCAGGATCAGCGAAAAAAACAAGAAGCTTTCCATTCCTTCCGCAAAGCCGGAGCATCACGCCAAAGTCCGGGCAGCAGACTTAAAACCGGGCGACAGTGTCAAGATCGTGTCCATGGGCTTAAAAGGAACCGTCAACACCCTGCCCGACGCCTCCGGAAATCTCTTTGTCATGTGCGGCATCATGCGCACGAAAACAAATGTCAAAGACCTTGTTCTTTTGCAGGATTCGGACGATGCGACGCGCCTTGCCCCCTCCAAAAAAACAAGCACGGGAAGCAGCATGAAAATGAGCAAATCCATGCACATCTCAACCGAGATCAATCTGCTCGGCAAAACGGTGGACGAGGCGATCGCCGAGCTGGATAAATATTTGGATGACGCTTACCTCTCTCATGTGCCGAGTGTGCGCATCGTTCACGGCAAGGGCACGGGTGCGCTCAGGAACGCCATTCACCAGCACCTGAAACGACTGAAATATATCGACTCCTACCGCCTCGGCGAATTCGGCGAAGGCGACTCCGGCGTTACGATCGCAACGTTTCATTAAAAAGAATGTGAATAAAGAGGAGGAAATCACATGGCAGCCAAACAGAAAATCCTGATCGTGGATGATGACAATAATATTGCGGAGCTCATCTCCCTCTATCTGACAAAGGAATGCTTTGAGACCCGGATTGTGAACGACGGCGAATCCGCCCTCACCTGCTTTGATTCCTTTAAGCCGAATCTGATCTTACTCGACTTAATGCTCCCCGGCATCGACGGCTATCAGGTATGCCGCGAAATCCGCGCGCATTCCCAGACGCCGATCATCATGCTTTCCGCAAAGGGCGAAATTTTCGATAAGGTGCTCGGCTTGGAGCTTGGCGCGGACGATTACATGGAAAAACCCTTTGACACAAAAGAGCTTGTCGCGCGCGTCAAGGCGGTTCTGCGCCGCTACACGCCCGCGCCGAACACAGCTGCCGGGGAGGATGTGGACAAGGTAGAATTTCCCGATCTTGTCATCAACCGGACCAATTATTCCGTGATCTACAACGGACACCGCGTGGATATGCCGCCGAAGGAGCTGGAGCTTCTCTATTTTCTTGCCGCCTCCCCGAATCACGTCTTTACAAGGGAACAGCTCTTAGACCAGATTTGGGGCTATGAGTACATAGGCGATACGAGAACCGTGGACGTCCATATCAAACGTCTGCGCGAAAAGATCAAGGATAACGCCCACTGGCGGATTGCCACAATCTGGAGCATCGGCTATAAATTTGAGGTACACTGAGTCCGCATAGCGCTCTTATGTTATGCTGACAGATTGGATTTTGAGGGATAACGATTCATGAAACGCACACTATATTGGAAATTTCTGCTTGCCTATCTGATCTTTGCTTTTTTTGGTTTTTTTGTTGTTGCAAACTTTGTTTCCGGCATGACCTTAGACCATCTGAAAAAAGAAAAGGCGGAGTCCCTTTATCAGGAAGCGGTCATGATCGCGGGCACCTACGCATCCGAGCTTTACGATAACCGCATATCTCTGGAAACCGCCAAAAATCAATTGGACGCGCTTGATATTTACCTCTCTTCCACGATTTGGATCATGAATCCGTCAGGAAGAATTGTTGTGGACTCCAAAAATCCGATCGACGTCGATAATCAGGTGGTCGTGGAAGCGTTTGACCCGACCGTGACCGGGAGTACTTACTATACGGTCGGCACTTTCTTCGGCATGTTCAATGAAAATATGCTGAGCGTTTTTGCCCCCATCACCTCGGATTATAAAGTAAAGGGCTATGTTGTGATCCTTACCCCGATGAGCGCGATCGAGCAGGATAGTAACAGCCTCTTAAATATTTCCTATCTGCTGTTGGTGATCCTGTTTCTATTGTCACTCATCATTCTTATTTTTTTCACGGAAATGGTCTATCTCCCGCTTCGCAAGATCACGCGAGCGACCGAGCAATATGCAGGCGGCAATCTAAACTATCAGCTCTCCGTGGACAGCGAGGATGAGATCGGCTACCTCGCCGCTTCGCTTTCCTACATGGCAGAAGCGCTTGCACAAGGCGGCGAAAACCAGAAAAAGCTCGTCGCCAACATCTCGCACGACTTCCGTTCCCCTTTAACTTCCATCAGCGGATATGTACAGGCGATGCTCGACGGCACCATCCCCCCCGAGCTGCACGAAAAATATCTGCAGATCGTGTTAAATGAAACGGAACGCCTCACAAAGCTGACCAATAATCTTTTAACGCTGAACAACCTGAACACGGAAGGCATGGTTTTGGAAAAAAGCACGTTTGACTTAAACCGTGTCATTAAAGATACGGTCGCAACCTTCGAGGGTATCTGTAGAGAACGGCAGCTTGTCATTGATCTGGTATTGACCGGCGACAGCATGCTCGTCACAGCGGACTTAAGCAAAATCCAGCAGGTTCTCTACAACCTGCTCGACAATGCCATCAAATTTTCACATCACGATTCCCATATTAAGATCGAAACGACGCAAAAGCATAATAAAGTGTTTATTTCCGTCAAAGATAACGGCATCGGCATTCCCAAGGAAAGCCTGAAATTTATTTGGGACCGCTTCTACAAGACGGACTTATCGCGCGGCAAGGATAAAAAAGGAACCGGTCTCGGCCTTTCCATCACCAAAGAGATCATCCGCGCGCACAATGAAAACATTAACGTCATCAGCACGGAGGGCGCCGGGAGCGAGTTTATTTTTTCCCTGCCCTGCGTGGACATGGATGAGGACTAAAAAAGAACGCAAAGGATACCGAAAAAAGTGCAAATTGTACCGAACTTCTTTTTTTTGACCAGATCCGACAGTATATTTATAGTCAGACTTCAAAAAAATTAATGAAATGAGGTACGAAATTGTGTTGAAGACGATCAAAGGAAGGCTTACAGTCAGCGTCATTGGAATTGTCATAGCAAGTATTCTTCTGACGACAGCAGGAATCATTATCATTGCCGGCAACCGCATGATCCAGGATCAGACAGAGGCGCTGCAGTTAAATGCGGACAAATACGCGGAAGAGATCAACACATGGATTGAAAACGAAAAAATGCTTGCCGCCGGAGCCGCCGACAGTATTCAGGCGGTTGGAAGCGTGGAAACAGCACTCATCCAGTCTGTTGTGGACGTCCATGCTGCTGGGAGAACGGAACTGTTAAATCTATACTGCGGAACGGCAGACAGCAGGTTTATCCAGTCTAACCGGGAAGCAGAAATCCCGGAAGGTTACGATCCGGTCGCTCGCGGCTGGTATCAGCAGGCGGCTCAGGCAGGAGACGTCATTGTAACGGACCCTTACTGGGATGTTATCACAAACCAGATGTGCACAACGATCGCCGCACCGGTCTATATTTCCGATGAGCTTGTGGGTGTCATCGGTCTGGATGTAACGCTTGGGACGGTAACGGACTTAACGGGAAGCATCAGCTATGCAAAAGGCGTGTATGGTTTTTTAGTGGACAGCAACGGACATTATGTTGCGCACCGGAACAAGGCGTATGAACCGACAGGGGACGCGGCAGTCGCGGTAACGGACATCCTGCCGGGACTCGGCGAAATGATGACTGGCTCCGGCGTCAGTATCAAAAAGCTGACGGATTATGACGGAACCACATGCTATTTTGCCGCTTCTAAAATCGCGGGCAGTGATTGGAAGCTCGGCGTCGTTGTACCGACTGCCAATATCATAGATTCTCTCATCACGATGATCATGGTGGCCGCCGTGATCGCGCTGGTGATCATCGGTTTTGTCACCGTGTTCATGGCGGGTCTGATCGGAAAGATGCTGGCTCCCATACAAATGCTGAAGCAGTTTGCTTCCGGCGATTTTTCTGAAAATACGGTCAGCGAAAAAACCATACCAAATGAATACAAGAACGAGACCGAGCAGATCCGGACCGCAACGGTTGAAGTCAAACAGCAGATTCGGGGCATCATCTTAAATACCAAGAAGGAAGCAGAAAGCATCGGCACGATCGCCGAGGCTACCTCTTCTAAGATGGACTCCCTAAATCAGGACATTTCCGGCATTTCCGATCTGGTGAACGGTGTCACGGATCAGACATCGCAGGCACAGCAGCTGACGGAACGGATCAAAATCAACGGTCAGGAGCTGGGATCTGCCATCGGAAGCGTGGCAAAAAAAGCGGAAGAAGCCGCCGAGCAATCCTGTCTGATCATGGAGCGCGCCGGAAAACAGCACGCATCTTCTAAGCGGTCCGCGGAAGAAGCAGTCACGCTGTATGAGGCGACAAAAGGGGATTTGGAGCAGGCGATCACAGACAGCCAGCGGGTACACGAGATCAATACGTTAACAGAGGAAATTCTTTCCATCAGTTCACAGACAAATCTTTTGGCGCTGAATGCATCCATCGAAGCCGCAAGAGCGGGCGACGCCGGAAAGGGCTTTGCGGTCGTTGCGGATGAAATCCGGCAGCTTGCGGACAATTCCAAGCGTGCAGTGGATAAGATCCGTCAGGTGACGGAAAGCGTCGTGCAGAACGTTGCATTCTTATCCGAAAGTTCCGGCAAACTGCTCACCTTCATGAACGGAAAGGTCATGGAAGATTACAAGAACATGACAGACCTTGCCGAAGTGTATCAGAAAGATGCGGCATTTTATAATGACATCTCCGGCGATCTGGGCGCATCCTCCGAGGAGATGAGCGCAAGCATGGCGGATATTAATGAATCCATTGCCGCGATCACGGAGCTCATGAGCGGAATCACCGAGTTTGTCGCGCGCATGGAACAATCCGCAGAGGATTCCGGTGAAACCTCCGAGGCAGTCATGAAGCAAATGCAGGAACTATTCCGGCTCAGTGAACTTTTGAACCGGACCGTCGCATCGTTCCGAATCTAAGGAAACGCTGATTGAGGCGTTCCTGCGGCGAATGTCGATCATACTATTTTTGAGAAAGGGCTTATATCCATATGGACAGAAAAGGGAAAAAGGGACCGGGAATTTTAGCGAAGCTGATCTTAATGTGCGCTTTGCCGATCATTTGTGCGGATGTTATCATTGCCACCTATTCCATTCATGCGCTGCAGAATGGAATGAAGGAAAAAGTAATGGAGGAACTGGCCCTTGTATGTCAATCGGTTTCTGCGTCCTATGATGCCATTGATCCGGGCGACTACTCTGTGAAAGGATATTTACTGTATAAAGGCGATTATAATATTACGGCACACGAGAGTATTATTGACAGCTATACTGCAGGCACAGATACGGATGTTACCCTTTTCTATGGGGATGTCAGGGTTGCCACTTCTTTATTTGACAAGTCAGGAAACCGGATGCTTTGGACAAAAGCATCCGATGTGGTTGTCGAAACCGTATTGAAGGGCGGGAACGATTATCGTTCCGACAGTATCACGATCAATGAGGAAAACTATTATGCCTATTATAAACCGGTAAGGAATCGTGAGGGGGCCATTGTAGGTATGATTTTTGCCGGACAGCCATCGAAGGATGTTGATGCTACCATTCGTAATAAAATCATCGGCATTGCGATCATTTCCCTTGTTATTTTAGTTGCCGCTCTGGTTATCTGTTCATTTCTTGTAAAAGGAATCGCGACCATCGTTGTCCGGGCAGGCGGAATGCTCGTCAATATTTCCGACGGTAATCTGCGGATCGAACTGAACGAGGGAGCAGAAAAACTCAGTCAGGCGGCCCGGAACAGAACGGACGAGATCGGCGCAATGGTCGCATCCATGTACGAACTGGCAGAAAAACTTCAAAGCATGGTCGGCAGCATTAAAGAAAAAACCGATAATCTGATTCAGTCAAGCAATTCCTTAGAATCCGTTGCGTCGCAGACCGGCTCTACGGTGGATGAGATCAGCCATGCAATGGAAGATGTCGCCAAGGGCGCAGCAACGCAGGCACAGGATATTGAGTCGGCGACCACGCAGGTTACGACCATTGGTTCTATGATAGAAAAAATTGCAAGGGGCGTGCAGGAGCTGGATAACATATCCTTAGGGATCAGAGACGCAGATCAGGAATCCGAGCGTATCATTAATGAATTGAGCGTATCCAATGACAGAACGTTAGAGGCAATTAAGAAAATCGACGCTTCCGTAAATACGACCAATGAATCTGTCGGCAAAATTCAGGATTCCGTGAACCTGATCACGTCAATTGCCAGTGAGACCAGCCTGTTGTCATTAAATGCAAATATTGAGGCTGCAAGAGCAGGGGAAGCCGGACGGGGATTTGCCGTTGTCGCTTCACAGATTTCAAAATTGGCTGAGGACTCCAACAATTCGGCTAAAACGATCGAAGAAATCATTCATCAGCTTGCTGAGAATTCCAAAGCTTCTGTTGAAATTATGACAGAGGCAGGAGCGATCATTATTGAACAGCAGAAAAAGCTGGAGGAAACAAAGAAAAAATTTGCCGATGTCACAAAAGGGATTGAAACCTCCATTGTTGAAACCGAACAGATTTATACGCAGACCAGGGAGTGCGATGAGGCAAGAGTGAAGGTGGTCGATGTCATACAGAATTTGTCTGCAGTTGCAGAAGAGAATACTGCGTCAACAGAGGAAACAAATGCTGCGATGCAGGAACTGAATGCGATGGTCAACCTGCTTACAAATGCTGCAAAAGATTTGAAAGATATTGCGGATGAGCTTGAACGGGATGTTGCTTTCTTTAATATCTAATTCGGTACATATTTTTCAAATTCAGGAGGAAATTATTTATGAGAAAAAAGATATTGTCACTGGTTCTTGCGTGTGTCATGCTTCTTTCCATGACCGCCTGCGGAAGGAACGGTAATGGCGCTGCGGCAGGGACAGCCGGAAACGCAGGTGAAGACTTGAAGATCGCGATCGTCAGCAGTCCGGCGGGAGTAGATGATCATTCTTTTAATGAGGATATTTATAACGGTATTCTGGCTTTTCTGGAATCCCATCCGGGTTCGACGGTAACGCCCGTACAGGAAACTACCGGCGATACGGCGGCATCTCTTGCGGCGGTCGCGGATATTGTGACGGATTACGACGTCATTGTATGCTGCGGTTTCCAGTTTGCAGGCATCTCCGGCATTGCACAGGAAAACCCGGATGTAAAGTTTATTTTGGTAGATTCATTCCCGTCCGATGCAAACGGCAATGAGGTGGAAGTGGATAATATTTTTGCGATGTGTTTTGCAGAACAGGAATCCGGTTTTTTTGCGGGAATGGCAGCGGCGCTTGAGACAAAGTCCGGTAAGGTGGCTGTTGTAAACGGCGTTGCTTATCCTTCCAACGTGAACTATCAGTATGGATTTGAATGCGGCGTGAAATATGTCAACGAGACAGAGGGAACGCATGTCGAGATCGTGGAACTTCCTTCTTATGCAGGAACAGATGTTACCGGCGCGGATGTGGGCGGAAATTACATTGGTTCTTTTGCCGATATCGCAACCGGAAAGGTCCTAGGCAGGGCATTGATCGCAGAGGGCGTTGATATTATCTTTGCAGCAGCCGGGACAGCCGGAAGCGGCGTCCTGGACGCCGTTAAGGAAGCGAACGGCGTCATGTTCATCGGTGTTGATATTGACCAGTATGACGACGGCTTTGACGGAGATCGCAACGTCATACTGACCTCGGCCATTAAAGTGATGCATAGTGATGTTGAGAAGACATTGAATGCGATCGCCGTCGGCTTTTTTGGCGGCGGGAATGTCACACTTCGGGTTGATACAGGTTCCACAGGCTATGTAAATGCGGAGGGAAGAAATCAGTTATCTGCTGCGACGATCGAAAAGATCGACGCCGCTTATGAATTGCTCAGGTCAGGAGATATCGTGCCTGCCGCTAATTTTAACGGCATCACTCCCGATAGTTTTACTTGGAAACATTAATGTCTTTTTGGGGCATTTGAAGTTCCATGAATTGAATTTATGAAAGGGGGCGTGACCGCGATATGTTGGGTGGTTCTTTAGCCGTTGCATTAATCCGGTTTATCATCAATATATTAGGCGTGATCATTTTATTTTCTTTAATGAGTGAGCCGCGCTACAGCCTCAAGAAGACTGCTGTCTGTTACGCCTGCTTTTGTGTCGTCATGGCCGCGGTATCCTGCGTTTGGTATGCTGTCAACCAGGAAAGCTATGTACGGCTGGCACCGCTATTGCTGTATCTGAGTTTCGCCGTCTTTTCCATTTTTATGAACAGCGATCCCATTTATCTGTGCATTTACAAGCTGACGCTCACCTTCTATCTGATGGCAGCTTTTATGGTCACCGGCATCGAGGTCTCCATGATTTTCTTCGCCGGAAATGTATGGATTGATATGATTATGCGCGCCCTTTTGATCTTCCTTATGGCAATTTTTATTAACACCAAAATAAAAAGCTCCATCCGTGGATTTGGTTATTATGTGGAACATGAAGTGGACCGCTTCAGTGTCATCGTTATGATCCTCAGCATCCTGTTCGGTGTCGGGTATATTTTGAACCAAAAAAGCCTGGAGCAGACCCCGTATCGTCTTTTCCAGATCACCATGAACTTCTTTCTGACCGGTGCCCTGCAGCTTTTGGTATTCCGCCTCTATCTACATACGGGCAAAGAGAAAGAATATCAAAAAGAAAACCAGTTGATCCAAATGAATCAACGATTGTTGGAACGGCATATGGAGCTTTTGGAATCCTCCGTGGAAACCGGCCGCAGAATTCGGCATGACGCACGGCACCATAACGCAGTCATCGCGGAATATGCGCGCAGGGGGCAGGACGAGGAGCTGCTGCAATATTTGAAGGAATATCTCAAGGAGACTGATACAAACGCCGTCGAGTCCATCTGCGCCAATACCGCAGTCAACAATCTCCTCGCAGCGTATACCGAACGTGCGAAAAAAGAGCATATTTCCGTCTCACTTGATGTAAAGTTGGAAAAAAATCCGGGAATACCCAGTATCGATCTTGTCGCAATACTGGCGAACGCTTATGAAAATGCCATTTACGGATGCATGGAGGTGCAAAAGCATGCAAGAGAACAGACATGCTCTATTCACCTGATGATACGAAAAAAGCTCGGCAAGCTCATCATCTATTGCAGTAATACGTGCCGGGCGGAGATTGAGCTAAAAAACGGTCTTCCCAAGCCGGAGGCGACAGGAGGCATTGGCGTATTAAGCATTGTCAAGACAGCGGAAAAATACGATGGAGAATATGACTTTAAGAATGATAACGGCATGTTCGTTTTTCGGCTCATTATAAACCTTCCGCCGGAGAGGAACGAAAGGAGCAGCTAAAATGTATCTGATCGCACTCTGCGATGACGAGACAACCGAACTGGACAAACTGGAACAAATATTTGCAAGCTACGGAAATAAACATCCTGAAATCGAACTCAAGATCGAACGTTTTGCTTCCGCAGACGAGCTGATCTGCGCGATCAGAGAAAAACAATATGCACCGGATCTCATCACACTCGACATCTATATGCCGGACAAAACGGGAATCGACGCTGCGAAGGAACTGCGCGATATAGGAAGCAGCAGTCCCATCCTTTTCCTGACCACGTCAAAAGAGCATGCACTGGACGCATTTGGTGTGGAAGCCGTACAATATTTAGTAAAACCGATTTCTCAGGAAATGTTGTTCCCGGTACTGAACCGGCTTTTGGCAGACACGCCGGAACTGCGCAAAAAGTATATTCTGCTGCGCATCGACGGAAAGATCCGCCGTGTAGCCGTGGATTCTATCGTGTACTGCGAAGCGCAGGGAAAAATGCAATGTCTGCATTTTTCGGACGGCACGCACTGTCTGCTGCGCATCACGATGACGTCAATCTTCGACATGTTTTCCCCCTATCGCGAATTCGCCAGAGTCGGTGTTTCCTATCTTGTCAATCTCAAACATGTAGAAAGCCTGAGCAGACAGGAGCTGCAGATGGATGACGGAAAAAATATCTATCCTCCCCGCGGTTCATACCAGTCCCTGCGGGAACAGTATTTCAGCTATTACTGCGACGAGGACGCGGATGAAAATACCGATTAACCGGTCACAACAAGCAGCATCCCTGCCCACGTACAGACTCTTTTGAAAAAGGTTATCCCGCGGCAGAGCCGTCAGGATAACCTTTTTTTGCTTTGATTTAGGTACTGCATAATGCCGAGATGAATCTGAAACGCAACGCGGTCCTGATAGTCCACTGTCGTAAGCAGCGCGGCCTCGTCCGGATTAGAGAGAAATCCGCATTCCACAATGACGATCGGGACAGATGTTTTTTTCAGCAGATAGTAGCTGTCATTTGCCTTCGCTTTGCGCCCGTTCTCCGGATCAAGCGAAAGGCATAGCTGCTCCTGTATGATTTCCGCAAGCTTCTTCCCCTCCTCGCTCGTTGTATAATAAAAAGTCTGCGCGCCGCGCACATACGCTTCATGATAACTGTTTTGATGAATGCTGACGACAAGCACGGGAGAGGCCCGTTCAATAACCTCAATCCTGCGCCGCAAATCTGCCGCCTTTTTATTACTGTCACTTTCCACATATAACCCGTCATCCGTCTCTCTGGTCATGATAACCGTAATGCCCTCCGCCTCCAGATAACTCTTGAGTTTGTAGGCGATCGCAAGGTTAATGTCCTTTTCATACGTCACTTGGTCAACGGAAACTTTTCCGCTGTCCCTGCCCCCATGTCCGGCATCGATCACGATCACCATATTCGACGTGCCCGCAATCGTCTCCTCCGTCTTTAACGCTTCTTTTTTTTCAAGCGCCGTCACGATCGCTGCCGCCGCAAGCAGCAGGATTCCCGCCGTAACAAAGACCACATCGGCGCGAAGCCGCCTGATCCGCCGCAGCCATATCTGATATCGCTGTTCTGTATGAGCCGTCCGTGCACCGCTCTGCATGTTTCTTTTTTTCTCCGCCATGCTCCGCTTCCTGTCCTCTCTCATAACAGGATATGAAAAAAAGCAGAATCTCATAACAGGATTCTGCTTTTTTCTTTCGCATGTCATTATAAACTTCCGTACCATTATGAATTTCCGTACGCCTCCATGACCGCCCATATATCCGTCGTCTCATATCCGAGCTTCCATGCCGAAACGCCCGCAACGCCATAGTTATTCATCACGTTGAGCTTGACCTGAAGGGAATCCGCGTTCTCCATCCATACCTGATAGAGCTTACCGCCGCTTGTCAGCTCGCCGTAATACTGACAGGTGATCTCATCCCATATTAAGTTGACGCCGTAATTATTCACCCAGTCCTTTGCCCACTGCATGCCGCCCGCGCTGCTCGTCACCTCGCCGCCGTCCGTCGCCCAGATACGCGTGAAAAACGGCACGCCGTTGATGATCTTATCCGCGGGAACGCCAATGTTGATCGTGTCGCTGATACCGCGCTCCACAAAGCCGATGGACGCGACGGAGCCCGCCTCGCTGCATCCCTGCCAATGTTCGTCATAGCCCATGATCACAACATAATCGACCACGATCCCCTGATCTTCCAAATGATACTGTCCCCTGCCGCCCGCCGGCACATAATTATCCACGGAAAGCACAAGGTTATACTTGTGCGTCAAAATGGACAGCTCACGCAGAAACTGGATAAAATGCTCGCCGCATTCCCTCGATATCTTCTCAAAATCGATATTGATGCCATCCACACCCGCATTTAACGCCGCACTGACAAGCTGCAGCTCCAGCGCTTCCCTCATCGTGCTGCTCGACAGGATCCCGTAGATATCCGGCGCGCGGGTAAAATCATCCGCGAGCGCCCATACCTCAAGCCCTTTATCATGCGCACGCGCCACATAATCGGCAGTCGCAATATTATCAATGGATACCCCGTCCGCGCCGCCGCCCACATAAAACCATGTCGGCGAGATCACATTCAGCGCGCCTGCATTTACCGTTGCCTCATTCAGGGTACCGTTTGCATCCGCATTCATGACCTGATGCCAAGCCATCACGATCTTATGATCCCTTGCGATCCGCGGATAAACAGGGTCCGCATAGTCTCTTTCGGACGTCCTTTGCGTCTCATGCTCATTTTCCAAATATTTGACTTCGATATATCCTGTCACACAATCCTTCGTTTTTATCTCCGCCCATGTTTCCATCCGGTTGAGCACCACGACCTCGTCTCCCTGCGCAACATTCGTAAGGATCGGGCTCTTGATGCCGCCGAGCCGTCTGACTGCCGTCGCCTTTTTCACGGTCGCCGTCGTCACCGTATCCTCCTCGGTAAACAGCTGTATGCGGTATGGTTCTTCGCCGCTGTACAGCGTATAACTCATGCCGCAGTAACGCTGCACATAATCCGCTGACAGATAAAGCGTACCCTCCTCCTCAAACACCGCCGTATGGGTCAGCGTCTCGCTCTCCATGGCTGCCTGCCCCGATATGTCGGGCGTCGTTTTTATTATGACATTCGTGTCAAGTAATACTGTCTCCACATGATCGGGAAGCGTATATTTCAGCGCATGCTCCATATCATTATAATAAAAGCGATCCTCCATATATGCCGCCACCGTGTCATATGAAAAATAAACAGCGCCGTCCCGCACAAGCGCACGATCCGTAAGCAGCGTATCCTGATGCATGATCCTTGCCTCATTGCCCTCGCATTCAAAATACTCAGTCAGATCGACCCGCTCCTTCGAATAGGCGTAGCGATCTAATATTTTAGGTACGACTGCCACAAGCGCCACCACGCAAATAAGGGCGATTGCGACGAGCACCGGAATTATTTTTTTCTTCATTCCTGTTCCCTCCAAACGCCCTTATTATAACAGACTATTGCACTTACGTCATTACCAAATTTGACATATTCAGACTTTTCTTTTGCAGGTTGTCTGATGCTCTGCACTGCCCGCCATGTTGCTTTTTGCAAAAACAGCACGAATTATCATATGTATCTCCTTTCCTTTGTGATTTGGCAGATCCATGCAGACCGTGACCGCCTGCATGTACAGGCAGCAGGCGCCATATGCTTCTATCAGGGCACACCCGCATCCGACCAAAAGGAACCCGTGATATTGCAGCGCGGGCGGGCTGTGACGAACGTGAAACTGTTCTGTTTAAGATGCCGGACGGTATCTGAAATAAGGGAACAAAAAGCGTTCCCTGCGGAACAAACGCTGTCCCGTTGGAAAAAATTACCTGCAAAAAAATTTGAATTATACCGTGAATTTCGTTTCTTTCTTCGTTCATTGGAAAAAATTATTTTACGAACAGACACATAAGCCTGTAAGACAATCCCATACTAAGATGGAACAGAAATTGTTCCTAATGGGAAAAAGATAATTTTGAACGTATACGTCACGAATGTGACCGTGAAAAAAACATCTGCCTCCTCTCCGATACGGATTGTCCGAGGCATCTCTGTTTCATATTATATACTTGTAGTTTTGCATTTTCAAGTCTTTTTTTGACAAAATTTTATAAAATGCTCATTTTTTCCAAATGGCGGTAAAACACGCATTTTCTGCGGATTTTTTCGTAATCACGCATAAAAAAAATATAAACTGTCACGCCATGCTCTTGACTTAATAAACTAATCAGTATAAGATACTTTTACTGATAATTTGCAGTATCGCATGGTTTTTGATGGATAGATAGGATGTGATATGAATGAAAATCGAAAAAGTAAATGACTACCAGATCCGCTGTACTTTGACAAGCGACGACCTTGCCGACAGGCAGATCAAGATCAGCGAATTGGTGTATGGCTCCGACAAGACCAAGAAACTCTTTCGGGATATGATGCAGCAGGCATCTGTTCAGTTCGGCTTTGAGGCAGAGGACATCCCTTTGATGATCGAGGCCATTCCCCTCAACTCCGGCTGCCTTGTGTTAGTCATCACAAAAGTGGAAGATCCCGAAGAGCTCGACACACGCTTTTCCAATTTTGCGCCGTCCATTCACGACGATGACGACGATTATGAGGAAGAAAACATGGACGTCATCAACAGCACGGGTTCGTTCCTGTCCGAGACGGCCTTAGATGTTTTGGATCTGTTCCGCAGAATGCAGAGTGCCGCGACTGCACTCCCCGATAAGGGAAAGGACAATGCACCGGCTGCCGCTGCGGAAGAAGCGGATACGGATATTTCCATTTTATACAGCTTTACCTCGCTGGATCATCTGATCCGGGTTGCGCGGATGCTTGCAGGCGGCATCAGTACCGATACCGCTTTATATAAGAATACGATAACAGGACAGTATTCGCTGGTCGTCTCGAAGGGTAAAACTTCTCCCGCCGAGTTTAACCGTTTATGCAATACGCTCTCGGAATACGGGAAAGGAGAACGGCTGACCCATTCCGCTTCTGCATTTTTAGAAGAGCATTTTGATGCGATCATTCCGTCGCATGCCGTGGAAGCGGTCGCACAATCCTTTTAATGGCTTCAATGCAGGAAATCTGCATAACAGGTCTCTGCATGGCAGGTTTTTATCACCACAAATCAACAGGGATATCCCTTAATAAGAAAAAAGAGCCCGACGGCTCTTTTTTCTATTTTGGAAATCTGCAGTCCCAAAAGAACGCATGGTGTTCTTATTATGACAGCTCTGCAAGCTTACCCATCAGTTCATCCACATCAATGCCATGAACCATTGCCGCCTCCTCCAAAGACTCTCCCTGTGCGGACGGGCAGCCAAGGCAATGCATTCCCGCTTCCATCAGAACCGGTGCGACCGCCGGATTCATCTGAAGCATCTCGCCGATCGTCATGTCCTTCGTAAACTGTGCCATATCTATGCCTCCTTTTTTATGATCATCTTTTTGTGCTGTCCCTATCTTAACACATGTTGCACAATTTTCACAATTTTTTCCATTAATTTTTTATTCATGTACTCGAAAAAGTACATTGCTTCTATTGACTCTCCTATGAAATTTAACCTATAATTATGGTGTATCGAAAGCATATTTTTATGCGTAACTAACGGTTTTTTAACCGTATAAAAATTTTTTATAGGAGGCATTTCAAATGAGACCAGAATGGAACGATTTTGTAGGCGGCAAATGGGACAAAGAGATCAACGTGCGTGATTTCATTCAGAGAAACTACACGCCGTACGACGGGGATGAGTCCTTCCTTGCAGGACCTACGCAGAACACCAACGACTTATGGGCAATGGTTCGCGACCTTCAGGACAAGGAGCGCGCAGCGGGCGGCGTTCTTGACATGGACACAAAGGTTGTATCCACGATCACTTCCCACGGCCCGGGCTATCTTGACAAGAATAAGGAGACCATCGTTGGTTTCCAGACCGACAAGCCGTTCAAGCGCTCTTTACAGCCTTACGGCGGTATCCGTATGGCAGAGAAGGCATGCTCCGACAACGGATACGAGGTTGATCCTGAGATTTCCGAGTTCTTCTCCACTCACAGAAAGACACACAATGCAGGCTGTTTCGATGCTTACAATGCAGAGATGAGAGCATGCCGTTCCGCACACATCATCACGGGTCTTCCGGATGCTTACGGACGCGGACGTATCATCGGCGATTACAGACGTGTCGCTCTTTACGGTATCGACAGACTGATCGAGGATAAGCTGGCACAGAAGGATTCGACCGGACGCGTTATGACAGATGATGTCATCCGCCTTCGCGAAGAGATTTCCGAGCAGATCGTTGCATTAAAGCTGATGAAGGATATGGCTGCTTCCTACGGCTGCGATATTTCCAAGCCGGCTGCCAATGTACAGGAGGCAATCCAGTGGACTTATTTCGGTTATCTGTGCTCCGTAAAAGAGCAGAACGGTGCCGCAATGTCCCTCGGACGTACGTCCACCTTCCTTGACTGCTATGCACAGAGAGACCTTGCAAACGGTACGTTTACCGAGGAGCAGATTCAGGAGTTCGTTGACCACTTCATCATGAAGCTGCGCTGCGTAAAGTTCGCTCGTACACCGGAGTACAACCAGATCTTCGCAGGCGATCCGGTATGGGTAACGGAGTCCCTCGGCGGTGTCGGTGTTGACGGACGTCACATGGTAACAAAGATGAGCTTCCGTTATCTGCATACGCTTGAGAACTTAGGACCTTCTCCTGAGCCGAACCTGACGGTTCTTTGGTCCACCAGACTTCCTGAGAGCTGGAAGAAGTACTGTGCAAAGATGTCCATTAAGACATCCTCCATCCAGTACGAGAACGACGATCTGATGAGAGTTGTTCACGGTGATGATTACGGTATCGCATGCTGTGTATCCTCCATGGTCATCGGTAAAGAGATGCAGTTCTTCGGCGCGCGTGCAAACCTTGCAAAGTGTCTGCTTTACGCATTAAACGGCGGTGTGGATGAAGTTACCAAGAAGCAGGTTGGTCCGAAGTATCGTCCTGTAACGGGTGATGTTCTTGATTATGATGATGTAGTCAGCAAGTTTGTTGATATGATGGAGTGGCAGGCAGACGTTTATGTCAATACGCTGAATGTCATCCACTATATGCATGACAAGTACTGCTATGAGAGAGCAGAGATGGCTCTTCATGACAGAGACGTAAAGCGTTACTTCGCAACAGGTGTTGCAGGTCTTTCCATCGTGGCTGACTCCCTTTCCGCGATCAAATACGCAAAGGTTGAGCCGATCCGTGATGAGGACGGTATCATCGTTGACTTCAAGACAACCGGTGATTTCCCGAAATACGGCAACGACGACGACCGCGTAGACGAGATCGCACAGTGGGCTGTTCATACGTTCATGACGGCAGTCAGAAGACATCACACCTACAGAAACGGTATTCCTACCACGTCCATCCTTACGATCACGTCCAACGTGACCTACGGTAAGGCAACCGGTAATACGCCTGACGGACGTAGAAAGGGTCAGCCGTTCGCTCCGGGTGCAAATCCGATGCACGGACGTGACACGCATGGTGCAGTCGCTTCCCTGTCTTCCGTATCCAAGCTTCCGTTCAATGATGCACAGGATGGTATTTCCAATACCTTCACGATCATCCCGGGCGCGCTTGGCAAAGAGGATAAGGTATTTGCAGGCGATATTGAACTCGACTTAAACAAATAATAAATGAGGGATCATGCAATGGATGAATCTCAGATGATTGATAATCTCATCGCACAGCTCGACGCCGGTATGACAAACGGCGTCGGGCATGTGAATGTAGATGTAGATGAAACAAGCAGTGAAGCCAAAAGTGTGGAGACGATGGGCTGCGTTGACTGCTCCAAAAACGCATTCGCATGCAGCATCCCGACCATGCAGGAAGGCATGGATCGTTAGACACCGTTATTTTATCAAAGGAGGATATTACCATGGCAGAAAATAGCGCACAGGTAGAAAACTTAGTAAATTTATTAGATGGTTATGCAACCAAAGGCGGACATCACTTGAATGTCAATGTCTTAAACAGAGACACGCTTCTTGATGCTCAGCAGCATCCGGAGAATTATCCGCAGCTTACCATCCGTGTATCCGGCTATGCAGTAAACTTCATTAAGCTCACACCGGAACAGCAGGCAGATGTAATCTCCCGTACTTTCCACGAAGCTGTATAAAAAAGAATGGCGCTTTGCGCCATTCTTTCGAAGAATTTGCGTTCGCAAATTCTTCCGGGCTTGAGAAATTTCCTATAAGTAAAAAAAGAACGCGAAGCATTCTTTCAGAGTTTCCTGCGGAAACTCTTTTCGAAGAATCGCATAGCATTTCTTTTGGAGTTGTGAAATTCCACCTTTTCACATGTGTTTACAGAAGAATCCGCCTTTGGCGGATTCTTCTGGCATTGAGAAACTTCAATCTTTTCAGCATCTTTCTACAGAAAGGATCTTACTATGAGCGGAAGAATTCATTCACTGGAGTCCTTCGGAACCGTTGACGGTCCGGGTACCCGATTTGTCGTATTCGTTCAGGGCTGCCCCATGCGCTGCGCTTACTGCCACAATCCCGATACATGGTCAATGACCGGCGGTACCGTAATGGAGGTATCCGAAATCCTTGAACAATACGAGCGTAATAAGAGTTTCTACACCAAGGGAGGCATTACCGTAACGGGCGGCGAACCGCTCATGCAGCCGGATTTTCTCATTGAGCTTTTCACGGAATGCAAAAAAAGAAATATCCACACCTGCCTTGATTCCTCCGGCATCGCCTTTAAGCCCGACAACAAAGCTTTTATCGAAAAGATGGATCAGCTTGCACCGTTGATCGACCTTGTCATGCTCGACATTAAGCATATCAATCCAGAAAAGCACAAAGAACTGACTGAACAGCCCAACGACGGGATTCTTGCTTTTGCGGAATACCTTTCCGATAAGCATGTGGACATGTGGATACGCCATGTCGTTGTTCCGGGCATCACCGACGATCCGAAATACCTCTATGAGCTTGGCTATTTCATCGGCGGTCTGACAAACTTAAAGGCGCTTGACGTGCTTCCCTACCACACAATGGGAAAAGTCAAATATGACAAACTCGGCATGGAATATAAATTAAAAGATGTTCCTGCCATGACACAGGAAAAAGCGATCGAATGCAAAAAGTATATTCTCGACGGCATTAAGAAACGCCGTGCAGAGCTTGCCGAGAGTTAGTAATTTCTAACCAAAAAAACCTATCAATTCAAGCTTGTTTTTAGATAAATTTTTCATATTTCCTTATATTTATACTTGTCACTGGCAGGCTTTTGTATTAGAATAATATCATGTTCCATTGATATTTTTAACCAACTATAAAGGAGGATTTTATTATGGCAAGAGTAATCAGCGATGCTTGCGTAGCATGCGGTGCTTGCGAGGCAACCTGCCCGGTTGGGGCAATTTCTATGGGAGACGGCAAATTTGAGGTTGATGCAGATAAGTGCATCGATTGTGGTGCCTGTGAGGGCGGCTGTCCGGTTGGCGCAATCTCTGAGGCCTAATCCAGTATACGCAGAAGTCACCTGCTCTTGGCAGGAAGATCGAAGCAAACAAAAAGAGCCGTAAGGCTCTTTTTGTTTGCTTCTGCGTATTCAATCTCAAATGCTATACGCTACCACATACAGGTATCCACGTCCTATGTCATAAACGGCAACCGCCTGTGTCAGACCGTCCTCGCTCTCATGCTGCTTCCATTTATACTTTGACCCGTGCAAATAACTGTAATATTCATGTTCAACGTGGAGCTCCCCTTCTGCAGAGTCGTAAAATTCTTCAACTTCGATATTGGCCTCCGTATACAGATTCTCCAGCCACGGCTCTCCCGGCTGCACGCTATAAACATCGTAATGCCAACCGTCTCCACGAAATGACTCTGTCTGCTTATGATATATACGCTCCAGTCCGTCGGGCAACTCAAGTCCCCATCTGTCTTTGGCATTTTCGCTCCGCACGTTAAGCAATCTTGCAAAGCGGAAAGCACCAATTGCAATAAAAATCACAAATACTGCTAAGATTACGCAGATGCCTATTTTCTTAAGCCAGACAACACGCTTTTCCATGTACGCCTCTCCCTGATACGATAATTTCCCTAAGTCAGAAACGCAATTAATCGTTTGCTTTTTTACTACGCATAAATATCCGCGCAGTATTTCTCAGCCTGAACTCCCCACATTTTGGCATATACGCCATCGTTTGCGATAAGCTCGGCGTGCGTGCCGCTCTCGGCAATACTTCCATTTTCCAAAAGAATAATTCTGTCGGCATCCTTTGTGGTGGAAAGCCGATGAGAGATCAGAATAATCGCCTGATTTTCCGCGTTTTCGAGCATACTTTTATTCAAACGGTACTCAGCAATGGGGTCCAGGGCAGAGGATGGCTCGTCAAAAATCGCAATCGGCATATCGCGCATAAACAATCTCGCAATCGCCACTTTCTGCGATTCTCCACCCGAAAGCATGGTTCCGTCGTCGGAGAACTCCTTTGTAAGTTCCGTATCGATCCCGTTTGACAGATTTTCAAGCTTCTTTCCGAAATCGGCTCTTTTGAGCGCGGTAACAATTTTTTCCCTGTCACCCGGATCGTCTTCCCTTACGAAGCCCATTTTCACGTTTTCCGCAAGCGTTGCTCCGTAAATTTGAAAATCCTGAAATACCACGCCAATCTTTTCGCGGTACGCTCTGATATTCAGGTTTCGGATGTCCGTGCCGCCGAACGTAATGCTTCCTTCGGTGACATCGTACAAACGCATGATCAGCTTGATCAGCGTGGTTTTTCCTGCGCCGTTTTCACCCACAAGCGCAAGCTTTTCTCCCTTTCGTATCGTCAGGTTCACATTCTTGAGAATATATTTTTCGCTGTCCTTATACTTAAAGCTGACATTTTTCAACTCAAGAGTACAATCATTTTCAGGAATCGGTTCCGCACCTTCGCATCCCTCAATATTGATCTTGTAATCCATAAAGCGGCGGAATCTCTCCGCGTACTGTCCTACCATCTGAAAATCAATCAGCGCGTAATTCATCTCGTCAAGCTGGCTTTTCATATCGTTTGTTGCGTTTTTGAGGGAGGCCACCTCACCAAGCTGAATCGTATGCTTTTCAATTGCGAGGTACGCAAGATATACGGGTACGGCAAAGAACTGGCACACGGTATAGGTGCAGATCCAGTTGATGAGCGTGGGCGGAAGAAGTCTTAGGGAATATTTCAGTGCCATCCTGCGCTCCTCAGCAATCGCCTCATCATACTGCTCCATAAGCGCCTCTTCAATCCCTGCCAGCTTGATCTCCTTGGCATATTCCGGCTGATAGAACACACGCTTGGAGTAGTCTGCCTTTCTGCCGATACGCTGTTTTTCAAGATCGTACTGGTATTCAAGCTTTGTGATAATGAAACGAGTGACAATATTAATAATGAAGCCTATCACAGGGAAGATCGCGATAACGGGGTTCATGGTAATGATCATCGTTCCCGCAACCAGCATGGCAGTTATGTTCGAAAGAATCTGCGCAACGCTCATGATTGCCTTTTTCGACATTTCCTCCGATTGAGACGCGGCAATAATAAAGTCATCGAAATATTCGGGAATGTCATAACACTTCAGATCGATCATCTGCGCTTTCGCCATAAGCTCACGTTGAATCGTTCCCGAAAATCCTACCATTCTTGTCCAAAACAGATTTTCCGTATATCTGAAAATTGCGAAGCGGACAATTTCCAGCACAAACATAACGGCAAGAACTTTAACCACGCTCTCCATGTCAGCGGTTGATGTAAAAATACCAATAATCTCCTTTAAGAGAAACGTATTCATAAACGCGCGCACACCGAAAAAAACACATCGGCCCACAATGTATGATACTGCCATCAGACTGTCGTGACGGAACGCATATTTCAGAACATAAATCACATTGGATATAAGCCGCTTCATGCCGATTTTGTTTTTACTCATGCTCTCACCTCCCCGGCAAGATAATTCTGCGCCTGTAATCTCCACATCTCTGCATATTTTCCGTTCATAGCCATGAGCTCTGCATGACTGCCCTGCTCGATAACGGTACCGTTTTCAAACATATAGATTCTGTCAGCGTCACGGGTAGCGGACAGCCGATGACTGATAAAAATGACTGTTTCGCTTTCTGTAGCGTTCAGCATATTTTTATACATATTGTACTCCGCAATGGGGTCAAGAGCGGAGGACGGTTCATCAAGAATGACAATATCAGGCTTGCGCGCAAAGACCCTTGCAATGGCTATTTTCTGTGCTTCGCCGCCCGAAAGTCCCATGCCGTTTTCGTCAAACTCTTTTGTGACCATTGTATCGATCCCGTTTTCAAGCGCATCCAGCTTATCGCCGAACTGCGCCTTGCGGAGGGCATCCTCAACAAGTTTTCTCTCCTCTTCGTTTTTCGGTTTTCTCATCAGCACATTGTGAGAAAGCGGCAGCGCAAACACCTGTAAATCTTGAAAGACCGTTCCGAAAAGACGATGAAATGATTTTGGCTCGTAGCGGTTTATGTTGACGCCGCTTATGGTAATTTCACCGGAGGTTGCCTCATACAGTCCCATGAGTAGCTTTACAAGGGTTGTCTTACCGGCGCCGTTGTGACCGACAATGGCAACTTTTTCCCCCCTGCGTATGGAAATATTGATGTCGTGCAGCGTTGCCTTCTCCGCACCCTCGTATGTAAAACTCATATTCTTTATTACAATATCAGTAAGCTCCTGCGCTTTCATACGCCCGGTGCTGTCGGTCTGGGGCTCGTACGAAAGAAACTCACGGAGATTTGCAACAAATGCGCTTTCCTTTGCAAGTGTGACAATCAGCTCAACCGTATCGGATGAGCGCCATGAAAGCATACTTAAAGCAGGTATCATTGCCACGTAAGCGGCAGTCTGGGCATCGCCCGTGTTCAACACAAAGGTTATGTAAAGATAGGGCAATATCGTAGATAACAGGTTATAGAGAACCCACTTGACCGGCTCGATCACACTCA
>CAMWSU010000053.1 GCA_947176965.1 uncultured Lachnospiraceae bacterium | reverse complement strand
GGAGAAATCTCCGAAACCCTTGAATTTACTGTAATTCTATTGATTACTCGATGATCGTAGCCACACGGCCTGATCCAACTGTTCTACCACCCTCACGGATCGCGAACGTAAGACCCTGCTCCATAGCTACCGGATGGATCAGATCGATCGTCATCTCGATGTTATCGCCAGGCATGCACATCTCTGTACCTGCAGGAAGCTCGCAGACACCGGTAACGTCAGTTGTTCTGAAATAGAACTGCGGACGATAGTTGTTGAAGAACGGTGTATGACGGCCACCCTCGTCCTTTGTCAGAACGTATACCTGAGCGGTAAATTTGTGATGGCAGGTTACGGTACCCGGATGAGCAAGTACCTGTCCTCTTTCAATATCAGTTCTGTTGATACCACGAAGCAGAGCACCGATGTTATCACCAGCCTCAGCAAGATCAAGCATCTTACGGAACATCTCGATACCGGTTACAACGGTCTTCTTGGTGTCTTCCTTGATACCGATGATCTCAACTTCCTCGTTCAGCTTCAGCGTACCACGCTCTACTCTACCGGTTGCAACAGTACCACGACCGGTAATCGTGAATACGTCCTCGACAGGCATCAGGAACGGCTTGTCATTGTCACGCTTCGGATCCGGAATGTAATCGTCAATCGTGCCCATGAGCTCCATAACCTTGTCGCCCCACTCACCCTTAGGATCCTCAAGAGCCTTTAATGCAGAACCCTTGATGATCGGGCAATCTGTGAAGCCATACTCCTCAAGCTGCTCGGTTACTTCCATCTCTACGAGCTCGATCAGCTCCTCGTCGTCTACCATATCGCACTTGTTTAAAAAAACAACGATATAAGGTACGCCTACCTGACGGGAAAGAAGGATGTGCTCCTTGGTCTGTGCCATAACACCGTCGGTTGCAGCAACAACAAGGATCGCGCCGTCCATCTGAGCTGCTCCGGTGATCATGTTCTTAACGTAGTCAGCATGTCCCGGGCAGTCAACGTGTGCGTAATGTCTCTTCTCTGTTTCATACTCAACGTGTGCGGTGGAAATCGTGATACCACGCTCTCTCTCTTCGGGAGCCTTATCGATATTCTCGAAATCCGTTGCCACGTTACCAGCTACTCTCTCAGAGAGTACTTTGGTAATTGCCGCTGTAAGAGTGGTTTTACCATGGTCTACGTGACCGATGGTACCAATATTACAATGGGGTTTAGTTCTTTCAAATTTAGCTTTAGCCATTTCTAAAGTCCTCCTTAAAAAATTGGTTGTTCACGTTTCTTGGTTGTTTTACTCACTATCTATGATTATATTAAATAACCTTTAGATTTTCAAGCATTATTTTGCCTTATCTGCTAAGACCTTCTCCTGCACATTCTTCGGTACCTGCTCATATTTTTCAAAGAACATGGAGTAGTTACCGCGTCCCTGTGTCTTGGAACGAAGATCCGTGGAATATCCGAACATTTCCGCAAGCGGCACATAGGCTCTAACGATCTTGCCGCCGCCGATGTCGTCCATTCCCTCGATACGTCCGCGCCGTGAGTTAATATCGCCGATGACATCGCCCATATACTCCTCCGGCATCGTAACCTCGACCTTCATGATCGGCTCAAGCAGTACAGGATTTGCTTTTTTCATTGCTTCCTTGAACGCCATGGAACCTGCGATGTGGAACGCCATTTCGGACGAATCGACCTCATGGTAGGTACCGTCATACACATTCGCGGAAACACCCAGTACCGGGAATCCTCCGAGCACACCTGCCTGCGCTGCTTCCTCAATACCTTCTCCGATCGCGGGAATGTATTCCTTCGGAATCGCGCCGCCGACTACGGTAGATACAAACTTATAAGTCTCCTCTCCGTTCGGATCCATCGGCTCGAATTTAACCTTACAATGTCCGTACTGACCACGTCCACCGGACTGCTTTGCATATTTGTATTCCTGATCGACAGGCTTTGTGAACGTCTCCTTGTAAGCAACCTGAGGAGCGCCGACATTTGCTTCTACCTTAAACTCGCGAAGCAGACGGTCTACGATGATCTCAAGGTGAAGCTCACCCATACCTGCGATGATCGTCTGTCCGGTCTCGGAATCCGTATGTGCACGGAATGTCGGGTCTTCCTCGGCAAGCTTTGCAAGCGCCTCGCCCATCTTACCCTGTGCATCCTTGGTCTTCGGCTCGATCGCGAGCTCGATAACCGGCTCAGGGAATTCCATGGACTCAAGGATAACCGGGTGCTGCTCATCACAGATCGTATCGCCGGTCGTCGTAAACTTAAAGCCTACTGCTGCGGCAATATCTCCGGAATAAACCTTATCCAATTCCTGTCTCTTGTTTGCGTGCATCTGCAAAATACGTCCGACACGCTCTTTTTTATCTTTCGTTGCATTCAAGACATAAGAGCCTGCGTTCAGCGTACCGGAATAAACACGGAAGAACGCCAGCTTTCCGACGAACGGATCCGCCATGATCTTAAATGCGAGTGCGGAGAACGGCTCCTCATCGGAGGAGTGTCTCTCCACTTCGTTGCCTTCCAGATCGACTCCCTTAATATCCGGAATATCCGTAGGAGCAGGCATGAATTCCAAAATCGCATCCAAAAGCTTCTGAACGCCCTTGTTGCGGTATGCGGAACCGCAGCACACCGGGATCGCCGTACATTCACAGGTTCCTTTTCTCAAAGCAGCCTTTAATGCAGCGACATCCGGCTCATTGCCCTCTAAATACTCCATCATTAAATCGTCGTCTAATTCACAGATCTTCTCCACCAGCTCTGTGTGATATAATTCAGCATCATCCTTCATGTCGTCGGGAATATCAACGATGGAAATGTTGTCACCCTTCTCGTCATTGTAGATATATGCCTTCATCTCGAACAAGTCGATGATTCCCTTGAATTCATCTTCTTTTCCGATCGGGAGCTGCAAGATGACCGGGTTCTTGCCAAGTCTTGTCTTGATCTGCTCCACGGCGCCATAAAAATTCGCGCCTAAAATGTCCATCTTATTGATGAACGCCATTCTCGGTACATTGTAGGTATCGGCCTGACGCCATACGTTCTCTGACTGCGGCTCAACACCGCCCTTTGCACAGAAGACACCGACAGCGCCGTCCAACACGCGGAGCGAACGCTCAACCTCAACCGTGAAGTCAACGTGTCCCGGCGTATCAATGATATTGATACGATGCTCCAGCGCGCCTTCTTTCGGCTTGCAGTTCTCCTCCAGTGTCCAATGGCATGTCGTCGCGGCTGATGTAATGGTAATACCTCTCTCCTGCTCCTGCTCCATCCAGTCCATCGTCGCAGTACCTTCGTGGGTATCACCAATCTTATAGTTAACACCGGTGTAGTATAAGATACGCTCTGTCAGCGTCGTCTTACCTGCATCAATGTGCGCCATAATACCGATATTTCTGGTCCTCTCAAGTGGATATTCTCTTCCAGCCACAGGTTTTTCCTCCTAGAATCGATAGTGGGCAAAAGCCTTGTTTGCCTCCGCCATCTTGTGCATGTCTTCTTTTCTCTTTACGGCTGCTCCCGTATTGTTTGCAGCGTCAAGAATCTCGTTTGCCAGTCTCTCCTCCATGGTCTTCTCGCCTCTCTTGCGTGAAAACATGGTCAGCCAACGCAGTGCCAAAGCCTGACGTCTCTCCGGTCTTACCTCGATCGGTACCTGATAAGTCGCGCCGCCGATACGTCTTGCTTTTACTTCCAGCATGGGCATGATGTTGTTCATTGCCTCCTCGAATACGTCAAGTGCCGGTTTGCCGGATTTCTCCTCAACCCTGCCGAATGCGCCGTATACGATCTTCTGGGCAACACCCTTCTTGCCGTCAAGCATGATGTTATTGATCAGCTTCGTAACCACCTTGTTGTTGTATAAAGGATCGGCTAATACGTCTCTTTTTTGAATATGTCCTTTACGTGGCACGTTTCTTCCCTCCTTATTATCATGAATAATTCATCGGTACTCACAAGTTCAAAATGCCGCGTTATCAAACGCCTGCACCCTAATGTGTTCGTGCGGTGTTTCTGTATCTTCGCATAGAAAGCATAAAACGAATCGCTTGTTCGCCGAATGATTCCATTCGCGGTGATCGCTCACTCCAGAATCCCAACACTAATTAGTCTGTAACTGCGGTACTAATGGCTCCTATTTTCCTGCCTTCGGTCTCTTAGCGCCGTATTTGGAACGAGCCTGCTTTCTGTTTGCAACACCTGCGGTATCCAGCGTACCTCTGATGATGTGGTATCTGGTACCGGGCAAGTCCTTAACACGACCGCCGCGGATCAGAACAACGGAGTGTTCCTGCAGATTGTGACCTTCGCCCGGAATGTAGGATGTTACCTCGATACCGTTGGAAAGACGTACTCTGGCGATCTTTCTAAGAGCGGAGTTAGGTTTCTTAGGCGTAGCAGTCTTGACTGCGGTGCAGACACCACGCTTCTGCGGGGAAGCTGTATTGATGGATTTCTTTCTCAAAGAGTTGTAACCCTTTAACAAAGCAGGCGCTGTCGCCTTCTTCTCAGATGTCTGACGTCCTTTTCTTACTAACTGGTTAAATGTTGGCATTCTGTTTCACCTCCTATGATATAGATTTTTTCTGCATGCAAAAAGAAATGCATCCTTACGCACGCTAGATTATTATACTTGCCATATTTTTCATTGTCAATACACACTTTGCGCTTTTATTCAAAATCTTTGAAAATCTTTTCGCTCCGGCAATTCCTTCCGTACGCCGCGGAACTTCTGCTTTTTTTGCTAAAAAAAGACGGAATCCATTTTTTTGTCTAATTTTGCTGTTCTACTTCTCTTTTTTCCTTATTTATTATATAATTTGTTTACAATGAAAAAGGGACTTCGTTTTTTTTATGTATTGATCTTCATATTGCTGACAGCCTGCGGTTCACCAGATGACAGCAGCTCTCCGTCCGTATATGCGGACGAGGTGAGTTATTTCGATCCTGCGACGGATCCTTCCGTCGTAAAAGGGACGCGGAATAATTCGATCCGCTGCCTGACACCCGCCGCGCCGGGTACGATTGTTTTTTCGAGTGAGAATGCCGTCATCGACGCCTCGAATGCTTCACAGGGCTATATTGGCGCGTCCTACCTCGGCGACTGCCCAAAAGTGAAACTACAGATTACAGGACCGGATGCCGTTACCTATTCCTACGATATGCATGGCGGACAGGAATATTTTCCGTTATCCGCGGGCAGCGGAACCTACACGGTCGGCGTTTACGAAAACATTACCGCCAACCAATACTCGGTCAATATGGTCGAGGACATCGACGTTACCATCTCGGATGAATTTGGGGCGTTTCTCTACCCGAACCAATACTGCATGTTTGACGCGTCTTCGACCGCGGTAAAAAAGGCGGCTGATCTTGCTTTTTTCGCCGATACCGACTTAGACGTCATCACCAATATTTACAATTATGTGATCAAGACCATTTCCTACGACCATGACATGGCAGAAAATATCCAGAGCGGCTATGTCTGTGATGTGGATGCTGCGCTTGAACGCGCATCCGGCATCTGTCTGGATTACGCGGCGGTCATGACCTGCATGCTGCGCAGTCAGGGCATTCCGACCCGGCTTGAGGTCGGCTATGCCGGCAGTGCCTATCATGCGTGGATCAGCACCTATGTTGCAGAAAAGGGCTGGATCAACGGCATCATCGAGTTTGACGGTACCAACTGGTCCTTAATGGATCCGACTTTTTCCGCCAATACGGAACGCGAAGAACTCAAACGTTTTATCGGAGACGGCAGTAATTATCTGTTAAAATATACGTACTAACAGTCTTATCGCAAAAAAATAACAAAGGGGAACGGCAAATGAGTGTACAAAAAAAATTATCCAACACGGAGATTTCCTCCTTCTGTGACCAGACCGCGCTCATCCTAAGCGCAGGCATTACGCCGGTCGAGGGCATGCGCATCCTTCTTTCCGACACAAAGGACGCGCAGGGGCGCAAGATCATTTCCGATATTTTGGAGGTGTGCGAGCATGGGGAGGCATTCAGCAAAGCGCTCGCAAAAACCGGCGTTTTTCCCGACTATGCGGTCAATATGGTCGCCGTCGGCGAGGAATCCGGCAAGACGGACGAAGTGATGCGCGCGCTCTCCGATTATTATGCAAGAGAGGAAATGGTGGCGGACAACCTGAAAAGCGCCGTCCGTTATCCTCTGATCATGATTGGTATGATGCTCATCGTCATTTTGGTGCTGATTACAAAGGTACTGCCGATCTTCAATCAGGTATTCATTCAGCTCGGAAGCGAGATCACCGGGTTTTCCCGTTCACTTTTACAGCTTGGCGGTCATATTCGGAATTATTCCATTGTGTTTATCACAATACTTGCCGTTCTGGTGCTGATCGTCCTGTTCGCCGCCAAAACGCGCCGCGGAAGGAAGCTGACGAGACGGCTTTTGGCAAAGTTCCCGCTGACGCGTTCCTTTTTCGACAATGTTGCCGCAGGACGTTTTGCAAACGGAATGGCGCTGACGCTCTCGAGCGGTCTTGATACCTATCAGAGTCTTGACATGGTCGCACAGCTTGTCGATCATCAGGGCATGGCGCAGAAGATCGCGAACTGCAAGTCCTTTATCGAGGGCGGCGACAATTTTTCGGAAGCCGTGGCAAAAGCAGGAATCTTCTCGAATCTGCATGCAAAAATGATCGCGGTCGGCTTCCGCACCGGAAATGTGGATGTTGTCATGAGCAAGATCGCCGAGAAATATGAGAAGGAAACGAATGACCGGATCTACTCCATCATCGCGGTCTTAGAGCCGACGCTTGTGATCATTCTTTCCCTCATTGTCGGACTGATCCTGCTCTCCGTGATCCTGCCGCTGATGGGAATCATGACGAGTATTGGCTAGATCAATTTATCCCGGTTTGTAAAAGGAGTCATGCTATGAATCGTTTTCGAAGGGGAAGGCGTTCTTTCCCGATTTTCGGTAAATTTCATCTATCGTTTCTCGCTTTTGTCCTGCTGCTTTTTCTTGCTCTCTCCGGTTTGCAGGAAATCTCGGACAAGACGAGTGACAGTCAGCGTGAGAGTCTGGAACGTGCGATCGAGCGCAGCATTGCCCATTGCTATGCACTGGAAGGCACCTACCCGCCGAGCCTTGACTATATCAAAGCGCATTACGGTCTGATTTACGACGAAGACCGCTTTTTCGTTGATTATCAGCCCATCGGCTCTAATATGCTGCCGGACGTTACGATTATTGAACGATAAAAAAGAACGCGAAGCGTTCTTTCGAAGAATTTGCGAATGCAAATTCTTCCGGAATTTAGAAATTTTCAAGATGTCAAAAAAGGAGTACCTGTCATGCAGTTTAAAAACGAAAACAAGCATATGGTGGACGTTCTTTTTGTCCTCTCGCTGTTCTGCGTATTCGCGTTCTCCGCGCTGATGCTTGTCATCATCGGCGCTAACGTATACAAAAAAACCGCGGCACATATGGACACGAACTACGCTTCCCGCATCTCCTATGCCTATCTCTCCGAAAAGATCAGACAGAACGACCGCGCGGATGCGCTGTCCGTCGGAAGCTACGGGGACGGGGACGCACTCATCATCAGTGAGGAGATTAACGGCAAGATGTATTATACCTACCTATATCAATATGACGGTAAGCTTCGGGAACTTTTTACGGGTACACCCGATACGTTACGTCCGGAAGCGGGACAGGCTGTTATGGACTGCTCGACGTTTTCCGTTTCCGCCGTCAGCGACAGGCTTTACTTTGTTTCGCTGACCGGTTCCGACGGGGAGGAAACAACGCTTTATGTCTCTACCCGATGCATGAATCCATCCGAGTGACCGCATAGTTTTGAAACGTATATGGAAACATACATGATCACAGAACCTGATAAAAGGGGATACCACCTATGTTAAAGAAGACCTCCTCCCGCTCCGGTCTGTTTTTACTGGAGCTCATCATCTCCATCCTGTTTTTTTCAATGGCGAGCGCCGTCTGTATCCGTCTGTTCGTACAGGCGCATATCATGGACCGCGATAACCGCAACCTCACGCAGTCCGTCAAGCTGTGCGAAAATATTGCCGAAATCTATACTGCCTCCGACGGTGATCTTGACACACTCAGAGACCTCTATCCGTATCTTCAGCTCGATTACCGTTCCATCCAGATTTGCCTTTTACGCGATCTGGCATCTTATTACCGGCTTGAAGAATCCACTGTCTCCCGCATCGTTCCGCTTACTTCGTCCTCAATCGGATCGGAGCCGGAAGCTGCCAATGCAGACAGCCTTCTCACCGCTCCTGAACAGAGCCCGCAAACCGGCACTCAATCGGAAAATGCTGATGCGGACGGCCTTCCGTACCCGGGATATGCGATAGAGTCCGCGCTGACATACACCGTACAGGACATGCTGATGTTCCTTGACAAGGACTGGCAGCCCACTCTGATTCCGCAATCCGGCGGCTATGTTTTATGCGCGATTTTCTTTGAAGAGCCGCGGTCTGCCGGCGTATTGAAAGACGCGGCATTCGGTGTATGGGAATATGATACGATGCGGCAAGTCGAAGTGAGGGAACCGGAGTTGCTCACCGGAATCGTGACAGACGACTATTTTGATCAATTTTCCAAGCTTTCCGCAGAGGATGCGATCTACTTATTAGATGTCACAGTCTATGTCCCTGAAACAGGAGGTGCTGACGAATGAAACAAAAACGTTATGGCGTCAATGTCGGTTCTTCCTCCCTGCTCATCATTTTTGTTGTCGTCTGCCTTGTGTCTTTTGCGGCGCTCTCCATTGTCAGCGCCAATTCCGACTATAAGCTGACAAAGCGGATGGCGGAACGGGAAACGAATTACTACAACGCCTGCAATGACGCATATCGGGCGCTTGCGTCTATTGACCGCACGCTGTTATCCCTTTATGAAAGCAGCGACAGCGAAGATGATTTTTACGAACGGGCGGGCTATACCAAATCCTTTACCCATCCGGTATCGGATATTCAGTCGCTCCGCGTCATCATTCGGATTCATTATCCCCGAAACGACTCAGATCCCCGCTATACCATAACGGAGTGGCAGGTCGTTACGACCGGAACGCTCGATTATGACCAAAGTCTTCCGGTCATTCCGTAAAAAAGCATAAAAAAAGAAGTGCAGGAAGCATCACCCCCCGCACTTCTTTTTTATACCCTTATCATGGATATCCTACTTTTACTCTGTGCTGTCCGCAGCGTCTTATACAAAATCGTCCGCCGCTTCTAACGTGTAATCATCGTCCACAGACAGTTCTTCATCCGCAAAATCATCATCCACGGACAATTCCTCATCCATTAATTCCTCGTCATCTTCGAACAGATCCTCGTCTGAGAAATCCTCCTCCGGCTCCTCGCCGTCATATGCAGCAGACGGTCCCTCATTGCTGTCTGCAAAGGAAACTTCCTGCTCCATCAGCTTTTGGTTATAAGCAAATTTCGCATCCGTGGATAGTCTGACATCACGATAACGTTTCATACCGGTTCCGGCAGGAATCAGCTTACCGATAATGACGTTCTCCTTTAATCCGATCAGCGGGTCGACCTTACCCTTGATCGCAGCTTCCGTCAACACCTTTGTCGTCTCCTGGAAGGATGCCGCTGACAGGAAGGAATTCGTTGCAAGCGCCGCCTTCGTAATACCGAGAATAACCTGTTTGCCCTCGGACGGCTCCTTTCCTTCCTCAACATACTTCGCGTTCATATCCTCGTAATCAAGCACATCGACAAGCGTTCCCGGAAGGAAATCCGTATCGCCGTTGTTCTCAATGCGGATCTTCTTTAACATCTGCCGAACAATGACCTCAATATGCTTATCCGCAATATCAACGCCCTGTAAACGGTACACGCGCTGTACCTCGCGCAGCAGATAATCCTGCACGGCGCGCACACCCTTGATCTTTAACAGATCATGCGGATTGACGGAACCTTCTGTCAGCTCGTCGCCCGCCTCGATCGTTGCACCATCCATGATCTTGATGCGGGAACCGTACGGGATCAGGTAGGTCTTCGACTCACCAAGCTCCTTATTCTCGATCGTGATCTCACGTTTTTTCTTTGTATCCTTTACCGTCGCAACACCGGCAATCTCAGAGATTACCGCAAGTCCCTTCGGCTTTCTTGCCTCAAAAAGCTCCTCGACACGGGGAAGACCCTGTGTAATATCGCCGCCGGCAACACCACCCGTATGGAATGTTCTCATCGTCAGCTGTGTACCCGGCTCACCGATGGACTGCGCCGCAATGATGCCGACCGTCTCGCCGACCTGCACCGCCTCGCCCGTCGCCATGTTCGCACCATAGCACTTCGCGCAAATACCGGTATGGGAGCGGCATGTCAAAATCGTCCGAATCTTCACTTTCTCGACCGGCTCGCCATTTGCATCCACGCCGACACTGAGTATCTTGGAAGCACGGCTCGGCGTGATCATGTGATTTTTCTTCACAAGGACGTTACCGTCTTTATCGCAGATGTCTTCACAGCTGTATCTGCCCGTGATACGGTCTTTTAAGCCCTCGATCACTTCTTTTCCGTCCATAAATGCCTTGACGGTCATGCCCGGAATCTCATCCAATCCTTCACAGCAGTCGGTCTCACGGATGATCAGTTCCTGACATACATCCACCATTCGTCTCGTCAGATAACCGGAATCGGCCGTACGCAGCGCCGTATCGGAAAGACCCTTTCTTGCGCCGTGTGCAGACATAAAGTATTCCAGCACGTCAAGACCTTCACGGAAGTTGGACTTGATCGGCAGCTCGATCGTTTTACCTGTCGTATCCGCCATCAATCCACGCATACCGGCAAGCTGCTTGATCTGCTGATTGGAACCACGCGCGCCGGAATCCGCCATCATGAAAATGTTATTATACTGGTCGAGACCTTTCAGCAGAACGTCCGTCAGTTCCTTATCGGTCTCCGTCCATGTTTCAACGACGGCCTTATAACGTTCCTCATCGGTGATCAGTCCGCGCTTATAGTTTCTCGTGATCTTATCCACCATCTCCTGCGCCGCCGCAAGCATTTCCGGCTTCTTCGCAGGCACGGTCATATCGGAAATGGAAACCGTCATCGCCGCTTTTGTCGAATATTTATAACCGGTCGCCTTAATATCATCCAGTACCTCCGCGGTCTTGAATGTACCGTGGGTATTGATGACCCTCTCCAAAATCTGCTTTAACTGCTTTTTCGCCACGAGGAAATCTACCTCGGGTTTTAAGAAATTCGCCGGATCGCTTCTGTCAACATAGCCTAAATCCTGCGGAAGGATCTCATTAAAGATCAGACGTCCGAGCGTGGATTCCACAATTCCCGTGACCGTCTCGCCCGCGTCATTTACCTTGCTGACTCTGACCTTAATACGCGAATGCAGCGTAATATAGCGGTTCTCATACGCCATGATCGCCTCGCTTAAGTTGCGGAAGAATTTTCCTTCTCCCGTCGCGCCCGGGCGTTCCTGGGTCAGATAGTAAATACCCAATACCATATCCTGGGAAGGAACGGCAACGGGACCGCCATCCGACGGCTTTAAGAGGTTGTTCGGGGACAACAGCAGGAACCGGCACTCCGCCTGCGCTTCCTGTGACAGCGGAAGATGCACCGCCATCTGGTCTCCGTCAAAGTCCGCATTGAACGCCGTACATACGAGCGGATGCAGCTTGATTGCCTTACCTTCCACCAAAATCGGCTCAAATGCCTGTATTCCCAATCTGTGCAGGGTAGGCGCACGGTTTAACATAACAGGATGCTCCGTGATGACCTCCTCGAGCACATCCCACACCTGATTATCCCAGCGCTCCACAAGCTTTTTGGCATTCTTGATATTCTGGGAGATGCCGCGTGCGACAAGCTCCTTCATCACGAACGGCTTGAACAGCTCGATCGCCATCTCCTTGGGCAGTCCGCACTGATAAATCTTCAGCTCGGGACCTACCACGATAACGGAACGTCCCGAATAATCGACACGCTTACCTAACAGGTTCTGACGGAAACGTCCCGACTTACCCTTTAACATATCGGACAGTGATTTTAACGCCCTGTTGCCCGGTCCGGTCACGGGACGTCCGCGCCTGCCGTTATCGATCAGGGCATCCACTGCCTCCTGAAGCATTCTCTTTTCATTGCGCACGATAATATCCGGCGCACCCAGATCCAACAGACGCTTTAAGCGGTTGTTTCTGTTGATGATCCTGCGGTATAAGTCATTTAAGTCACTCGTTGCAAACCGTCCGCCGTCCAACTGTACCATCGGACGTAAATCGGGCGGGATGACGGGAATCGCATCCATGATCATCCACTCCGGCTTGTTCTCGGACTCGCGGAACGCCTCAACGACCTCAAGGCGCTTGATGATACGCGCGCGCTTCTGACCGCTTGACTCCCTAAGACCCGCTTTTAACTCCTCGGCCTCCTTCTCGAGGTCGATCGCCTGTAATAATTCCTTGATCGCCTCAGCGCCCATTCCGACACGGAATTTCCTGTCGCCGAAGTTTTCCCTTGCGTCCTGATATTCTTTTTCGGACAGAATCTGCTTATACTCTAAATTAGACTGTCCCGGATCCAAGACAATATAGGATGCAAAATAAAGAACCTTCTCCAGCACACGGGGGGACAGATCCAAAATGAGTCCCATCCGGCTGGGGATTCCCTTAAAATACCAAATATGGGACACGGGCGCGGCAAGCTCAATATGCCCCATGCGCTCTCTGCGGACGCTCGACTTTGTTACTTCGACGCCGCATCGGTCGCAGACAACGCCCTTATAACGGATTTTCTTATATTTACCGCAATGGCACTCCCAGTCCTTGTTCGGTCCAAAAATACGCTCACAGAACAGACCGTCTTTTTCGGGCTTTAAGGTTCTGTAATTGATGGTCTCCGGCTTTGTGACCTCGCCTCTCGACCACTCTCTGATTTTTTCGGGTGAAGCCAGCCCGATCTTGATGGCATCAAAGGTCATTGGCTGATATCCTTCATTTCTTGTCTCTGACATTATGGCACTCCTTCCATCTTTTCATCAAAAACAGCGTTTTATTCTTCGTCAGAACCTTCCAAAACGGTTTCGTACTCCGCTTCCGCCTCCATGTCTTCCTCAAAATCCTCCGCTTCGTCTTCCGCGTTTACGAATTCACCGCTTTCCGCATCGATCTCCTGCTTTTGGAAGCCCATGGAACCAAGTGAAGCATCCTCATAGCGGTTGAACCTGCGGGAATCTCCCTCGAGTACGTCTCTGAAATCTGTCTCGCCGTAGTCGATGGACTCCATGATCTTTACTTCGGATGCATCGTCACGAAGCACCTTGACATCTAAGCCGAGTGACTGCAATTCCTTCAATAATACCTTAAACGACTCCGGAATACCCGGCTCCGGAATGTTATCACCCTTAATGATCGCCTCGTAGGTCTTGACACGGCCGACGACATCATCGGATTTCACCGTCAAAATCTCCTGCAGCGTATAGGATGCACCGTATGCCTCGAGCGCCCATACCTCCATCTCTCCGAAACGCTGTCCGCCGAACTGCGCTTTACCGCCGAGCGGCTGCTGCGTTACTAAGGAGTACGGTCCGGTTGAACGCGCATGGATCTTATCGTCAACCAAATGGTGGAGCTTTAAGTAATGCATGTGACCGATCGTAACGGGTCCGTCGAAATATTCTCCCGTTCTTCCGTCACGCAGCCTTACCTTACCGTCTCTTGAGATCGGCACGCCTTTCCAAAGCTCTCTGTGATCTCTGTTTTCGGACAAATACTGCAACACTTCGGGCAGCAGTTCTTCCTTATGCTTCTTCTCGAACTCCTCCCAGCTCAAATTGACGTAATCATTCGCCAGATCGAGCGTATCCATAATATCGTCCTCTTTTGCGCCGTCAAACACAGGCGTCGCAATGTTAAATCCGAGCGCCTTTGCCGCGAGGGACAAATGAATCTCCAATACCTGTCCGATATTCATACGCGAAGGCACGCCCAACGGATTCAATACGATGTCAAGCGGACGTCCGTTCGGCAGATACGGCATATCCTCAACCGGAAGCACACGGGAAACGACACCCTTGTTACCGTGACGTCCCGCCATCTTGTCGCCGACGGAAATCTTTCTTTTCTGTGCGATATAAATGCGGACTGCCTGATTCACACCCGGAGAAAGCTCGTCGCCGTTCTCCCTCGTAAATACCTTTGCATCCACAACAATTCCATATTCGCCGTGAGGCACCTTTAAGGAGGTATCCCTGACCTCTCTCGCCTTCTCACCGAAGATCGCGCGCAGCAGTCTCTCCTCTGCGGTCAGCTCCGTCTCACCCTTCGGCGTTACCTTGCCGACCAGAATATCGCCTGCGCGAACCTCTGCACCGACACGGATAATGCCGCGGTCATCCAGATCCTTTAAGGCATCATCGCCGACACCCGGCACATCGCGGGTGATCTCCTCCGGCCCCAATTTCGTATCGCGTGCCTCTGCCTCATATTCCTCGATATGGACGGAAGTATAGACATCGTCCTGCACGAGCCGCTCGCTGAGCAGCACGGCATCCTCATAATTGTAGCCTTCCCATGTCATGAAACCGATCAGCGGGTTTTTGCCGAGTGCAAGCTCGCCATCCGCTGTGGAGGGACCGTCCGCAATGACTTCTCCCGCCGTAACGCGGTCGCCCTTAACAACGATCGGCTTTTGGTTATAACAGTTGCTCTGATTGCTTCTTACAAACTTGGTCAGATGGAATTCTTCTTTTTCCCCGTCATCATAGGTCACGCGGATCACACGGGACGATACATAATCCACCGTGCCGTCCTTGCGTGCCACAACGCAGACGCCGGAATCGACTGCCGCCTTCGGCTCCATACCCGTACCGACAACCGGCGCTTCCGTCATCAGAAGCGGCACTGCCTGTCTCTGCATGTTCGAGCCCATCAGCGCACGGTTCGCGTCATCGTTCTGTAAGAAAGGAATGAGCGCCGTCGCAACGGAAAAGATCATTCGCGGCGACACGTCCATGTAATCAAACATGGTCTTGCTGTATTCCTGCGTTTCATCCATATAACGGCCGGAAACCATGTTACGGAGGAAGTGTCCCTCCGCATCCAACGGCTCGGATGCCTGCGCAACGTGGTAATTATCCTCCTCATCCGCCGTCATATAGATGACATCGTCCGTGACACGCGGATTTTCAGGATCAGATTTATCAATCTTACGGTACGGCGCTTCCACAAAGCCGTACTCATTGATCCTCGCATAGGAAGCGAGGGAGTTGATCAGACCGATGTTCGGACCTTCAGGCGTCTCGATCGGACACATTCTTCCGTAATGGGAATAGTGAACATCACGCACCTCAAAACCTGCACGGTCACGCGAGAGACCGCCCGGTCCCAATGCGGAGAGACGTCTCTTGTGCGTCAGCTCTCCAAGCGGGTTATTCTGATCCATGAACTGTGAAAGCTGGGAAGAACCGAAAAACTCCTTCACGGCAGCCTGCACGGGCTTAATATTGATCAGACTCTGCGGCGAAATATCATCGGTATCATGCGTCGTCATTCTTTCGCGCACAACTCTCTCCAAGCGGGAAAGACCGATACGGTACTGGTTCTGCAGCAGCTCGCCGACCGCACGGATACGGCGGTTGCCCAAATGGTCAATGTCGTCCTTGGAACCGATACCGAACTCCAAATGCATATTGTAATTGATGGACGCAATGATGTCCTCCTTGGTAATATGCTTCGGAATGAGCTCATGCACATTCTTCTTGATCGCCTCAAAAAGCTCCTCCGGCTTCTCGCCATACTCGTCCAAAAGCTGTCTTAACACAGGATAATATACCTTTTCACGGATGCCGAGCTCTGCCGGTTTGCAATCCACAAAATGCGTCAGCTCAACCATCATGTTAGAGAGAATCTTCTCATTTCTCTCCTCGGTCTGAATCCATACGGCAGGTACAGCTGCGTTCTGGATGTCGTCCGCTAATTCCGCAGTCACCTTCGTTCCTTTTTCCGCGATCACTTCACCCGTTGTCGGATCAACAACATCCTCCGCAAGGATCTGATGACGGATTCGGTTGCGGAACGCCAGTTTTTTATTGAATTTATATCTTCCTACCTTTGCAAGGTCATATCGTCTCGGGTCAAAAAACATCGCATGAATGAGACTCTCCGCGCTGTCCACGCTGAGCGGCTCGCCCGGACGGATCTTTTTATATAACTCTAACAGACCCTCCTGATAGTTTTCAGCAGTGTCCTTTGTAAAGCTTGCCTCAATCTTCGGCTCGTCACCGAACAGCTCGCGGATCTCCTCGTTCGTGCCGATGCCGAGCGCACGCAGAAGAACCGTGATCGGTACCTTACGTGTACGGTCTACGCGCACATAAAACACATCATTGGAATCCGTCTCATACTCGAGCCATGCGCCGCGGTTCGGAATGACCTGACAGGAAAAGAGCTGTTTACCGATCTTGTCATGCTCTACGGAATAATAAATGCCGGGGGAACGTACAAGCTGGCTGACGATAACACGCTCTGCACCGTTGATGATAAACGTGCCTGTCTCCGTCATCAAAGGAAGATCGCCCATGAAAATCTCATGCTCGCTGATCTCCTCTTTCTCTTTATTGTACAGACGCACTTTCACCTTGAGAGGCGCCGCATAATTGGCATCGCGCTCCTTACATTTCTCAATAGAATACTTTACGTCGTCCTCGCAGAGCTCAAAGTCTACAAATTCCAGGCTCAGATGCCCGCTGTAGTCTTCGATCGGAGAAATGTCGTCAAATGCCTCTTTTAAGCCTTCCTCCAAAAACCATTTGTAGGAATCCTTCTGAACCTCGATCAGGTTCGGCATTTCCAATACCTCTTTTTGCCTTTGATAACTCATACGCATGCCCCTGCCGGAGGCAATCGGACGTATTCTGTTCTTTTCCATTGACAATTCACCCCGTTCTTCCATAAAATCGCCTATCACACCACAATAGCGCATCATCCAGTTTAACACAAGTCAAGTGCCGAGTCAACTAATAATTTTTTACTTTTTTATAAAAAAAGAAATCGCCATGCCCCTTTCACTTTTGTGAAAAGAGCACGGCGTGTTTTCCGCTTTGCCGCTCTGATTACTTTAAGGTAACCTTTGCGCCCTCAGCTTCCAGCTTCGTCTTAATGTCCTCAGCCTCTTCCTTAGAAGCAGCCTCCTTTAACATCTTCGGAGCGGAATCTACTAGATCCTTTGCCTCCTTTAAGCCAAGACCTGTTGCCTCACGGACAACCTTGATGACCTTAACCTTGTTCGGGCCAACCTCTGTCAGCTCAACATCGAACTCGGTCTTCTCCTCAGCTGCATCCGCTGCTGCGCCTGCACCTGCCGCTGCAACGACAACGCCCGCTGCTGCAGATACGCCGAACTCCTCCTCACAAGCTTTTACCAGATCGTTTAACTCTAATACGGTCAGCTCTTTGATCGCATCAATGAATTCCTGAGTTGTCAACTTTGCCATTTTATTTTCCTCCTTACATTCATTATCAAATGTTCTTGTTTCTGATACTCACTGTTACTCTGCTGCAGGCGCTTCCGCTTCTGCAGGTGCCTCTGTTTCCGCAGATGCTTCTGCTCCCGCTGATGCCTCGCAGTTTGCCGCTCCGCCCTTCTCCGCGATCTGGTTCAATACGCGTGCGAGATTGGAGATCGGGGACTTCATGCTGCCAAGCAGTCTGGAAAGCAGTTCCTCCCTTGAAGGAATATCTGCAATCTGTCCGATGCCCTTTGCGTCATACAATACGCCGTCAACGATTCCGCCCTTGATTTCAAGCTTGGGTGCTGTCTTGGCAAACTTGCATAAGATTCTTGCCGGAGCAGTCGCGTCATCCTCGGATACCGCCATTGCACTCGGTCCTTCGAGATACTTTGTAAGTTCCTCAAAGTCTGTTCCCTTGAACGCAAAATTCATCATCGTGTTCTTGTAAACCTTGTAGCTGACGCCCGCTTCACGAAGCTGCTTGCGGAGTCTGGTATCCTCGTCCACAGTCAGACCGCGGTGGTCTACCAGAACGACTGTCTGTGCGCTTTTCAGCTTCTGGGATATTTCTTCCACTACCGGTTTCTTCAGTTCAACCTTTGCCATGTTCTTACCTCCTTCTAGATTTGTATAGCTTGCGCCGAATAGGAGTTTAATGAAAAACCTCCCTGCGAAAGACAGGGAGGCATTAAGGTTTTCTTCACTCTTTCCCTCGGTAGGCGCTTCGCTTACGCCGCCATGCGGCACCTACTGTCTTCGGCTTTCGGTCTTGCGACCTTTATTAACTTATCACAGGTTTTTTCCTGTGTCAAGTACTAAAACTGTGCTACACTGACCTTTACGCCCGGTCCCATAGTCGTTGCGAGCGTTACGCTTCTTAAATACTGTCCCTTTAAGTTGCTCGGCTTTGCCTTTACAATCGCATCCATCAGCGCATCCACATTCTCTTTTAACTGCTCGTCCGTAAAGGAAACCTTTCCCACCGGAACATGGATGATGTTCGCCTTGTCGAGACGGTACTCAATCTTACCTGCCTTAATATCGTTGACTGCCTTTGTCACATCCATGGTAACGGTTCCTGCCTTAGGGTTCGGCATTAAGCCCTTAGGTCCTAAAACCTTACCGAGACGTCCTACAACGCCCATCATGTCGGGAGTTGCGACAACCACATCGAAATCAAGCCATCCGTCATTCTGAATCTTCGGAATCAGCTCGTCGCCGCCTACATAGTCAGCTCCTGCCGCCTCTGCTTCATTGATCTTATCGCCTTTTGCAAAAACAAGCACTTTCACTGTCTTGCCCGTTCCGTTCGGCAGTACGACCGCGCCGCGGATCTGCTGCTCTGCATGACGTCCGTCACATCCTGTTCTGATGTGAACCTCCACTGTCTCGTCAAACTTTGCAGTCGCCGTCTTCTTGACAAGCGCTACCGCATCGCCGGTTTCATAGAACATATTGCGGTCAACCAACTTTGCCGCTTCATTATATTTTTTTCCGTGCTTCATCGCCTCGTGCTCCTTTCCTTCTCATTAATCTTCTACTGCAATACCCATGCTGCGAGCGGTTCCTGCGATCATACTCATCGCTGCTTCAATGCTGCCCGCGTTCAAATCCGGCATTTTCAGCTCGGCGATCTCTTTGATCTTTGCCTTGCTGATCGTCGCAACCTTATTCTTGTTCGGTACTGCGGATGCCGTTTTTAAGTTGCATGCTTTTTTAAGAAGTACTGCAGCAGGCGGAGTCTTCGTGATGAAGCTGAAGCTTCTGTCTGCATAAACCGTGATGACGACCGGAATGATCATGTCGCCCTGGTCTGCTGTCTTGGCGTTAAACTGCTTTGTAAACTCAACGATATTCACGCCGTGCTGTCCGAGTGCGGGACCGACCGGCGGAGCAGGTGTTGCCTTTCCAGCAGGAATCTGTAACTTGATGTAACCTTCTACTTTTTTTGCCATGTGGCACCTCCTAATATAATTGCTGTGTGGTCAGGCGGGTTAGGCTCCCTCCCACGTTACCCGTCCGTCATGCGGACGGCGTTGATCGACAGCCGCGGACTGCAAATAACCTGCGCTTGCAAACAATCTGCGATTGTATACAGCCTTCGGCTGTTATTATAAAAGCGCATGCGCTCTCATAACCCAAATCTTTTGAAAAAATTTGTCGCATATTCGGAACTTATAGGAATTTTCTTGGTACCAAAAGAACGCGTAGCGTTCTTTTTTACATGCGTCTCACTTCAGCAAAACTGATCTCTACAGGTGTTTCCCTGCCGAACAGTTCCACATTGATTGTCGCCGCCTGTTTACCGAAGTCCATACGCTGGACAATACCGACCGTATCCTTCCATACGCCGGCAACAACGGCAATGGTATCTCCCTCCGCAAAATCGACGGAAATATTCTCCGTCTTGATGCCGAGCGGCTTCATCTCCGCCTCTGTGAGCGGTACCGGCTTGCTTCCCGGTCCGACAAAGCCCGTGACGCCTCTTGTGTTGCGCACAACATACCAAGTATCGTCGTTCATGATCATGTTGATCAGCACATAGCCCGGAAACATTTTCTTTTGAACCGTTTTTTTGCTGCCGTTCTTCATCTCGACAACATCTTCCATCGGGACCCTGACCTCCAGGATTTCTTCCTCCAAATGCCGGTTCTCGATCGCCTTGTCAATATTCGCTTTTACTTTGTTTTCGTATCCGGAATAGGTATGCACTACATACCACTTTGCCTTTGTCTCTGCTTCTGCCATACCGTCAACCTCATTTCTACATCGTCAGGAACTTGATGCCGAACTGGATTACCGTGTCAAGCAGCGTGATCAGCACTCCGACAACAACGGAAACCCCGATGACAGCGACGGACTGTTTTACCACGTCGTTCCTGCCCGGCCATGATACTTTCGAGAATTCCGCTTTTACTCCCTTAAAAAAGGAAGGCTTCTTCTCTTTTTCTTTCTTAGAATCTCCCATTGTCTCACTCCTTTAGCAAAATGAGATGCTTATTTGGTTTCCTTGTGCAGAGTATGCTTCTTGCAAAATCTACAATACTTCTTGATTTCCATTCTGTCAGGATGGTTCTTCTTTTCCTTCGTCGTATTGTAGTTGCGCTGCTTACATTCCGTACATGCAAGTGTTATCTTCGTACGCATAGCTCATAACCTCCGTTTCAATCCCGTTTTTTCGGGCATAAAAAAAAGACCGAAATACATGTCGCTTGTTTACTATACCATAGGCAATCGGCTGCGTCAACAAATATTTTCTTTTTTATTGATCTCCAAACGCTGTTTTCGTCCGCTTTCTTATATTTATTACATTTTCTGCAACATTTACTACATTTTGCGATTGCATTTATGTTTCATATGTGTTAGGATATATTTATATAAATAGGTTTTTTCAAATGCCCTGCATCATTTTAGCAGAATTCTTTTTGTTGTCTTAAATAATCGGAAGAAACTGCCGATATATATGGAAAGACTGCAAAACAACCTCACGGATGAGGCTATGCTAATTTGTAGACATTCACGGAGGAAAGGAGGGGCGGAAAATGAACATTACCGCATTAAATACGTTCTACAATCACTATCTGACAACCTATGCGCCGAACGGTATCAACTCACAGTATGATACGCATAAGAAAAGCGAACTCCGCGGCGTTTATAATTCCATTGTCAAATTAAATAAAGAAGCTCCTCTCGCCATTTTGGATACAAGCAGGGCGTCTCAGGCGTTTGCTGTCGGCATCAAGGAAAGCGCAAGGGCTTTGCATAATACCATTGCTTCCGTAAGCGGACGGGATGCAGAGTCACTTCTCGAGAAGAAGACTGCTTTTTCAACGAACGAGGACATTGCGACCGCAGACTATATCGGTGACGCAAAGGATGTGGACGATGCGCCCGCTTTTTCCATCGAAGTCCGCCGTCTTGCGGAGGAACAGGTAAATACAGGAAACTATCTGCCGGATGAGGAAATTGCGCTCACGCCGGACACCTATTCGTTCGATGTCGGCATCAACAGTCTCAATTATGAGTTCCAATTCGTGATCAACGAGGGCGATACAAACCGCAGTGTACAGGAACGTCTCGCCAGACTGATCAACAACGCGGAGATCGGCTTAAGCGCAGAAGTATTGGAGGACGACGAGGGCAATTCCGCCTTAAAGCTTTCCTCCAGAGCAACCGGTCTGCCGGACGGCAGGGATGATATTTTTCATGTATCGGACACCAATACGAGTAAGCTTTCGGGGGCAGTCGATTACTTAGGTATCGGCGAGATTACCCGTCCCGCAGCAAATGCAGAATTTCTGATCAACGGGAGCGAACGTACGGCATCTTCCAACCACTTTACGGTAGAACAGGTCTATTCCGTCAATCTGACCGGTTTAAGTCCTTCCGAGGGAGATACCGCAGAAATCGGCGTGAAGCCCGATCATGAATCGTTAAAAGAAAATATTACGAAGCTCATCGGCGGCTATAATGATTTTATCCGTGCAACCGCAGCCTATCTTGAGTCACAGCCAAAGAGTGCGCGCTTAATGAATGAGATGGCGGGAATCACATCCGTCTACGCCAACGACCTTGACACGCTCGGCATTTATTCCGGGGAAAACGGAGAGCTTTCCATTGACGACGAACGTTTATCCTACGCCGTCGAGCACACGGACAACGAAGAAGTGACCGAACCGCTGAAGGACTTTACACAGGCATTGATGCGCAAGAGCAAAGGGATTTCCTTAAATCCGATGAACTATGTCAACAAGATCATTGTTGCCTATAAGAATCCCGGACACGGCTATGCGAGTCCGTATGTGACAAGCGCCTACAGCGGAATGATGTTTAACAGCTATTGCTAAAAAAGAATCGCTAAAGCGATTCTTTCGAAGAATTGCGCAGAGCGCAATTCTTCTGGGATGATGATATTCTACTTTAACCTAAAAAAGGGGCTGTAAAAAAATAGCCTTAAAGCAAAAGTCCTTGCCGCGTAATA
>CAMWSU010000052.1 GCA_947176965.1 uncultured Lachnospiraceae bacterium | reverse complement strand
TGCGGACGGAGCTGATCGCCAATGTGTCCCATGATATCCGAACGCCGCTCACGTCCATCATCAATTATGTCGATCTTTTGAAAAAAGAACCGATCGAATCGGAGAACGCGCAAAAATATCTTGAGGTGTTAGATGAAAAATCGGCGCGCTTAAAACAACTGACGGAGGATTTAGTCGAGGCGAGCAGGATCACGAGTGGAAATGTTTCGGTCGAGAACGTGCGCTTGAGCGCGGCGGAGCTTGTGCAGCAGATTGCGGCGGAGTATGAGGAGAAATTCAAACAAAAAGAGCTGACGCTCGTGCTTCATCTGCCGGAGGAACAGGCGGACGATTCATTTATCGGAGACAGCCGTTACGTGTGGCGCGTGCTTTCGAATCTGTTCAGCAACCTCTATAAATACGCCATGCCGCACACGAGAGTGTATTTCAGCATGTACCGCACGCCGACGCCGACGTTCTGTATGGAATTAAAGAACATTTCCGAATATCCGCTCAATATCTCTCCGGAAGAGTTGACGGAGCGGTTTGTGCGAGGGGATGCCTCGCGCGGTACGGAGGGGAACGGATTAGGACTTTCCATTGCGCAGAGCCTGATGAACGTGATGCACGGGTCGCTGGAAATTCTGATCGACGGAGATCTGTTTAAGGTGCTGCTGCACTTCCCGGTTCCGCCGCGGTGAAAAGTATGTGTAAACAAACGCTTCATGACGATGCGGGGGTGTAGGGATGCAGAAAAAATTGTTGATCATAACTGCATGTATGCTGGCAGTCCTTGTGGCTGCCGGAATCTTTGTAACGATCCGTCAGACAGATCAAAAAAGAAAGATTGAACAGATTTTACAGGGAGAGAGTGAGCAGGATACGGTGCTGGTATCTCTTGCGGCGGTCAGGGAGGAGGCGGAAACCCTGATTCAGGAGGGCAGAAACGGGGCATACCGCAATCTGGAGTTCCATGAAATTCGCCCGCTTATCACAGAGGAAGACCGGATATATCAGATCAGGGTATCCGGTTTTGAACCGGAATTCCCAATAACGGAAGAACAGGTACAGAAAGTATATGACACGATGCAGGCTTTCTTTGATGAGCCGATCGATGAGAGGAAGATTAAGGCGATTCCGTCAGCCAGCGGCGTTGACAGCGTTTCCGTTCCGGAACTGCGTGAGAAGATCCGGGAGCAAAATGAGGAGTATACAGGAATTGATTATGTTTTTCTCTACCTGGAAGATGAGGAGCATGAGGAGCAAGGACAACGCTCACAGATCATTAGCGCAGGCATCCGTTCGATTATGATCGATTTGGGAGAACCATGGGCGGAGGAGATGCCGGATAGGGTTTACTATCCGGGAGCGGCGGACGGAAGCCTTCAGGATGTTTATGAAACAGCGGACGGAGAAATGTCTGTGGAAGAGGCAATCGAACAGACAGAAAATTATTTTAATCGTGAATTTCCGGTTCCCGGTTTAGATAATATGAAGTATCGGGTTTCCAGCGTATTTATCGTGTCAATGCCGGACGGGACTTACGGCTTTGATCTGGAACTGAGAAGATCCTATGGAGGCGTTTACTTTCAGGGCGATATACGAAGGCAGAGTGGGACCGGTGATGAAGTGTATGATCTGACAAGTGCGAGCTTGAACGGCGAGCATCATGTCACGGAGTTTTGGGCGATTTCCTGCAATGAGCAGGTTGAGAGAATGCAGGAAATAACAGAGATTGTATCGTTGAAGAAAGCAACAGAGTACATTTCACAAAAGATTGGTGACAATACGGTTTACACTGTGCTGGAAATCGAATTGTCATATGTCGGAAAGACAATCACAGAGGAAGACAGATGGTTTGAGGAGTTGTCTCCGGCATGGATGTTTATTACGGTCAATCAAACGAACGGGAAGGAAGTGCGTTTTTATGTCGATGCATTGACCGGAGAAGTCAGCAGCATAAGAATGGATTAATGGGGCAGGAACAGACAGAATATGAAAAAGATGTGGAATGTATTTTGGATGGAAACAAAAAGAACAATGAACCGCATTTCTTTTTTTCTGCTGATACTGACAGTGGCGGTCATGTGTCTTCTGATCCCGATTTTACTAGATGACGGCAGGACGATGATGAATTGTCTGTCTGCTTTTTGGAGCATGTCCAAAGAGGAGTTCGGATTGCAGGAGTCCATGAAGGTCAGATCGGTTCTGTGGCAGCTTACCAGCGGTTATTTTGTAATGTTTACACCGATGCTCGTGAGCTTCAGTGTTTTGCCAATCCTGTGTGAGGAGAAGGAGAGCGGTGCGCTTCGGTACATGATGTTCAGGAGCGGAAAAAAGCAGGCTGTGATCGGAAGCTTTTTCGCGTGTATCCTTTGCGGAGGTGTTTTGATGGCGGCGGGCTATCTGCTGTTCGCGGGGATTTTAGGCGCGCATTCTTATGTGCTGTTCGGCAGTGTCGGATTGCAGACAATCAAAGAAGTGAGCATATTCGTATTGAACAAGACAATCGGTGTTTTCGCATTTGGGATGACGTGTGCCGTGTGGACCTATCTGGTCTCTGCTTTTGTGCAGAACAGGTATCTGCTGGTCAGTATTCCTTATATAGCACTTTGGTTTTTACAAAGGCCGGTCGGCAATATCCAATATGAGGTCATAGAGGAGAATGTGTGGGTGCGTCTGTATGTGCAGACGTTTGGTGCCACCTATGTATTTGGTGATTTAAAATATGTCCTTCAGATTATTGCAATCTATGGTGTCATCAGCGTTTTCATTATTCTGCTGCATATGGGCATGCTGAAAAGGAGGACGGATTGTGGAATGTAAAAAGGAAAGAATCGGGAAACGTCATGCCGTGATCCGGAATATTGCGCGAAATGAATATATCCGATGGATCTGCAATCCAAGGATGATCCTGTTCTTTGGAATGATAATCTTCATTGAAACTTATGTGACGGAGGGAATGCTCGCACACAGTGAAAAGCTGGGAAAACCGTTTGGCGTTTTTGAAATATTCATCGCGGTAGCAAACAGCACAGAGCTGTGTATGGTAATTCCGGCAGTTTACTTACTGCTGATCGGGGATTTCCCGAGGAGGGATGGCAATACGCTGCTTTATGTGCACCGCGCGGGTAAATATCACTGGCTGTTAGGTCAGATTCTGACATCCGTTTTCAGTATTCTGACATATTTAGGGGCAATTGTGGGCGGATGCGTTCTCATGGGAGCGGGGCATTGCTTTATCGGGAATAGATGGAGTGATGTGGTGACAAAATATAGAACGATCTTTCCGGACGATATGGAATCAACCGTGTCCTTCATGATCACGGAGCGTCTGTATAATCAGTTCAGTCCGTATCAGGCGTTTGGGTATTCCGTCAGCCTGCTGTTTGGATTGTTATTTTTTCTTACGATGCTGAAGCTGTTGTTTTTCCTGCTGGGAAAACCAACCGTGGGAGTGGCGGCAGGTGTATGCCTGATCGGGTTCGGATGGCTGTTCAGTCTGCTGGAACTGAAATTAAAATGGATATTTCCGCTGGCCCATGCGATCGAGTGGCAGCACTGTGACGAAATATTCCGTTTTATGACAGTTTCCATGGTGCAGTCCTATCTGTATTTTGCAATTTTGAGTGTCGCCTTGATCTTTGTCAGTATTATTTTAATGAAGCAATACAATTTCGGATATGTTGAGCAGAGATAGGGGATCATTTATGGATGAGAAAAAGGTGTCGGAGATCAGTATCCGAAATGTGGGGCTGGTTTTAGAAAAGACAGCCATACTCGATGATGTGTGTATGGAGATGAAAAAGGGTAACATATACGGACTGATCGGAAGAAATGGTTCGGGAAAAACAATGTTGATGAAGTGTATCTGCGGTTTTGTAAAACCTACCAAAGGTAACATCATGGTGAGAGATCAGGTCGTGGGAAAGGATATTGATTTTCCTGAGAATATGGGGATCCTGATTGAAAATCCGGGCTTTATTTCGTATTACAGCGGGATGAAAAACTTAAGTCAGCTCGCGGAGCTGAATCGGAAGATTGACAGGCGGCAGGTAGAGGAAACCATGCGGTTTGTAGGGCTTGATCCGAAGATGAAGCGGCATGTGCAGAAATACTCTTTGGGGATGAAGCAGCGGCTTGGAATTGCACAGGCAATCATGGAAGACCCCGACATCCTGATCCTGGATGAACCGATGAACGGTTTGGACAAAGAAGGTGTGAGGGATATGAGAACCCTGTTTCTTGAATTGAAGAAGAAAGGAAAGACCATCCTTATTGCGAGTCATAATGCAGAGGATATTGATGAGCTGTGTGACCATGTGTGGGAAATGGAACACGGAAGAAGCAATGTAGTCGTCTGACCGCGCAATATCAATGGAATGTCTTATTGAACTTCCCTGTCTGATTATGTTACAATAAATCGGAAAAGGGGAATGTGTATGGAAAAACGGAATGAGCTGTCAAGTGTGCTACTGCTGCTGTTTGCCAGTGTGCTGTTAATCAGTGCAGTCGTGCTGACATCTTCTCAACGGGGGATTGATCAGTCTCATTATGAAAAGCTGGACGGGGGCTGGTCTGTCTCGATCAACAAAACGCCGTGTGAACAGACAGAGATGGGAGCCATTGTCTTTCCGTTGGTGAATCGGGGTGACGAGGTTGTTCTGGAGACAATCCTTCCGGAAACGATCATTGATAATCCGATCCTTGTCTTTTACAGCGTCCACTCCACGATATGGGCAGAGCTGGACGGGGAAGAAATTTTCCGATACGGTCAGGAGCGATATGAGGAGGGAAAGCTGGTCGGATACGGATATCAGTGTATCAGCCTGCCGCAGAATTATGAGGGGAGAAGACTGTCCCTGAAGCTGACGGTCACCGAGGACGCGGCGTTTTCATCCTTTGATACACCGCAGTTGTATGATGCGAACTGGTATGTGAAAGACTATCTTAAGGAAAACCGGATTCCGCTCATCGTCAATCTCTTTTTGATTGTGTTTGGCATTTGCGTGATCGGAGTCGCGGCTGTTTTTCTTGTCCGGCTGCGCAGTCTGCAATGGCTCAAGCTATTATGGGTGGCGCTGTTTTCAATCGGGATCGGAGGCTGGTCGCTATGCAGCTATAATCTGATGTTTCTGTTCTCGGACAGTCTGGTGTCGAAGGTGTACATGGAATTTTCTCTATTGTATTTTCTGCCGATTCCGGTTTTTGCCTATTTTTATGTAGAGGCAATGCGTACGAAGAGCAGGCTCAGAAAGAATGCTTATGCGGTTATTATGGCATTACAGCTTTTCTTTACGCTGACGGCATATACACTGCAATTGACCGGTATCTGCCATTTTCCGAAGGTGCTCCGGTTCCAGCATATCCTGATAGCGATGATGGCGCTGTATCTGATATGCATGTTTGTGTCCGATATTCGGCACAGGCGATTGGAAAATGCGGTACTGTTTGTCGGAGCTGTCATCATGATATTTTTTGCGGCGTTTGATTTGCTGCGCTTTAACATTGAAAAGTATGTCAGCATGTCAGCTGGGAAACGATATGTGGGCATGTTCAGTATCGGTGTGATGATCTTCATTACGGCGATGCTGCTTGATTTCAGCAGAAGCGTCACACGTGCGCTGTATGATGCCGCAAAAGGGGAGGCGCTGGAAAAGCTGGCGTATTCGGATGCGCTCACAGGGCTTGCAAACAGGCGGAGCTGTGAAGATCGGTTTGACGCACTGGACGCGGATGGGGAAGAAAAGCAGTACGCGATCGGAGTGTTTGATCTGAATAACTTAAAACAGGTAAATGATAAGCTCGGACATGAGGAGGGGGACGCATTTATCCGCACGTTCGGAGAGATTCTGCAGGAGGTCTTTGCATCCTGCGGACTGGTGGGAAGAACGGGCGGCGATGAATTCCTTGTTATACTGAACGATGTCTCCACCGAAGAAATCGATGCGCTGATCGCGCGGATGGAGGAGTTGATCGCGCAGAGGAACAAGGAACATCAGAATTGGAATCTGAGCACTGCCTACGGCATCAGCGAACACGCAAAAGAGCCGGACAAGAACGCAAGGCAGCTCTATAAGCTGGCGGACGCGCGCATGTATGAGTGTAAAAAAGAGATGAAAAGATTGAATCAAAAATGACGGGAGAAACAAAAAGTGGGCATTCAATTTGACAAAGTCAAATTAGTGATATGGGATTTGGATGAAACCTTTTGGCATGGGATTCTGAGCGAGGGGCGCATCAGTCTGGTGGAGCGGAATATAGAAACCGTGAAGAAACTGACTGACGCCGGAATTGTAAATGCCATCTGTTCTAAAAATGACTTGGAAAAAGTCTTTTCAGAATTGCAAAAAGCCGGTGTCGCGGAGTTATTTGTATTCCCATCCGTTGACTGGACGCCAAAAGGACCAAGGATTCATACCATGCTGTCTGATATGGGACTCCGGGCAGAGAATACGTTATTTTTGGATGATGAAGATTTGAACAGGCAGGAAGCCGTTTATTATAATCCGGGATTGATGACAGGCGGCATAGGGGAACTGGATTCCTTGGCGAAATATGCGGAGCAGTTATCCCCTGACGATAAGGAACACGCACGCCTTGGACAGTATCGGATTTTAGAAGCAAAAAGGGAGGAAAAAAGAACTTCTGCTTCCAATGAGGAGTTCCTCCGCAAAAGTAATATCCGTGTGGAAATGAAGACGGACTGTATGAATCATCTGGAACGGATTCATGAGCTTGTGATGCGGACAAATCAGCTTAATTTTACAAAAATACGCTGTTCTATGGAAGAACTGCGGACCATGCTGGAAAAACCGGAGTATTGGTGCGGATATGTCTCCGTAAAGGATAAGTATGGGGATTATGGCATTATCGGATTTTATGCGGGGGAGGATCAAAGGCTCACTCATTTTCTGTTCTCGTGCAGGACGATCGGAATGGGAGTGGAACAGTATGTCTATGCAAAACTGGGTTATCCGGAATATGTGAAGTCGGGCGAAACAGCAGGGGAGTTAAGCAAAACAGGATGTCCTGATTGGATCAATCAGAAAAATTGTGATGTGGAGGAGGACAAAAGACAGCAGATAGATTATAAAGGGGAAAAGCATAAGATTTTATTCAAGGGTCCCTGTGATCTGGATGCGATTTTTTCCTTTATTGAGCCGAGTGACAGCATTGACTGTGAATTTACCTATGTGTCCCCGCAGAGCGGCGTGGTCATTGAACAGGTGAATCATACGATGCATATGGTGGAAGCATATACACTGTCCAAGGAACAAAAACAAAGGATCATAGGGGAGCTTCCTTTTGGAGATGCGGATATGTATTCGGATCTGATGTACAGACATCCTTATGACATTGTCTTTATCAGCATTTTGCAGGATGTGAATTTGGGGATATACAGGCGGAAGGAAACCGGCGAAATGGTCGCTTTTGCCCAAGGATATTATCCTTTGACGGATCAGGCAAACTGGGAGGCGTATATAGAGGGACGGATTTATACGGCACAGTGCAGGCTGACAAGGGAATTTTTGGAAGCTTTTTCTGATCAGTATGAGTTTTCAGGTATTCTGACACCGGAACAGACCGTGAAAAATATTGAGAAGATCAGGGAATATCTGAATCCTAAGACGCATTTGGTCATTATGCTCGGGACGGAAACGGAATATCTGAAAAATACGAATCCGGCATGGAGCGGGAAGAATCTGGTTTATAAAGAAATCAACGAACGTATCCGGGAGATGTGTAAAGACCGTATCAATATGGATTATATTGATATAAACAAGTATATCAGAGGTCAGGAAAGCTTTTATGACCATTATAACCATTTCGTGGTTTCGGTATATTATGAGATGTCTAAAGATATTGTCAACCTGATACGCGAAAAAACAAGCGGCGCGGTAGAAAATAAATCGGCAGCTTACGTATGGAAGCGAAGAGTAAAGGAACTGATCAAAAAGATAGTAAAAAAGTTCTAAAGAATATCAGGCGACACTCAATTGGCACAAACTGATTTCCCGGTGTTGACAATTGCCTGCAAAATGTCTATAATGCAGAAAGAATAAAAAAGAAAAGGTGTTGAAGGGAATAAGTAGCCGTAAGGGGAACGCACAGAAAGCAGCCGGTTGATGAGAGGCGCGCGGAAAGCTTACCGTGAATACATCCCGGAGCTTTATGACAGAATGAGCCGGAGAAGCGGCTTTAGTAGGTCATAACGGATGCTGACCGTTATCGCAGGACGGTATCGCAGAAGGATACAAACAGGAAATCGGCATAAGCAGAGAATTTTCATGGATTGTATCGGAAGCCGTACCGCATAAGCCGCAGTTGCGTGAGCGCTGCGGGAATGAAGGTGGTAACACGGGTCATAACCTCGTCCTTTACAAAGGACGGGGTTTTCTTTTGCGCGATAAGCAGAGAAGAAAAGTATTTTTGGCGCGCAGCGCAAAGCGTTTTTTTACATTCCATGGCTGCGAACCAAGAGAGAAGAAAGGAGCATAAAACATGCAGGTGTATGAGGAATTGCAGGCAAGAGGCTTGCTTGCACAGGTAACAAACGAGGAGGAGATCCGCAAGATGGTGAATGCCGGAAAAGCGACGTTCTATATTGGGTTTGACCCGACGGCGGACAGTCTTCATGTCGGGCATTTTATGGCGTTATGCCTGATGAAGCGGATGCAGATGGCAGGAAATAAGCCGATCGTATTGATCGGCGGCGGCACGGCAATGGTCGGCGATCCGTCGGGACGTTCCGACATGAGGCAGATGATGACGACGGAGACGATTGCGCATAACGTGGAATGCTTCAAAAAGCAGATGAGCCGTTTTATTGATTTTTCGGACGGAAAGGCGATCCTTGTAAATAATGCGGACTGGCTGCTTGAACTGAACTATATCGAGCTGCTGCGCGAGGTCGGCGCATGCTTTTCCGTGAACCGGATGCTGACGGCGGAATGCTATAAACAGCGGATGGAGAAAGGACTTTCTTTCCTGGAGTTCAACTACATGATCATGCAGAGCTATGATTTTTTGGAGCTCTACAAGCGTTATGACTGCAATATGCAGTTCGGCGGCGATGATCAGTGGAGCAATATGCTCGGAGGGACCGAGCTGATCAGAAGAAAGCTCGGTAAGGACGCGCATGCGATGACGATCACGCTGCTCTTAAATTCTGAGGGAAATAAAATGGGCAAAACGCAGTCCGGCGCGGTATGGCTTGACCCGAACAAGACTTCTCCGTTTGAGTTTTATCAATACTGGAGAAATGTTGCGGATGCGGACGTATTGAAGTGCATCCGCATGCTGACCTTCCTGCCGCTTGAGCAGATTGACGAGATGGACGCATGGGAGGGCGCACAGTTAAACGAGGCAAAGGAGATTCTTGCTTACGAGCTGACAAAACTCGTGCACGGCGAGGAGGAGGCTGAGAAGGCAAAGAGTGCGGCAAAAGCACTGTTTGCCGGCGGCGGAAATATGGAGAACATCCCGACGACCACTTTAACGGATGAGGATTTAACGGATGGGAGCATTGACATTCTGACATTGCTCGTCAAGGGCGACATGACGAAGAACCGCTCCGAGGCGAGACGTGCTGTGGAGCAGGGCGGCGTGACGGCAGGAGATGAGAAAATCTCGGATGTAAAAAAAGCATATACCAAACAGGAGCTTGCGGGAGAAGGACTGCTTGTGAAAAAAGGCAAGAAGACGTTCCATAAGTTTGTGGTCTAGTGTTCATGGTGTGGTCATGGTGTGGCATGATACAATTCTTTACAAAACAGGAATTGTGGTATAGAATAAAAAAAGAACGCAGAGCGTTCTTTTGAATGATTTTATAAAAAATGGAACACTGAGCATTTGACCGCATGTGTAAAGGAGCTGCCAATGGAAGAGAGAAGACGTAATCAACGGATGGAACTGACGGCAAAACTGGTTGCCAAGAGACTGGATTCCGACGAGGCAAGACAACTGGAGATTGAGATTACCGATGTATCAAAGTCGGGTGTGGGTTTTTTGTGTGGTGAAGCCTTGGAGATCGGCGCAGTATATGAAGCACTTCTGACAATCTGGACGAAAGAGGTCATTCATGCGTTTATCGAGATTGTCCGCATCGTAAAAAAAGAAGACGGCAGTTTCCAATACGGCGGTATTTTTGTAGGCATGCCGGACATTGATGCAAAGCGGATCGAAGTCTATGAGACAGTGAACCGCTTTCGGAATTAGACGGATATAGCAGGCAGGCATCAGAAAAGAGTTTCCGCAGGAAACTCTTTTCGCTTGTCTTTTTTGGGGGTATGGCATGAAGATTGGTTTTATAGGGCTTGGATTGATCGGCGGCTCGGTTGCGAAGGCAATCCGGTTTTCGAAGCCGGAAACGAAGGTCACGGCATATGACATTGACCGGAACGCACTTGCACTTGCGATGCAGGAAGGCTGTATTGACGAAGCGGCGGACGGCGTGACGAGGGAAGCATTCGGCGCGTGCGATATGATTTTTTTATGTGCGCCCGTATCGGAAAACGAAGGAATGTTAGAGCAGATTGCAGGTGTCATGAAGGAGGGAGCCGTGCTGACGGATGTCGGCAGTGTAAAGGGAGATATTCATGCGCATATTAAAAGGCTGGGGCTGGAAGCACGCTTTATCGGCGGGCATCCGATGGCAGGCAGTGAAAAGACCGGATATGAGAATGCGGATGCAAACCTGTTTGAAAACGTATACTATATCATGACCCCGACTGCGCAGACGACACAGGAGCAGCTTGGGCAATATGAGAGCCTGATCAGGAGCATGCGTGCGATCCCGCTTGTGATGACACCCGAAAAGCATGATCATGTGACGGGAGCGGTTTCGCATCTGCCCCATGTGATTGCAGCGGCGCTGGTCAATCTGGTGCGCGAAAAAGACAAAGAGGACGGTGTGATGAAGATGATCGCGGCAGGCGGGTTTCGGGACATTACGAGGATCGCATCTTCGTCGCCCGTAATGTGGGAAGCAATCTGCATGGCGAATACGGAACAGATTGTCGCGCTTTTGGACGCATATATCGAATCGCTCAGCACGATCAGGGACATCATAAGGAAACGGAACGGCGGGCGGGTGTATGAATTTTTTGACAGTGCGCGCAATTATCGGGATTCCTTTCAGGTATCGGACAAGGGCGTGCTTAAGGCAGTCTATGCGCTGCATGTGGATATTCCGGATGCACCGGGGACGATTGCGGAGATTGCGTCGCTCTTTGCAGAGCATGAGATCAGTATTAAAAATATTGGGATCATCCATAACCGTGAGTATGAGGAGGGCGTTCTCCGTGTAGAATTTTATGATAAGGAGGCGCTTATGCAGGCGGAGGCGCTTCTGGCAGCGCTTCAATATCCTGTCTATCATAAATAATCTGCGGAAAGGATCTGAATCGAATAAAATGGGAAAAAAAGAACACAAAAGGATAACGAATAAAAAGCTGTTTGTGAAAATGATCATTGTGTTTGCGCTGCTGTTCATCGGTGCGATTTACTATTATGTCAAACTGCCTGCATTTAATATTCACAGTGCGGGTTTTTGGAAATTTTTACTGTTCCTTATTTTTGTGGGAACGATACTGCAGCTGATCAGCAAGCTGAAAAAAGAAAATATTTCTGTCTCGCAGGCGGGAATTTCGTTCACGGGTGATAAAAAAGTATTACGGAGCGTAAAATGGGGAGCCATTGCGTTTGGCGTGGTGCTGCTCGTTTATATCATCGGTTCGATCCTGTCTTCGCCCATTGTCAACGCCGGAAAATACCAGCGTCTCATGCCCGTGGAAGAACGGGAGTTTCGGACGGACATTGCGGAGGTGGATTATACGACAATCCCCCTTTTGGATAAGGATTCGGCGACCATCCTTGGTGAGCGGAAAATGGGATCCATGATCGATATGGTATCGCAGTTTGAGGTGAGCAACGAATATACGCAGATCAATTATAACGGCAGACCGGTGCGCGTGACGCCGCTTCGCTATGCAAGCCTGATCAAATGGATCACGAATCAGAGCAACGGGATTCCGGCGTATCTGCTCATGGATATGACCACACAGGATACGCAGATCATCAAACTGGAGCAGCCGATCCGCTATTCCAAAAGCGAACATTTTAACCGGAATCTGTATCGGCATCTGCGGTTTCATTACCCGACTTATATTTTTGATGATCAGATCTTTTTTGAGATTGATGAGGAGGGAACGCCTTATTGGGTTTGTCCTGTCAAAAAATTCAATATCGGGCTGTTTGGCGGACAGACGGTTGGCAAGGTGGTACTCTGCAATGCGGTGACCGGCGAATGTACGGCGTATGATGTGGAGGATGTGCCGACCTGGGTGGATAAGGTGTATTCAGCGGAGCGGCTTGTGCAGCTTTACAATTATTACGGTACGCTCAAAAACGGGTACTTCAATTCTATTTTAAGTCAGAGAGGCTGTGTGCAGACAACGAACGGCTATAATTATCTTGCGCTTGACGATGATGTCTGGGTGTATACGGGCGTGACGAGTGTCAACGGCGATCAGTCCAATGTTGGTTTTGTGCTGATGAATCAACGTACAATGGAGACGCGTTTTTATACCGTTGAGGGAGCGATCGAGGATTCGGCTATGTCATCCGCTGAAGGACAGGTGCAGCATTTGAATTATAATGCGACATTTCCGCTGCTCGTCAATATCGCATCCGAACCGACGTATATCATGGCGCTCAAGGATGCGGCGGGGCTTGTCAAGATGTATGCGATGGTGAATGTCCCAAAATATCAGATCGTTGCGATCGGAGATACGGTCAGGGAGTGTGAGCGCAATTACCGTGAGCTGCTGCGCACAAACGGGATCGAGGCTGAATCCGGCGAGGCGCAGAGTATGAGCGTGAGCGGGACGATTGAGTCGTACGCTTCCGTTGTCATTGACGGAAACACTCATTTTTACTTGTGCTTAAGCGGGCTTGATGCAATCTTTGATTTTGACATGACCAACGAAGAAATGCTCGGTATTATCCGTTACAAAGAGGGCGATGAGGTCACGATCCGATATGAGGATGAGGGCAGCATGAGAAAGACCGTAACGGCGTTTGAATAAAAAAGAACGCACAGCGTTCTTTGTATGTAAAGAATGTAAAGCACTCCTTCAAAGAATCCGCTTTTCGCGGATTCTTTTGGAATGATTATTTTTGTGCAATATTGAGGATTTTGTCAATCTTTGCTTTATCTGCGTCCGAACTGTTCTTTTTGATGACATCCGAGATCAGGCGGATCTCTTCTTTAGAAAATTGAATGTTTTCACTCTGTCCGCGTTTGGCGAGCGAGAGAAAAAACGGGAGAAGTTCTTTTTGTTTTAGGGAGGCGCTTTCGATCACGAGCGTATGTAGAAAATCAAGTTTTCTGCGCTCGATGTGGGAAAGCGTCTCGTCGTTCATCCAGTCCTTATTCATAATTTTGTTCCTCCTGCCTTTCTGATGTGTTTTGTTCGGCATCCGTTGTATCAGACGGCGCCTGAAAGAGAGAGATCAAATCTAAAATGCGGCTCATGTCCAAGCCGGACCCCTGACTGTCGGAGGGGGCTGCACTTTCCGATGACGCATCAACGTCGTTTGCCATAAAAGCGCTTTTGTCCATATCAACAGAAGCGGCATTCATTTCAGTCGGTGTATCGGCGGCAGAGTTGTTTTCATCGCCGCCCTGCATGGCGGAAAACACATTCATCATGTCAGCGGCTGACAGATCGCCGGACATGCCGTTCAGAGCGGACAGATACGGCATGATCTGCTGAAAACGCTGGTACATGGAAAACATGTTCTGCATGCGGGCAAGTTCCTGATATTCGGATTCGGACAAACAGGGTTTTAAGGCAGATAGAAGACGCGTAAGCATTTGTTCATCCGATGCCGGAGATTTTGCTTTGCCGATCATATTTGCCAAGCCATTGCGGAAACGTCCGCCTTTCAGGAGCGAGAGCGCGTATTGAAGCTGTGAAAAGCGTACCCATACGGCCAGGAGCGGCTGATAGGGAGCAGGAAAAAAAGGAATCAGTATCCGCATGATGCGAAGCGCTTTTGTATCAAAAAGCGTATCGAAGTCCATAGGGGCGTCATTTTCTGCCGCGTCATGTTCGGATAAAATCGATTCCATAGGAGAGTTCCTGCCTTTTTTCATATTGTATGCCATCCCGAATGGGAACATGCGAAGCCGGATCAGCCGTATTCATACAGGCGGGCAAATAATAAGCCCGCCTGTTGAACGCAGGTGCGGAGAATTAGCATCCGCAGCCGTTGTTGTTGCCGCCGCAGAAGCAGCTAAGGAGCAGCAGAAGGATGAGCCAGTCACAGCTGCTGTTGTCACCGTTGAACAAGCTGATGCCGTTACCGCCGCATCCGCATCCGCAGCCGTTGTTGCCGAATAAGCTGGTGCCGTTCCCGCCTAACAGGGAAAGCAGGATGATGATCCAAATAAAGTCACATCCGCATCCGTTATTGTTTCTTGCTGTGTTGCCGCATCCGCAAGAAGATGCTGTCAAGTCACTCATGAGGGTGCCTCCGAAATTGTTTTATGGTTTATCATATGATGAGAGGTCAGATGTGTTCCGATTTCATAAATTTATTTTAAAAAATCTCATGAGGTTCATAAAGATACTTTATAAAATCACCTATATAGACTTAATGAAAGAAAAAACTTTCCCATATGTGGTAAATTTATGATAAAACTCTTGAAATTCTTGCAAGATATAGTAAAATAAGATAGAATGAATCTGAAAATGGGGTAGGTATGACTGTGGAGAGGTCATATGGCAGGTACAAGATATCGCGTTGGAGAGCATAATTTTTATAATGAGACGGATTACCTGAATGCCAAAAAGGATGAGGCGCTGATCGCAGAGCTTCGCAAGAAGACGGACTTTCGTAACCGCAAGCAGGTTCATGAACTTTACAGTGCCATGCAGAGTGGAAAGATTTCCTTTGCTTCCGTACTTGGCAGGGAGTTTGATGACGAGGTTTATGAAATCTATCAGGCATTAAAGCAGCAGCCTGACGAGGAATCGCAGGGAAAGAAAAAGGGAAAACGCGCTAAGAAAGCGCAGGAGCGTGAACGGATTTCACATGCATCCAAAGCGGACTTAGAGCGTGAGGCACAGAAATTCTTAAAGCGCAGGGAACGTCAGCGCAGACTGTTCATCGCCGCATGTGCGGTTGTGGCAGCTGTGTGCATCGGCTACTTTGGGTATTACCAATTTATGGCATCCAAAACACAGAATTCCTATGATGCGTTGGCGGAACTGAAAGAAAAAGATCCAAGCACGGTGCCGGATATACAAGTGACAGTTCGGGATGAGGCGGGAGAGGAGGAAATCATTCTCACCGTACTTGATGAATATAAAACTTTATATAATAAGAACAGAAGTCTAATCGGATGGCTCAAAATTGACGATACCAATATTGACTATCCGGTGATGCAGAGTCCCGATCCGGATTACTACCTGACACACAATTTTAATCAGGAGCATGATAATAATGGCAGCATTTTTTTGGATCCGGACTGCGACATTGTACATAGGAATACCAACCTGATCTTGTACGGGCATCACATGCGTTCCGGTAAGATGTTCGGGAGTCTGGACAGCTACAGCTCCGAAGCATTTTATGAGGAGCACAAATATATTACCTTTGATACGATCTACGAGAAAGGAACCTATGAGGTTATGTATGTGTTCCGCTCGCGTATTTATAATGAAGATGAGATCGTATTTAAGTATTATCAATTTATTGACGTAGATTCCGAACAGGAATTCTATTCCAATATGAATGAAATGGCAGGAATGTCGCTTTACGATACGGGAGTGACAGCGGTGTATGGCGATAAGCTTTTAACACTGTCCACCTGTGATTACAGAGAAGAAAACGGCAGATTTGTGGTCGTTGCCAAACGAATAGAGTGATGACATGGTAAAGGAGAGACATCATGGGAAAGAAAGAATCAAAAAAAATAAATCGAAGGATCAAGAGATCGGCGCGTAAGACGGTCGGTATTTTGACGCTCATTATGGCGATCATCGTGGCGGCGATCCCGACGCCAAGTGCGAGAGCGGATGACCCGAGTGATGGAGAGAGTGGAACGCAGTCGTCGGTGGAACCGCCGGTATATCCGGAGGAAGCGGATATCCCTTTGCCGTCGGTAGTGCCGACGCCGTCATCTACTACCAGATATCAGGCGCAGCTTATTTACAAATCCGGAGGTACATATTATCTTTTTGATGTGTTTGAATATTACATGCAGGGGAGCGGAAACAATGAATTTGGCTGCATTTCTTCCTATAATGACGCTTATCAGCCGGAGAATGGCAGATTAGAGATACCGAGCAGCGTGGTACATGATTACCCGGCGTTTACTGAGCAAGAGGTTGTGGATTATTTTACGACGAATCGCGATGTAGAACTTAGAGATGATGATTTAGAGCGTTACTATAAGAGTGAATGGGATGAATGGCAGAAATATCTGGCTGATAAAGCGGTTTGGGATGCACTGACTCCGGAGCAGCAGGCCAGCGGGAGATACACAAACCCCGGAACAAAAACGAAGCCAAGTCATAAGGTGGAAGATTTCTTTCTTTCGGGTGAGCAGTGGGTAAGTGAGATGGGACTGCGTTATTTTTGCGCCCATTTTAGCGGGACATATGCTTCTTCTGACGGTAGTCGGATAACGATTAATTTGGCGCCGGATCTTGGTAATAGTACAGAGTATACACTAATGATGGTTACGGATGAGCGGTCCAGTACTGCGCAGACATCCGAAATCAGATATATTCCATGTAAGGTCGGTGCGTCGGTTGATAACAATAAGGACTATTCCTCGGAGTTTTATTGCCCGACGCGCAATGCCTGCCATATCCGTTATATTGGCGCGGAGGCGTTTCTTAATGCAACCAGCATTAAGCAGCTGGAGATTCCAGAGGATATTTTGGCAATCGGAGACAGGGCATTTATGGGGTGCAGCGGTCTTACTACAATTTCCGCCTATGCGGGCAAGATCGGAAACAGGGCCTTTAAGGGGTGTGCATCGCTTAACAAGGTGACGCTGGGAGATGGCGTATCGGAGGTTGGAACAGAGTGTTTTTATGGATGTAACCAGCTTGCCTCTATCTCTTTCCCGGGAACTATGGAGAAAATCGGTTTTGGTGCGTTTGCGTACTGTATGAATTTGGGTACGATTGCAATGGCTGAGATCAATACCAATGTGGTTATGGAAGACTACTGCTTTTTTGACTGCCCGTCCATTTCGAATGTCACTTTCGCACCGAATATGTCAGAAATTGGCGATGCAGTGTTTGCAGTCACGGATGATGTACCTCTTCGCAGTACATCATGGAGGAATATCGTTTTTCCGGACAATGTCAAAAAGCTCGGAGAATATGTTTTGTACGGAAGATGGAATGTTGAGACGGTTGTGATGCCGGCAGCATTTGGAACCAATAGGACTCCGGCGGAGGATAACGTTCTGGGAAAAGGCTTTTTCGGGAAATGTCAAAATCTGAAATACGTGGAATTCCCTGACAATGGAGGCGGTTCCTGCGGATTTGTAACATTTGAGGAAGATGCCTTTGACGATGTGCTTTCAGAAGATTTCTATATCCGTGGTCCTGAGCTGAATGTCAACCGTCAGATCGCAAGTCCGCGTGAGTCGGCATGGAATGCGGGCATCACCTATGTATATAAGGATAGAAACGGAGTAGATCAATATGAGATCAGCAACGGGCTCTATCGGTTTACCGTAGATAAGGATGGAATATTAACAAATTGCACATTGCTGAAAGAAAACGAATGGGAAGCTGAGGGCAGTAAAATTGTCGTTCCCCCAACGGTTGGGAACAGGCAAGTGACGGGGATTGGCCCTGATTGCTTTAGCAGTGAAACGATAAGAAACAAATTGAAGGAGTTATGGATTGAAGACGGCAGTGATATTAATTCCATTGCGGATCATGCGTTTGAAGGATATCCGGCATTAGAGACTGTTTATATCGGCGATTCCATCAACGAGATCGGAACGAGTGCCTTTGCTGATTGTAAGAAGCTGCAGACCGTTGTATTTTCTACTCCCAGAGGAGGCTATCAGAACTTTAAGATTGGATCGGATGCATTTGCTACAAAAAGTGACCAACTGACCTTCTATGGAGACATTGTAAAAGGTTACGCACCGTTTGACTGGGCAATGTCGACAGACAATTGGATGGATTATGACCAACAGCTGCGAGTTTGCTACTGCTCCGGTACGCCCGACCATCCGAATTTGAAAGTGTTGTTGGATAATTACACCAATTTAGTAACATTGGTCGGTTATCCGCATTACGAAGATTTAGATGAAGTAACCCGGTATTTATACGAGTGCAGCCGAGATGGAGTGGAACCGAATCCTTATTATCCGAATAATCCGCCGGCACCGGCTCCAACTAGTCCGGATGTCACGGGAGACCCGGATGTCACAGGGACGCCTGATGAACCGGTAAAGATTTCAACCACGCTGACTGCGGAGCAGAAGGAATGGGTAAATAATACGCTTAATATCGTGATACCGGAGGGCATAGAGTCTATTGATGTTCAGGGCTTTTTGGAGCATCATTTGCAGAATGATAATGACAGGAATGCTTATATGGCCGACAAATATTTGACTGAGTATAGTCAAAACGGACTGTTTAAGGGAAATAATGATATCCTGTCAGTGACAATGAATTCTGTAAAGTTTCTACCGGATCGTGCATTTGAGAATTGTAAGAATTTGGGAGCCGTGGCGTTAGGAAGCGGATTGGAGGATATTGGTACAGCGCCGTTTACGGGGTGCGATAAACTTGTAGGTGTAGGAGGAAATAATAATTATCCTTGCGAGAATGGCATCATTTATGAAAAAAATGACACAGGCTACACAATCATTGAGTGTCTTCCGGCGAGAGGAAGTTTGGTTGGGCAGACGGGTGTTGATGCCACAAATGACTCACGTATTTCTCAAGTAACGAAAATTAATGATGGTGCATTTGAAAATTGTACGTATGTTGTTGATGTGAACTTGACGTCAGCGGAGAAATTGTCACAAATTCCGGAAAACTGCTTTAAGGGCGCAACAAAGCTGATGAGTGTAGAACTTCCGGCAGCGGTGAATAAAATCTGGGAACGTGCGTTTGCCGATACGGGTGCATATACAGTTGTGACGATTCCGGCAATTGAGGTAGATATTGCCGATAATGCATTCGAGGGCTGCGATCCGGCGAGTGTCGTATTGTATTCCTATAAGGATTCTGCGGTTGAGAGTTATGCAAATCGTAAGGGTTATGCTTTTAGGGAGATTGGAAAAAAACATCGTGTGCAGTTCTTGGATTATAACGGTGATCCAATCCCGATCGTAGATGAGGACGGAATTAAGACCTATGTGCAGTATGTGGACGATAACATGGCGGCAGTTGAGCCGAAGCAGGAGGATATGTCGGGAGGACCGGCAGGTTATGTTTTTGATGGCTGGAATAAAGAATTTACACATGTGAAATCAGACATGGTGATTACTGCGCTTTATAAGTGGGGCTACCCGAATACGTCTCCGGGCGTACTTCCGAATACGTCTCCGGGAGCAGGAAATAATGGCAATAACGGTAATAATGGTAATAATGGTAATAACGGCACGCCGACTCCGGGAGCGGGAACGCCCGGCGCGGGTACACCTGGAGCAGGAACGCCTGGCGCGGGTACGCCGGGAGCGGGAACGCCCGGTGCAAGCAACAATAATCAGAATTCGAACCAGCGTTATCGCCTGACCGTGCAGAACGGAAGCGGCAGCGGAACCTATTTAGCGGGTACCACGGTTGTTATTACGGCGGATGCACCGCCAAGCGGACAGCGGTTTGACCGTTGGACGTCGATCGCGAATGATTTTAATATCACGAGTGCAACATCCTCCATCACGACGATCACAATGCCGTCCCATGACATGACGATCGTTGCCAATTATACCTCAGGATCGGGTTCGTCGAACGGAAATAACGGCAACAGCACGGACATATCGTCAAATACGAACGGAAATGGTAATTCGGGAGGCACGACGGTTGATATTACGAAACCGGGTATTTCTGATACGGATGTTGCTTCTGCGACAGTGGAGGGCTCGACGGATAATTATGTCGTGAAGATCACCGATACCGCAGAGGCGCGTGCGGCTGTGGAAGCGGCGCTGATCAACGAGTACGGTACGCTTGATAACCTGCGCTATTTTGCGATGGATATTTCACTCTATGATTCGACGGGAACCGTGAAGATCACGGATACGTCCAATCTTGCGGTGAACATCACGATGCCGATTCCTGATGAGCTGCGCTTATACGCAGGTAACAATCAGGTGGCAGGTGTGGTAAACGGAAATGTGCTTGATAAGCTTTCACCAAGATTTACGACCATTAACGGCGTACCGTGCATTTCGTTTACGGCAACACATTTTTCACCTTATACGGTTTATGTAGACACCTCGAATCTTTCTGCCGGCGTATCGGATTCGACACCGAAGACCGGAGATATGATTCATCCGAAGTGGTTTTTGGCAGTTGCACTTGCCTGCATATCGTTTATTCTTTTACTAAAGAAGGATAAGAAACAGGCGAACGTGAAAGCGGCATAGGCGGTGATTACATATGGCGGGAAGATTTAGAAAAACAGTGGGGATTCTCTTATTGATCACTGCTGTCATTATCAGTCAGATTCCGACGACGGATGCTTCGGCATCCGTCGGTGATTATAAGTTGAACGGTGATACGCTGATCCAATACACGGGGAATGATGAGAATGTAACGATTCCGGCAGGCGTGAGGGTGATCGGCGAGGATGCGTTTTCGGGAAATTTATCCATGAAGACGCTGACGATTCCAAACGGTGTGGAAGAAATCCGTTATCATGCGTTCAGCGGCTGCGATATGCTGGAGAGCGTTAATATTGCGGATTCCGTGAGAATCATCGGGCAGGCGGTGTTTTCGGACTGCGGTTCGCTGAAGGATGTCACGATCGGAGACGGACTTGTGAACATGGGCGGCGGTGTTTTTGCAGGATGCCCGAATTTATCAACAGTAAATATAAAAAGCAGCAAGTATCATTGCCGGGGCGGGGTAATCTACAATGAAGCAGAGACCACCTTGGTAGAGATGCTTGGAGGCTGTGAGACGACGGCATATGAGATGCCGTCCACAGTGACGCGCATTGATCCGTATGCGTTTTGGAACTGCGATAAGCTTGCCTATGTGCAGCTTTCCGCAGCGCTTTCGGAGATTCCGGCGTATTCGTTTTCCGGCTGTACCGGACTCACGGCAGTCAGCGTTCCCTATTCCGTAAAACGGATTGAGGCGAAGGCTTTTTCGGATTGCCGTAATTTGCAATATGCGGAAATCCCGGGAACGGTTTCGTGGATTCATCCGACAGCGTTTGATGGTTGTTATCAGCTTAAGCCCGTGACGGAAAGCGGTTCGGCGGCGGAATCTTATTTTCTTGGATTGGATTTATCACCGGTGGCGCGTGCCGAGTATGAGGACGTTGTGGCGTCCATCCTAAGCGATGCAGTCGTGCAGCCGGATTCCTATACAACTCCGACGAACAGCCCCACCACGACAGCGGGAGCGGAGATAACGGGCGGCGCGTCCGTGACAGCAGGAGCGGATGTAACGGGAAGTGCGCAGGCGTCAGATGCCGCGCAGGATCAGCCGCAGGTATCTGTGCCATCTTATTATAATCCACTTGTACCGGAGAACGGGATACTGGGAAAAACGATGATCGTATCGGGGGATGCGGTCGTGTTTATTGATAATACGAGACAATATGTTTATCAGACCGGCAATAGTTTTGACGCCTATTATGCGGAGAATGAGAGCTTGGGAGAGACAGCAACGATTACGCAGGCGGCGTCTCCCGAGATGGAAGCAGAAGCGACGGCTCCCAATGCGGCTTCGGAAGTGACAGATTCGGAGACTGCGCCGAATGCGACAGCGTATCCGATCACGACATTGCCGTATCCAAAAGAAAGTGCGCCGCTGATCATGGAAAGTCCGTATTCGGAGGAGGAAAAAGGGGTTTATTTTCCGAAACATGCGGTTGTAAACGGAAATAAGATTGTCGATCAGGCGTTTTATAAGCAGACGGATATGACAGAATATGTCTTTGATCAGGGAATCACGGAAATCGGTGATTTTTCTTTCGCGCGTACGGGGCTGACGAGCGTCATGCTCCCGGATGGCCTTGAGACGATCGGTTACGGTGCATTTTATCACTGTGACGGCTTAAACGAGGTGGAGATACCGGCATCGGTCCGGACGATCGAACCGTATGCGTTTGCCAATACGCCGTGGCTGACAAACTGGATGAACGGCAGCGGCGACGAGTTTTTGATCGTGGGGGATGGGATTTTACTTGCCTACCGTGGTTCTAACAGTAAAATTGAGATTCCGGACGGGGTGCGTTCGATCGCGCAGGGCTGTTTTTCGGGACATACGGGAATCGTGTCCGTATCTCTGCCGCCGAGCTTGGAAATCATTTGTGAGGAGGCGTTTGCGGATTGTCGCAATCTTTCTTCGATAACCGGTGGAGTCAATGTGAAAAAAATCGAAGACCGCGCGTTTGCGGGATGTCCTTTAACGACCGTGAAGATCGGTTCTCATGTAGAAGAAGTCGGGCTTCGCGCGTTTGACACGACAGGGACATTGCAGCAGGGAAAATCCGTCACATTGGATTTTCAAGGCGGGGAGCTTCCGTCTGTCGGTGTAACGGAGACTTCACAGCGTCTTTATAACGAAGCGTACCGCGGGCTTGCTTTTTGCGGAGCGGATGTGGCGATGGTGCCGGATGAGAATGTGACGCTGGACGGGACGGTATTAGATCCGTCTCAGAACGGATTCCGTGGTGTGATCTGTTGCTTTAATGATGACGGTGTGACCATTCTGAAATATACAGGCGCGGGCGTGAATCCCTTAACGATCAGCCTGCCGACAATGATCCGGTATTACGGTAAGGAATATCCTGTGACGCAGATCCGTGAGGATGTGTTTTCTTATTTGCTGCCTCAAACGAACGGCGAAGAGAATTCATCGGACAGCGGGTGGAACGCGTCAGAGAACGCAAATGTGACACCGGCGATAAGCGCAGGACAGCAGACAAACGGACACATTACGGTCAGTCTGCGTTCCAATGTGCTGACAAAGCCAGATTGTGTGCAGGTTGAAACGAGCGTGATCACGGGTAACTATAATCTCATCATTGCGGATGATGTGCTTGCAAAGCAGGAAATGCTGGACGTTTACCGTTCCTTGTATGGAAACGCGGATAATCTGCTGTTATACGGCTTTGATATTTCCATGCGGGATGACAGCAGCATTCCCATCACGGGACTTGGCAAAAAAAATCTGCTTTTGACGGTGCCGGTTCCTGACGACATGGAACCGGAACACGCGCGAGTGCTCTGTATGGATGAAGACGGACAGTTAGAGAGCGTTGCCGCGCAGCTGACAGAGAAAAACGGTCAGCCGTGTCTGCAATTTTATGCGAGACATTTTTCACATTACGGAATTTATACGTTTTTGAACGAGCAGGGCGTACAGGTCAGTCACGGAAAGCTGGAT
>CAMWSU010000051.1 GCA_947176965.1 uncultured Lachnospiraceae bacterium | reverse complement strand
TTTTTCTTGATCTCGAAAAAAGAGGATGAACGCATGCACTGCCCTCACCCTCTTTTTGATCATACGAAACCGCCTCACCAGCGATCGCCGTTTTTGTTACTTCTTTTTCTTTTTTACGAATACAAATGCAACGCCGCCAATCACCACGACTACTGCCGCTACGATTCCGACAATGAGCCCCACATTTACGGAGCTTTCCTTCACTTCTGCTGCGGGAGCTACAGGTTCTGCCGTCTCCGTCGTATCCTCAGGCGTCGTTGTCGCCTCGGGCGTTACCTCCACCTCTGTTCCGTCTCCGGTCTTCACAAGCACCATTGCGGAAATCGGGGATACCGTGACCTCGCTGCCCGTCACTGTCTCGATTGCTTCGGTTCCGGCCTTCTCGCCATTGATATACACATCCCATGTACCGCTCGGCAGCGTCACGGTCGTCTCTGCATTGTTCGCATTAAAGATCACGAACAGACCGTCGGATACCTCTCCGTTTGCGCCGCCCTCGATGCTGAACGCTACCACATTATCATCCAGTCCGTCCATTGCGGTGATATTGTTCTTTACATCTTCTGCATCGCTCATGCGAAGTGCTGCATGCTCCTTTCGGAATGCGATCAGACCCTTGTAATACTGGAATACATTCCAATAGGTCTCGTCATCCAGCGTATCCCATTTTATACTGTTGACCGAATCGGGAGAAGCGTAGCTGTTCTCGTTAAAGCTGCCGTCCTCATTGACCTTGGAGCGAAGCATCTCCTCGCCCGCCTGCATGAACGGAATGCCCTGAGAGGTAAGCACAATCGCTGCCGCCAGATTGTTCATGCGCACCTGCTCCTCAAACGTTGTGCCTCTCGCCGAAGTTGCAATCCTGTCGATCAGTGCCAGATTATCATGGCAGGACGCATAGTTGACGCTCTGGGACGGACTCGGACACCAGGACGGCATTCCCATAAAGCAGTCCTCCATCAGACTTTCCCTGCCCCTTGCACCGGAGACAAAGCCCACCTCATCATTGTTGAACACATTGCCTCTTATACCGTCTCTGATCGTATCGCTGAAGAACGCAAATTCCGGTGTTTGATCCGCATGAGCCTGCGTTGTGAGCGTATAGCCTTCCTTGGTCAGCGTCGTGGACATCGTCCAGCCCTCGCCGTAAAAGATCACATTCGGATGATCTTTGTGTACTTCCGCGATCACTTCGTTGATTGTTTCATTATCGATCAGTCCGACCAGATCGAAACGGAAACCATCGATATGGTACTCATCCGCCCAATAACATACGGAATCCACAATATACTTCTTTACCATGCTCCGCTCGGACGCTGTATCATTGCCGCAGCCGGAACCGTTAGAATACTTTCCGTCCGCATCGATTCTTGAAAAATATCCCGGCACGATCTGATTAAAGCAGAAATTACCGGCATTATAGACATGGTTGTATACCACGTCCATGACAACGCTGATGCCGTTATCATGAAGCGCTTTCACCATCTCTTTCATCTCTTTGACCCTGACTTCTCCGTTATAGGGATCGGTCGAGTAAGAGCCTTCCGGCACATTATAGTTGACCGGATCGTAACCCCAGTTAAACTGCGGTGTATCAAGCTTTGTCTCATCTACTGAGCCGTAATCATAAACCGGAAGCAGATGAAGGTGCGTGATACCTAAGTCCTTAATATGATCAAGTCCTGTCGGGATTCCCGATGCGGTAGTCGTGCCCGTCTCAGTCAATCCTAAGTATTTTCCCGTATTGGTGATACCCGATGAGGAATCGGACGATAAATCCCTCACATGAAGCTCATACAATACCACATCGTTGACCGACAGATCGGCATTGGGATTTGTATCAGCATCCCATCCCGCCGGATTCGTAGAATTAAGGTCAATGACCATCGCACGGTTTCCGTTTACACCCGTGGTACGCGCATAAGGATCGCACGCCTCATTTTCGCTTCCACCGACCGTCACCGAATAGGTATAATAAGTTCCGTTCAGATCGCCTTCTTTTTCAACGACCCATGTTCCGTTTGCATCCTCGGTCATTGGAAGCTGCTCGATCAGATCGTCCTCTCCCGCCGTACCGGACTCATACAGGTTTACTGCCACAGCGGATGCTGTCGGCGCCCATACGCGGAACGTTGTCTTTTCCGGTGTCCATACTGCGCCGAGATCGTCCCCGTCATATGTATATTCGTCTTCAAATTCTGCCGTTGAAAAAATATCCGGCATCGTGATCGGATAATCACTTCCGTCATAGGTAATGGTATAGCTTCCTGCTATATCCAACGTGTCGGAAAGTGTAATCACATATTCTTTATCTGCAGATGATGTCACGTCCGCAACGGAAACAGCTCCATCCGAACCCGTTACTTTGAATGCGCTCACTAAATCCCCCTCAATGTTTCCCGTCATCTTGACAAATATGGTTTCAGCGCCGTCATAGCCCGCGCTGATGAGCTTGATACCGCTAACACTGTCTTCTCCTAATTCCATCGTATAACCTTCCACTCCGGATTCGACATATACATGAACCGTTCCGGAAATCACGTCGCCCAGTTCAATGAACTGATCCATATCGACATCCTTTGTCCAGTCCTGTGTGCGGACAATAAATCCTACCGACGTAACGCCCGGTGCGATGTTCTTGGTCGCGACCATGTCGCCATTCTCTTCCACGAACTCGTAACCTGCTCCGTCGGATCCGGAATCCCACATCCACACGTCCCATCCGTCGTAATTACCATCCTCGCGATGATAGTGCAGCTTCAAGGTCAGATCTTCGGCAGCTGCCGCCGGCATCACATCAACAAATGCCGTAAGTACCGTCGTAAGAAACATGACCAACGCCATAGAAAACGTTTTCAGCCTCTTGTACATGTTATTTTGCCCTCCTTGCAATTACCGTTTTTAGGTCATCGTGTAACACAATGCCTAACCGATCTTCTCTATCTCATACGGTAATGCATTCGGCACTTTTTGTCAATATCCTTTTCGAAAATATTCGAAAATATACGTTTTGCACAAATTTGTTGTCTGTTTTTCTACGTTACTTTGCGGCTTTCCAAAAAAAACGCACCGGACAGCGCTCTGCCCGATGCGTATGAATCGATTTTTTTAGGAAAACGTTGATCGTCAGCGCTTCCTTATTTCAGTACTTCACCGACCAGCTTGTTGACAAGGCCGCCATCCGCACGTCCTTTTACCTTCGGCATCAGTTCTTTCATAACTTTCCCTTTATCCTTAGCCGAGGGATTCTCAATGCCGAGCGCTGCGATCGTCTCCGCTATGACAGCCTTCAGCTGTTCTTCGCCCATTTCCTCAGGAGCAAATTCGCTTAAAACCGCGATGCGTGCCTCGCACTGCGCTTTAATATCGGTCCTGTCCGCAGGAGCAAGCTCCATTGTTTCCTTTGTCTGCTTTAACTCCTTCTTGACAACCTCAAATTCCTCTGTCTCAGTCAGATCCTCGCGCTTGTCGATCGCTTTATTCTTCAACGCGGATAACAGCATTGATAAGGATTCCTTGCGCTCCTTATCATGATTCTTCATTGCCGTTACCATCTCGGCTCTGACCTTGTCTATCATACTCATTGCCTATTGCCCTCTTTTCCGTTACGTCTGCAGCATTCCCGCCGCAACAGTTCAGCTTTCGGCTTCCCCGTCATGCTGACTGAGCTGTTACATCTTACTTCATCAGCTTCGTCACAAGTGATTCTTCCTCCATCTGATTCCGAAGCATCATATTCTTATACTCTTCCAATACTTCATCTTTCTTCTTGTCGGAAATCGCCTTCGGCATATCGAGATCCTCAATACGGCTCGTTGCGCCGGTTAAGTTCTCGGATGCGTTCATGTTATAATTATAGGCATTCTCCAGCGCATTCGCACTTGCGCCCATGCCGCTTCTCATGCTGCTGATCTGATCGATGGCTTTGTCCACGCGGCTCATATCAAAATTGCCGGTCACATTGTAGCCCTCCAGACCGAGTGCTTTGAGTGTTGCGTTTGCTGTATTGACATTCGGTCCGGTTCCGTCCGGATTTGTTGCCATGCCAAGCGCATTCTCGCCGTTTAATAAATTCTTGGTATTATAGGTCGTATTGCTCACAATATCGGTGATGCCCTTTAAGTAACCGTCGATCTCTTTTTGGATCGCGCCCTTATCAGAGGCTGTGAGCAGTCCGCTTGACGCCTTCACACTCGCGCTCTTGATGGACTGCAAATAGCTATGGATGCCGGAAAGCGCACCGTCACCGATCTTCGTTAAGTTAATACCATCCTTTGCGTTCTGTCCGCCGACCTGCATGCCGTTATCCTGGCTTTTCAGATTCTGTACCTGAGTTAAACCCGCCGCATCATCCGCAGCGCCGTTGATCCGCTTACCGCTTGCGATCGTCCCGTAATTCACATTAGTATATCCCGTTACTCCATCTACTCTCATTGTGATCCCCTTCCTTTCCATTAAACCTCAGTCTCAAACATCATGCCCCTCATCGTATGCAGATGTTCGATCATCTTCTGTATTTCCTCACTCGGAATTTCCTTTACAATTTTTTGATCGTCCGCCTCCGTAATCGTGATCGTATAACGCTCGATATCATCATTGTACCCGAAGCGCACGTTATGCCTTAAAGAGCGCATCCGCTCCTCAGCGTTCTCCATGGCCTTCTCCGCCATGATCTTCTCATAATAGCTGTCCTGCTCCCCAGGCTCCTTCTTTTCTCCCTGTTGTCTGCTGATCCGCTGTCCGTCCTGCGCAGGCATCCTGTTGATACGATTTGTCCCCTGCGGTCTTGAAACCCGTTCTCCGTTTACGCTGCTGTCCGCGTCCTTCCCGGTTCTTACAGCCGTTCCCGTCTGTGCCCTGGGCTGCATGGCGTCCGACGCCATAACAGATGGCGTCACAGAAACATTTGCCGTTGCAGCTCCCGCCCCGCTCGGCGTTATGGCCTGCGGTGCCGGGCTTGGTGCCGATGCCTTGGGCGGCATCTTAACCTCTGTCTTTGGTACGCGCTGCGGTGCCGGGCTCGATACCTGGGGCATCTCTACGCGGATGGGCTTTGCGCCTCCTGCGGTCACATCAGTTATCCCCATATCCATCCCTGTCCTTTCACTGATCGACTTGCCGAAATCCGTTTCCTGCTCATATCTATTTCCATTATATTCCCATTCTGCAAAAAAAACAAGAGATTGGTTGGGCGTTTTGTGCTGTTTTTTCCTTCTTTCTCGGATTTTGCTCCGGCTTTAACCAATGTCATCCATCTCGTTCAAGCGACAGGTTTCCATCACACGGTTTTTGTATTTGGCAAATAAGGACTCCGCTCTGTTCAATTGTTCCTTAATCTCTTCAAGACCGGTCACTTGATAAAACGGCTCCAGCTCACGGACGATCTCTAAAGGCAGATGTTCGGAAATATGGCACAGTCCATAGTCAAAATGCCTCGGCGTATATAGAAGTCTGGCTGTTTTGACAAGCGGGTTCACAACGTCTTCCATATACTTCAGATACGCCTCTAAATATTGACCTCTCTTTATGTATTTCGTCACCCTGCTCATCTGCCGCATCCTGTTTTGATTCTGTGCAAGCACATGGCTGATCTCATCCTTATCTATTTCATATTCATAAAAAGAAATAATGTTCGTTTTATCAAAAAGAACAAAAGGCGCCTCCGCGATATCCCCTTTCGCATAGCAGGTTACCGCCTTCCCCCTGATCTCATGCGACTGCACACAAATATCAAGCGTCAAATACTCGGAGGTATGTGCTAAATGTACATTGCTCTGTGCGATTTCCGGTCTGATCTCATCCACTCTCGAATCAATATCTGCCAGTTCTCCCAGCTTCGTGATACACTCAGACAAAAAGGATTCCTGATGGGATTTTTCCACATCAAACCAAAAATCAATATCGGAATATTCATCAACCCGGCCGATCCCGTCCGCGCCTTCCAGCCACATGGCATTGACATATGGCTTCTCTATGCTGAAATTTTTTAGATATTCTATGATTTGATCCCGCTCCACCCTGCGCTGTCCTTTCTAAACAGTTGCTTTTTTTGCCGTAAACAGATACCTGGCCATTTTCCCGCAAAACACCTCAAACGGCTCCAGTGTGCATTCCGTCTGCATAAGCAGCATCCGATACCAGTCCTCCTCGCCTGCCTGCAAGAATGCTTCTTTCAGAGCTTCTGCCGCCTCACGCTTCCGTTTCAGCAGTTCATAACATTCTGCGGTAATGTCCTCCACCATAAAATCTATGTTATTTTTTCTGAATGCCTCCGCAAGCTTTGTCGTATCCACATTGTCCGTTTTGGGCATGACATCGCCTTCCTGATAGGCACAAAAGAATACGCCGCCCGGACGCAGCCACCGAAAAAGCTGTCCGACAAACGCAGCCATGTCCTCGGCAAAATACATCGTATCCATTGATACGATCAGGTCAAACGCAGCTTCAGGATATGCAATCCTGCCGATGACACCCCGCCTGAAATCCGACTGCTGCGGATATTGCTGTTTTGCCGTCTGTATTGCCTGTTCGGAATAATCAAATCCGTGGATAAACGCCCCTGTTTTTCTCTGCAGATAACCCAGCATTTTTCCATTCCCACAGCCGATGTCCAAAATGTGCACCTGTTCCTTTTGCGGTACATATGCTAAGATCCTGTCGATCTGGCGCACATCGCTGAAGCCGTCCTGCGAGAAATCCTCTCCGAACGCTTTTTTACAGAATTCTCCGAATACACTCGACTTTGCCGCCATCGAGTAAAACGCTTCATACTCATTAAAAAATAATAAGTCCTGCATATCCTTTTCCATTTCAGTCCCTCCTATGCAAGCCGCTCTTTGAAATACGCGATCGTTTTTTCAAGACCTTCCTCAAGCGCGATCGTCGGCTCCCAGTCCAATTCTTTTTTTGCTAGCTCAATTAACGGTTTTCTCTGCTTCGGATCGTCCTGCGGCAGCGGCCGAAACACAAGCTTTGACCTCGAACCGGTCATGCGGATCACCAGATTGGCAAGCTCGAGCATCGTAAATTCGCCCGGGTTGCCCAGATTCACCGGTCCGGTAAAACCGTCCCTGCTGTTCATCATACGGGTCATGCCCTCCACCAGATCGTCCACATAGCAGAAGCTTCTCGTCTGAGAGCCGTCTCCGTAGATGGTAATGTCCTCCCCTTTCAGCGCCTGTACGATAAAATTCGACACGACCCTGCCGTCATTGACCGCCATGCGCGGTCCGTAAGTATTAAAAATACGGATGACCTTAATGTCCACGCCGTGTTGTCTGTGATAATCAAAAAAAAACGTTTCCGCCATGCGCTTTCCCTCGTCATAGCAGGAGCGCGTGCCGATCGGGTTCACACAGCCGCGGTATTCCTCCGGCTGCGGATGAATCTCCGGGTCTCCGTACACCTCACTGGTACTCGCCTGCAATACCCTTGCGTGGCAGCGCTTTGCAAGCCCAAGGCTGTGCAGTGCGCCCATGACGCTTGTCTTCCCCGTTTTGATCGGGTCATACTGATAATGAATCGGACTTGCCGGGCAAGCAAGGTTATAGATCTGATCCACCTCCACATAATAAGGCTCAATAATATCATGGCGCATAAACTCAAAATATGGATGATCCATCAAATGGCGGATATTATCTTTTCTCCCCGTAAACAGGTTGTCTACACAGACAACATCATTTTCCTGCTCCAACAGTCTCTCGCAAAGGTGCGAGCCGATAAAACCGGCCCCTCCGGTCACTACAATTCTTTTTTTCTCCACCTTGTTCTTCCTCTCATTCCACCGCGGACGCCGCTCGCTGCCCAATTATTTTTCTTCGGATTGTTTTACTTATCCTCAATATTTCTATGTTTTTGCGCGCTATACTTGATGATCAGGATTTCCACGCTCATCACATCATTCATTTTTCCCGTTTTCACTTTCTCCTCGTAGGAAACGCATTCCTCCAGCGCCGTGCGCAGCTCCGCCGCCGTAAAACCCGCCGCCTGCGCCACATATTTACCCGCAATAAAGGGCGGCAGCCCCACTTTTGCGCCGATCTGCTTATTGTCCGCTCCCTTGCCCTTCAATTCCTTAACCTGCAGCAGCAGGTTAAACTGCCTTGCGATCAAGAACAGAATCCGCATCGGCGGCTCCTTTAATGTCAAAAGATCATAGTAAAGATCAAGCGCTTTTTTCTGCTTTCGCTCAGCGATCGCGCCGATCATGTCAAAGATCCGGCTTGTCACCCTTATCGTGCAGACCGCCTCAACATCCTCGTCCGTGATCACATCGCGCCCCATCGTATAGCAGACGAGCTTCTCTAACTCCCGCGCGATATTTTCCATGTCCGTTCCGGTCTTTTCCATGAAAAGAAGAAGCGTCTGCCTCGTAATACTGCGGTTTTCTTTTTTCAGCAGGGACAGGATCCACTTTGTCAGCGTCTCCTCATCCTGCGGCGCAAATTCGACCGCACGCCCCTTCTCCTTCGCCGCCTTGTACAGCTTGCTGCGCTTATCGACATCCTGCTCGGTGAAGATCATGACCGTACTCTCCGGCATACCCGGCAGGTAGCCCGCAAGCTCCTCACCGTTTTTTTTGAACAGCCCGCTGCCGTTTATCACGATCACCCTGTGCTCAGCAAAAAACGGCATGGTTTCCGCGAGATCAATGATTTCCTTGACGGGCACGTCCGCGTTTTCATAAACGTTCACGTTGACGGTATCACCCTCCGGAAGCAGCGCATCCAAAAGCTTATGTCGATACTGATTTTTCAGATAGGCCTCCTCGCCGAATAACAAATAAACCGATTTGAAATTTTGTGTCTTAATATCCTCTAAGATCGTGCGCATACCGACTATCTCCGTTGGTGAATTGTTGCTGCATGTCAGAAGTGATAACCGCCTGATATCATATATTCATTATTTATACCAAACAAAAGTTGAAAACATTAAAATAATTTTGCAAAGAGTTACGATTTGCCATTCACGCTATTTTCCATTTTTTCTATCTTATCATTTACTTCCTTCAGACGCCACTCAAGCTCACCCCTTTTCTTTTTGGAAAACAGCGTAAGCCCACTGAAGCTTCTCAGAATTTCTCTTCTTTCTTCCTGCAATTCATATAACTTCTTTGACTCTTCATAATACCATTCTTCTATCTGCTTCACATACATTGCGGCATCTTTATACGTTCTGTAATCCTCAAACATCCGTTTAACAGTTATAATATGCATATTTGCGAGTGCTCCATTCTTATAGTCTTCAACCAGTTTATTATATTTACTCTCTTTTCGAGCAATGATTGATTCCACTTTTTGAAGCACCTGCGCAAAAGCATCTTCTATGGTCTGAACCATCTGTTCCTCAGAACGGACATCTTCCTCCCGGGCCTGTGAGAGCCTTTCCTTCATGACAGTAAGCACTCTATCTTTCACTTTATGAACAAGCTCTGATGTATCCCCCTTAGCAAACCTTACCGCTTTCGTGAACAGCTTATCCTTTTGAAAATATAACTCCATAGATTCATATTGTTTTTGGCGCGATTCTGAATACGTATCATAATCATAAAGCTTATCGGCTACTTTCATCAAAATATTCGTAGGAATTAAGTTTTCTTCAAGCATATGTTCTGCTGTATCTATCTGTTCCTTAGATAAGCGTTTGGTATGCCTCGTCGGTTCCGCATGTTCTGTCCTATTCAATATAGACAAAACAAAGTCATCCGCATCCGAAACTTGATTTTTGGCAAAAACCTGTCCAAGATAGGCCTCCGCACACTCCGCGTCATTATTCAGCACCTGATCAAAAAAGTCAAATGCACGATCCCACTCTGCATCTTCCAATGCAAGGTTGCCCCTCTTAATAAGTGCGATAATATTGGAATTCAGTTCGGAATTACCGGAAACGGCCGTATCGTTATCATCCTTATCATCCTCATCCAAAACCTTCAATACTCCGCGGATCAAATCCTGCATAAATCCGAGCTTTGACATATCCTGCGACTGATATACCGACAATGCATCCGGCAGGTCATAAGGATCCATTCCCCAGTATGCGGGAATGATCAGCTTCGTTCTGTCTTTCTGCATAAGCATCAAAAACCGGCTCCACTCATTCTTAACCCAGACCGCATTGATAAACTCGGGTTTTGTACCGACCACGATCATGACCCTTGCACTGTTTAACGCTGCAAAAATATAGGGTTCATACTCCGTTCCAAGTTTTTCCTCCAACGTAATTCTCGCAAAAAATACCTTCAATCCCTTTTCGGTCAATCCGTAATAAATATCCTGCGCCAATACGCTGTCCTTCGTTCTGTCCCCCGCTTCATCCGTCTCTTTGTAACACAAAAACACATCAAATGGCTCTTCCTTATAGGAAATATCAAGTATCCCTTTTTGAATAGCCGCTATAGACTCCGCCTCTTGACGATACACCTCCTTTTGCGCCTCATCCGCCTTCTCTAAAGCGCTTAAGTAGTCTGCGTCCTCAAGAATCGACGTGTACTGTACACGGTTACAGGTGGGAATCTTCTTTCCCGTTAACGGATCATCCACATACTCTATTCCATATTTGCAAAGTGCCAAAGACCAGTATATCTCTGCATCATCGCCCGAACTTTCAAGCACTTTCTCATATGCCTCGATCGCCCTGTCGAAATCACACTGCCTCCTAAAATGATTCGCTCTGTTCATTGCATTTATTTTTTGTTCGTTGTCCACTCTCGGCAATGTCTGTTTTGTACCACAATACTGACACTCACAGACCGTCATTCCCTCACTTACATCCAAATCTCCGCCGCACATTTTGCACTTAAAAAAAGTCATGAATAAATCCTCCTCACAGGTAATATGATTTTTGCTATTTTCCCTTATTCAGCTTACACAACCTGTTTCTTTCGTCTAACAGAGCCGTAATCTTTTTGCACATCGGCTCGACGCACAAAAGATCGCCCTCAATGATCATTGATTGGAGTTCCTTAACCAATACTGTCAGATTGTCTTCCATATCCTTTATTACATCGGAACTGACAGGATCGCTATATTGGAACTTATCAGCTAATTCCAGCAATACTTTCTTCAGCTCATCATCCTCACATAGTTCCGGAAGAGAAGCCGCCTTTGATCTCAGCTCCTGCATACACACCACATCGCTATTAAGCTGCTTATCCTGACGCTCGATCTCATCACGCATGGCATCTGTTGTAATGAGTCCGACCGCCGCAATTGCAATGATCAACACAAACACGATGACAGGTATCCTTACCGGCGTGATTGATGATAAACAGAAAAAAAGCACGCTGGCGATTACTTGAACAATTAAATAGACAAATCCAATTCCCGCAATAGGAAACCCATAAAATTTACTCTTAACAGTTGCTTCTTTCTCAAATGAGATCCGAAGCACGATCACCTGTAAGCCGATTGCCAAAACACCGAACGCATAAGCCAGCCAAAATACTGCATTCTTTCCAAACGGCAGCAGGAAAGCAACAGCCGAAAAAACAACAAGCAGGATTGCCAACACTCCATACGCGCGTATCTTGTTTTTACCCATTAGGATTCACCTCTCTTTTTCCCGCAATTCGTACAAAAATTACCGGTTATCCCGGTCTGTCCGCATGTACAATTCCATGTATCGGGTGCCGGTTTTTGCTTCCCGCAATTACTGCAAAAATTACCCGCATTCCCTCTTTGACCGCAAACACAATCCCATCTGTCCGATTTCGGAGACGATATATCCGGTCTGCGGCTTCCACAATTACTGCAGAAATTGCCTGAAATGCCGTGATTCCCGCATATGCAATTCCAAATATCCGTCTTTTGCATTTCCGCCATTCCGTTCGGCTGCCCCACATCGGACAGGATTGGATTCATCACCTCTTTTGTCATACCGACAACGCTTCCCATTGCGCCCAATGTAACTCCCAATCCGGCAATATCACCAAGCACACTGCCGGATCCGTTACTACCGGAAATACCGTTTTTCATAGCTTCCATACCAATCTGGCGCGAGGTCTCCTGTTGGTAGGTATATCCCTTCATGCGCATTTCAGCTGCTTCCGCCTCCGCCTGCATTTTATACGCTTCCGCCTCTGCCTGCGCTCCGATCAGCCTCATTTGCGCTTCTGTCTGCGCTTCTACGGTCCTTCTCTGTTGTGCTGCTTCTGCTTCACTCTTCCTGATTTGTTCCTGCCGAACGACTAAATACTGTTCCGCATACTGCGCCTTCATTTTTTTGAAATTCGGATCGTCATCAGGCGTCATTACATTGCTTACATAAAACTCCGGCGTTTCTAAGCCGTAATCTTCCAAATATTCGTTTAGCCTGTCCCGCAGGCTGTTTGACAGATCGATCAGTCGCTCATCTATCTCAAGAATATTAATATTGCTTTCTTTGATTGCCTGGGCAAGAAAGCTCTTAACCTGCGTCATGATCATAGCACGGAAATATCCCTTACCGTCTCCCACGCCTAACAGTTGTTCTTTTCTCAGACCGCCGGTAGTTCCTATCAGTTTTGCTAACAGTTTTCTGGAATTGATGACCCGCATGTTGAATTCACCGCATGCTCCCAGTTCGATATGCAATCCTGATACGGGATCAAACATCCTGACTTTCGAATCAGTCCCCCACTTAACGCCCATCACCGTCGTTAAGTTTATGTAGTAAACCTCGGAGTGAAAGGTCCTCTCTGTATCGGTCGGCAATTTATAAATCTTCTCAAGGAACGGTATCTGCTGCGTTTCCAGCGTATATCTGCCGGGACCGAATGTGTCAAGAGCTTGTCCGTCCCGATAAAATACAACTTCCTGGCTTTCATGAACGATCAGTTGCGAACCATAATTAAAATCTTCAATCGGGTGCTTCCAGACCAGTGTATCGTTATCACCTTCGTACTTGATGACGTTTGCCAAACCCTCTTTACGGATTCTTTCCTGAAGAACACGCTCCGCCACATCATTTACGGCATCACATACTGGGCAAGTATAAGAAGAAGCCCCTTTATTTGTCATTAATTTTACACCGCATTGCACGCAAAAGAATTCCTCTAGCTTCGATTGATCCGACATCTCGTTAATTGGTTCATGACAGACCGGACAAACTGCTTTTGCTCCTTTCGACTGGTCAAATACAACTGCATTACCGCAATGTGCGCAAACTCTGCCGGTCATTTTGTCAACTCTGACATCAATCACATGACCGCAGGCGCAATCAATCTTCTTTTTTGCAAAAAAACCTGTTTTACCTTCAGCATATTTGCCGCAATTAGGACATTCGATTACAAACTTTGCCATGGCAGCCTCCTCTAATCGTCAATAATTTCCGTATGCTTCAATCCGAAATCCAGTAATCTGGTAAGAATCTCATTTCTTGTCCGACCGGATTCCTTAGAGATCAGATCAATGTCCCGCAGCATGTCCTTAGGAACTCGAGCAGATACGATGACTGATTCTTCTTTATATTTTTTTGTTTTTATTTTTAAAATTTCTTCACTCATACACGCCCTCCCATGAATACAATTGTAATACACGTGTATTTTTGAGTCAATACTTTTTTAACTTAGAAAAATCTTAATGATTCAAAAACTCCTTCACCCGCATCCCTCTCCTGTTCACGTAAATTGTGATCGCGCCGCTCACCAGCGTCTGATAGCTGTCACAGCCCCACTCATAAAGACGCGCAAGCGCCTCCTCATGCGGATGTCCATAGGAATTATCCACTCCCGCCGATATGAGAGCGATACGCGGACTGACAAGCGCAAGGAACGCCTCCGATGTGGAATATCTCGAACCGTGGTGCGCCGCCTTCAACAGCTCGATCGTATCCTGCGGCATACAAGCCGCCATCGTGCGCGCAGCGGCAAGCTCCGACTGCGCCGAGGCATCCCCCATGAACAATGCCTGAAAGTCCCCGTAATCCAGCCGAAGGATGAGGGAGCATGCGTTCCGATCTTCCGTCTTTCCGATCTCGGCTGACGGTCCAAGGCATGTCAGACGGCAGTCACCCCATGCGTACACTTCCCCCGTCCGCATAAAATACAACGGCACCTGCGCCTCCCCCGCTGCCGCAAGCAGTTTTTCATACGCTTCATCCCGCGGAATCTCCTGCCCGACCACGATCTGTCTCACTTTGATGTGTTCCGTCCCCATAGCTTCCAGCAAATCGTATATTGCGCTGACATGGTCCGAATCGAGATGGGACAAAAAGACCGCATCCAGCTCGTAAATTCCCCGATACTTTAAGAACGGCATCAGTCTGTTTTCAAACAGCCCCCTCTGATCGCTGCTCCCGCAGTCCACCAAAACAGCATGACCCGGTTTCTGTTCCATACAAATGCCGTCTCCCTGCCCCACATCGAGCATTGTGATCGTCAATCCCCGTTTTACGGGGACAAGCAGCAAAAGCAGCGCCAGTACAAGCCATCCCATGCCGAGAAACCCGCGCAGCCGCGCCCGGCTGCCGTTCCCATTCCGCGCACCTTCCGTTTTTCCTCCGACATTCTCCTTTCGACCGCCGCCTGCTTTTTGTCTGCCGCCCGCTTTTCGCCGTCCTTCTGTCTTCCGCCTGCACAGCTTGGCCCAGCCAACGAGCCCGATAAGCATGACTGCATACGCCGCGATCCGAATATTCTGCGGTCTGCCGCGCAGCAGATTCCCCGGAATGGCGCTGACAAGCCTGCTGCCGCTCTCATAAAGAGAAAGAATCATCCTGCAGCAAAATGCCGCCGCATACGCCGCTGCATTCGCAATACCGCCCACAAACCGAATCATGCCTTCCGCCGCTGCAAGCAGCAAGCCGCCGACCGTTTCCCCAGCCGAAGCGCCCGCCGCCGACAAGAGCTGTCCGACCATCGCGCATCCGTCCGCCGCCATAGCGGAAAACACCAAAAGAAAACCTGCGGGAAGCAGCACGGACACGCTCGGCAGCACGAGCAGATTAAAAAACACCCCGTATACCGCATACTCATATTGGTGGACAAGCAGGATCGGTAACGTCGTGAGCGAAACGGCAAGACAGGAAAGAAATGCCCTGACGGGCTTAAGAAGCCTGTTCCCTTTCCATGACATGCAGTACGTACAGAGATTTATGAGCGCGGGTGCTAACCATGCGATTCCCGCAACGGCACCGTAAGAAAGCTGAAAAGCAGCAGTTACGATCAGACGCGGATTTCTGATAAGCTGTACTGCCATGGAAACGGCGAGCGCCGTTTTCATATCATTGGTACGCCTGACGCGCTCCGCATTTAAGCCGATCATAAACATGACGGACGCGCGCAGCGTGGATGTGCCCATGCCCGTCATCATACCGTAGCTTATTAAAAAAGCACAGCACAGCGCCATGGAGAAGCGAATCGACATTCCCATCCGTTTCAACGCCCGATACAGCAATGCGCCCAGCAGGGAGATGTGAAGTCCCGAGATCGCAAGGATATGCGCAATCCCGCTTTTTCCATACAGGCTGCGGAGCCCGTCATCTAAAGAGGTCTTATCGCCGAGCAGCATGGCGGAAAGTACTCCGGCCTCCCGCTCTGGCACGTATTTTGTGATCAATGAGCCCGCATACTGCCGCACTCCAAAAAGCGCCGCCTGAAACGGCGTACGGCTTTTTGACGCAGAAAGCAGCCGTGCGTTTTTCAGACGGAACGTAACGCCCTGCGTCCAATAATAACGCGCAGCATCAAATTCTCCGGGGTTACGTGCGGAAGAAAATGTATCGGGCGTTCCCTCCACGCAGACCACGCTCCCGATCTGCGGAACCGTCGTTTTTTCACAATAACAGATACAGAAATCTTTCAGGGAATTTCCGGGCAGAACAGCCCCGGTTTCCATGCCGGATACGGCGATCTTTTTAAGCCACAGTACGGTCTGATCTTCATCACTGCGGCATTGGTATACCTGCCCCGATAAGCGCACAAGCTCCCCGCGCACTGCCGCGCCCCGTATTACGGCGGGCACGATCCGCATGTTTGCGGGAATCGTCTCCGCTGCACCCGCCGCGCCCTGCGGCATTCCCGTCTCCGGTAAAGACAGGTGCACGCATACCGCGACTGCTGCCGCAAACAGCAGGCATACCATACATAATGGTCTTTTCATAAGCAGATCGTTATTTTTCGATCAGCTCCAAATTTCTCTCAAACAGGGTGTTCAAATTGATTTTTTCGCGATACATCAGATTGGACTCCCCCTCCACCATAAGCTGCACCTGATTGATGCCCCCAAGCTCAACCAGCGAATTGATGATGGAATAAATCGTGACCTCAGAGGTCACATTGTAGACCTGGGTCAGAAAGTTCTGGTCTAGGTTTACATAACATATTCCATCCTTGATGGAAACGGAGATAACCCCCGTCTCGGGATTCACGGTCGGACACAAATCTCTTTTTTGCGGTCCCGCCAAAATCTGATCGACGACAATACGCTCAAGCGCAATATTGCTGTTATACTCGACCTCACGTTTCTCGGAAACAAGCATGTCCCCCGCCTCGTTCGCGAAGTACAGCGTCAGCGTTGTCGTCTCATAGGCATTGATCTCCGTGCCCGCATTGTCCACAAACATATCCGCCGTCAAAATGCCGAGCGGATTTCCTGCGGAGTCAGTCAGCGGCTGCCCGTTGATCTGAAAACTGACGCATGCCACGCCTTCTACCTGTGTCAGTGTTCGCACGATGGCAGCGCGGATCAGCACCGCCGTTGTCGGTTTCATGTCAAGATAACGCTCATCAAAATTTACGATGACCTGCTCTCCGGTCAAATGAACGGAATTTACGCCAAACTCATAATCGAGCGCCGCATGCATGGAAACATCTTCCGGCTTTTTCTGCATCATCGCGATTAGTCCCGACAACTCCGCGCTAATGTCTCCCTGCGCCACGGCGGTCTCAACCGCAAGCACCTTTGTCTCCTCACTATTCAAAAAATAAACGCCGTACACGATCATATTTTCGTCAATTTCGGCATCCTGCCTGCCGCAGCCGCCCCCAAACAATAACACGAGGACAAGCGCTGCCGCCACAAGCCTTTTTCCAGTCATAGCTACCCCCTGTTAATCCTCCATACTACCCACAGCAAAACGAACTAGTTCGTTTTAGCCCCGTCATTTTACATAAATCAACGGTATCTTTACCGTAAACGTCGTTCCCTCGCCGACGGTGCTGACCGCCTTGATCGTACCGCGATGCATCAGAACCGCGCTCCTTGTGATGGCAAGTCCTAAGCCCGTTCCGCCGATCTCCCGCGAATGTGACTTATCCACCCGATAAAAGCGTTCATAAATATGATCCATGGAGTCCTCGGGAATGCCGATGCCGGAGTCCGACACCTCCACGGTAAAAAATTGATGATCCGCGTCTAACAGTACCTTGACCCAGCCATGCTCGTTATTATATTTCACGGCATTTTCGACCAGATTCGTAATTGCCAGCGTCAGCTTTACCTCATCCACCTCGGCAACGACCGGACGGATACATTCCAGTGTCATTTCCACATCCCGCTTGATGGCAATCGGACGCAGCCTCTTTAAGATCAGTTCCAGCAGAGAGTTGATGTCTGTCTGTGAAATATTTAAGTCCGCCTTCGTTTTATCCATCTTGACAAGGGACAGAAGATCGTTGATGATCTTATTTTCCCGGTCGATCTCATCCGCAATGTCCACCATAAATTCCCGATACAGCTCCGCCGGCACGTCCTCCTGCATCAGAAGAGAATCCGCCAGCACCTTCATGGATGCCATCGGCGTTTTTAATTCATGGGACACATTGGACACAAACTCATCCCGCGACTCATCCAGCACACGGATTCTGGCGTACAACTCATTAAACGCATCGGAAATGCGCTCCGTCTCCAAGTACTCCGGCACGGAGATCTTCTCGTTGAAATGCCCCGCCTGCAGCTTTTGAATCTCGCTTGTCACATGGTGGAACGGCCTTGTCACTAAGTACGCGATACCGCCCGCAATCCCGACGATCAGGATAAAAAGAGCGAGTTCGATCAGGACCGCATTCCGATTAAGAAGCTGCCACGTCGTATGATTGCTCTCCATGGATACGCTGATCAAAATGACGCCCTGTACCGTCTGCTGCGTGCCGGGCAGATCGGAATTTGTCTGCTCGACCGGAGCTGATATTGGAATCGTCATTTCAATATAGTGATTCTTTTCATCATAGTTGGTTGTGTTTTCGCCGTTGAAACATTTGATGATCTCCTCGGAGATCATAATCTTTCCGACACTGAGTCCGTAGGTGTCCTTGATCACCTTAAAGTTCTGATCGACGATCAACACCCTTCCGTTATAGACCTCCGCTAACTGGGAAAGCTCCGCATTGATGACCTCGGACGTGGAATCCTGAAGATATTTATAGGTCAGCAGATGGTTGGCCAAAATCCTCCCCTGCGTCTGCACATCGGAAATGCGCAGGGAAACCGCCCGCTCCGTATAGGTCGCCAATATCCCGTAGCGTAGAAACAGACTGGGCAGACTGCCCACTAAAACAATGATCACAAATATACGCGCCAAAAAGCTGCGCAATGGTTTGATTCCCGAAAGAAAATACTTGATTTTTTGAAGCATACCCCCGCCTTATCCTTTGAAAAAATAACCGACGCCCCACTTGGTATGCACATATTTCGGCTCGCTCGGATTCATCTCAATCTTTTCCCGCAGCCTTCGGATATGAACATCCACCGTGCGCACATCCCCCGGATAATCGGCGCCCCATACGATCTTTAAGAGATTCTCGCGGCTGTATACCTTGTTCGGATTTAAGACGAGCAGCTCCAGCACGTCAAATTCTTTTGCCGTCAGGTTCATCTCCCTGCCCGCAATATATACGCGCCGTGATTCACAGTCAAGGTTTAACTCCCCGTATTCCACCGTTTTCGCCGTCTTCTCCTTCGCGCCCATACGACGCATGATCGCCTTAATGCGCGCTTTCACTTCCAGAATATTGAACGGTTTTGTGATATAATCATCCGCACCGTACTCCAGACCTAGGATCTTATCCATATCGTCGCCCTTTGCCGTCAGCATAACGATCGGCACGTTGGAAAAATCTCTGATCTGCTGACAGACCTCAAATCCGGTCAGCTTCGGCAGCATCACATCCAGCAAAATCATATCATATTGTCCCGAGCGCGCCTTCTCTAACGCTTCCTCCCCGTCATACGCGCTGTCTACTTCCATACCGTCCTGCTCTAAACTGAAGCGGATCCCTTTCACGATCAGCTTTTCATCATCGACAACCAACACTCTCTTTCCCATATGCCCTACACCTTTATCATTTCTTTCAAACGATCATAGACACCCTGCTTGATGCCGCTGACCTCCATCAATTCCTCAATTGTCCCAAATCCGCCATGCGTCTCGCGATAAGCGATGATCGCCTGCGCCCTCGTCTCGCCGACACCCGGAAGTGTCATGAGCTGTTCTTTTGTCGCACGGTTTAAGTCAATGCGTGTATCCCGGTTTCCCGTCTCTCTTCCGGCTTGGCTTTCCATTCCGAACGAAAGCGCCTCCCCCGAAATGTCATCCTGTGCCTCCTGCACGGTCGGGATGTAAATCTGCATTCCGTCAGCCACTGTCTGCGCCTGATTCACCAGATGATCACAGGCGTCCGCGCGCAGACCGCCCGCAAGCACGATCACCTCATAAAGCCTGCTTCCCTCAGGCACTTCATAAACGCCCGGATAATGCACGGCGCCGCAAATATGTACATAGCATAACGTTTTTACGGCATCGCAATTTCCTGCGTCCGCGCCGGATTCCGAAGCCTTATCTGCTTTCCCGTCCGCGGAAGTCCCCGATCCGCCGTCTTTCCCAAGCTCCGCCGCATCGCCCGGACTTATGACATCTCCCGTCTCCGCGTCCTGTGCCGTCCCGTAAAAAATCCCGTCCTGCCCGCCGCAGCCCGGAAGTGCCCATGCAAGCAGGAGCGCCAGCACAACCATGCATCCGATATATTCTTTTTTTCGCATAAACTCATTACATATGATAACCGTGTAACTATTGTATGCTATCTGATTTTGAAAAACAAGAGCGATTTTCGCATTTCCGAAACTTTTGAAACCGTTCCGCCCAACTACTTGGATTTCCACTCAAACAGGATCATCCCCGCGATCACGACAAGCAGACCAAGGAGCTTCCGCAGCTCAAACTCCGCTTTTTCCATGCCGAACAGACCGAACACCTCGATCAGATACGCCACCGCTACCTGTGTCGTCACAATGAGCATCGCCGCAAACGCGGGTCCTAACGCCGCCATGCTCTTGATCACAGTCAGCGTGATCAGCGCACCGAGCACGCCGCCGAGCAGCATGTACTTTGGTTCTACTTTCAGCAGCGCGCCGAACGAACCTCGCTCCGTGATGCCCCATGCCGCAAGGCAGACGAGAAAGGCGGTGAACTGCACAAACGCATTCGTCGTCCATGTTCCCGCCGCCTTGGATACCTGTGTATTAAAAACGCCCTGCACGCTCATGAGCGCACCGGAAAACATTGCAATCAAAAATCCGATCATACTAGACTCCTTTTTGTCTCAAAAAAGTATCTGCCCTTTTTGAAAAGGATGTCCGCTGACCGGATTTTTATTCATACATTTCTCTATTCGCTCTCTGTCCCGGCTTCCGCGCCCTCGTCCTCGTAGGTCTCCTCTTCCTCCTCGGTGACCTCGATATATTGCTCCTCCATATCTTCGCCCGTCACCTGTTTCTTGATCCGCTCCGAAAGCTTTTTTAACGTAAGGTTCGCATCATCCCCAAGCCAGATATTCGTAAAGCACATCTCCAGTTCCACCCAGAAATTGCTTGACTCCACGACCTTCGGCATCGGCACGGAAAGCATATACGCCTGATCGATCGTGTAAAAAACGGAATTCTCGTCATGCGGAATATACCTGCACGCAGATACCTTTCCCGTCCTTGCATACAGAGACTCTGAATAAGTCGCACAGATGTATCGCGCAAATACGCATGCCGCCTCTTTTTTATCACTGTATCCGTTGATCGCGACACAGTTCGTCACCGATACCTCTTTCGCCGCCAGCTCATCGGTCAGATCCGGGATCAGTCCGACACCATAGTCATAAGCAAAACGTTCTTCTTCTTTCGCCTCCTCCAGCATTGCGACCGCATCGGTCGTCGCGAGCGTAAAAATGATCTTTCCGTCAATGAATTCCTGCATGACGCTCGCATAGGTCGTCGTATCCGCTTCGATGGAAAAGAACTGATTCAGGTCTTGGTAAATGTTCAGGCATCGGATCGTATTCTCATTATAAATGTCGATCACACCCGGATCGTCCCCTGCAGGCCCGCCGATCTGAATGGAATCTCCCGCAAAAAAATAATTGTAAAAAATATCCGAAACATCCCACTTAAAAATGGAATCCACATTTTCCGGCGCATCGTATTCGTACGCAAAGTTCATGATCTCTTCAATGCTCTCCGGCACTAGCTTCAGAATACGCGCCTCCACACGCTGCGCAAATACGGGGCTTGCAAGAAATTCCTCCTCCGTAAGAAGCAGGCTCTCCGCCCAGTCGTCCGCATCCGCGCCGTCTTCTGCGTCGGCATCATCTCCCGCACTGTCCGCATTTTCTGCATCGGCACCCGTCTCCGCATCGTCCGCATTTTCTGCGTCAACGCCCGCCGATCCCGCATCCGCCCTTGCCTCATACCACTCCACTAACACTTCCGTCCGCGCGATCTGCTCCAAGTACGTCCGGTTATATAACAGATAACTCGTCTCATAATACATCGGAAAAGCGACATAGCGCCCGTTATAAGTGACCGCGTTCAACGCCGTTTCGCAGAAATAACTATCTGTCAGCACGTGCTCCGTATCCTTGATCTCACTTGCCAGTCCCGAAAGATATGCCTTTCCGAGCGAATCATTTCCGACAATGAACATATCGGGATACTCATTATTGTATAAGCTGTTCTGATTGATCGTCTCCAGATATTCCAATCCCGAAACAAGCTTCAGCTCCACATGAATATCGGTGTTTTCATAATACGTCAGCGCGACGCTGCTCAAATAATCTGTCAGCGCCTCATCCGTATACCAGAGCGTGATCGTATCTTTCGCCACATATTTTATATCGTCCCCGCGCTGCCGCTCCTCGGTATCGATCGCACCGGCATAAATCTCCAGCGCCAGCGCACAGACGATCAGCAGCACAACCGAGAGTCTCATTTTCAAATTCATATTAATGACCATGCCCTTTCCATTACCTGCAAACTTGAATGCGCATGAAATGCGCTATGCCGAAGTCACAAATTTGCAAAGCGAACTTGTTCGCTTTTACGCCTCCTGTGCCAGACACGCCTCCAAAATGCCGATCATCTCGTCCACCTGCTCCTCGCCGATCACGAGCGCCGGAAGAAAACGGATGATGTTCGGTCCTGCATTGATCAGGATCAGACCTTTTTCCAGCGCGGCATTGATATAGGGACCTACCGGCGTATCAAACTCCAATCCCTGCATGAGTCCGCAGCCGCGCCGCTCCTTCACCCGGTCATACGTCTGAACAAGCTGATCAAGCTGCTGCTCTAAATATGCGCCCACACGCTTGACATTCGCAAGCACATCATTCTTTTCATAAAGTTCCAGCACCTTACAGATAGCCGCGCATGCGAACGGATTTCCGCCGTAGGTCGTACCGTGATCACCCGCCGCGAGCGAATGCGCACCGACCTTTTCCGTCAGCAAAAACGCGCCGACCGGAACACCGCAGCCGAGCGCCTTCGCACTCACCATGATGTCCGGTTTGATGCCGTAACGCTGCCACGCATAGTAATACCCCGTGCGCCCCATGCCGCACTGGATCTCGTCCAAAATCAAAAGAATATCTTTTTCCTCGCAGAGCGCTTTTACTTCGCGCATAAATTCCTCCGTCGCCGGATAAATCCCGCCTTCGCCCTGTACCGTCTCAAACAGGATGGCGCAGGTTTTGTCCGTGACCTGACTGCGTACGCTCGCAAAATCATTTAATTCGGCAAACCGGATATTTCCGATGCCCGGCTCAAACGCCTCCCGATATTTCGGCGTGCCCGTCACCGAGAGCGCTCCCATCGTCCTTCCGTGGAACGAATGGTTCATGGCAATGATCTCATGATCCGTCCTGCCGTCCTTTAAGTAGGCGTACTTGCGCGCCGCCTTGATCGCTCCCTCAACTGCCTCCGCGCCCGAATTCGTAAAAAAGATACGATCCATACCGGAAATCTCTTTTAATTTTTTGGCTGCTTCGATCGCCGGAACATTATAATAGTAATTGGACGTATGCAGGAGCTTGTCGATCTGCGCTTTTAATGCGTCATCGTACTCCTTGTTATGGTAGCCGAGCGCAAATACCGCAATGCCGGATGCAAAATCCAGATACCGCTTTCCCTCAATATCATAGAGAGATACACCGTCCCCCCTATCCAGCACGACGGGATAACGGTTGTACGTGTGAAGCAGAACCGACTCCGCCTCATCAATATAATCTTTCATGCCCATATCATGACCCCTTTCATGGTTGGTAATCATAATTCATCAAATGCCTGTCCTCATCGCGCATGATCATCGTGCCGACGCCGGAATTCGTAAAGATTTCCAAAAGCAGGCAGTGTGCGATCCGCCCGTCCAAGATGTGGACACGGTTGACACCCGCACGGATGGCGTCCGTACAGTTTTTCAATTTCGGCAGCATGCCGCCGCCGATATAGCCGTCCGCGATCAGCGCATCCGCATCACTTGCGGTCAGTCTCGAAATAAAGCTCGATTTATCGTTCACATCCTTATACAGGCCTTCAA
>CAMWSU010000050.1 GCA_947176965.1 uncultured Lachnospiraceae bacterium | reverse complement strand
CGGGTGGAGGCACAAATGAAAGGCAGCAGAGTTCACTTTTTTCAGTCATTAAAGTTTAAGATCATGATACTTGCGGAGATTTTTGTCATCATTGCGGTTGTCGGATGCATTGCAATCGCGCTGCCGACAAGCCAAAGACTGATCAGGGAGCAGGCGCGCAGCAGCATGCTGTCACTGACAAAGTCTTATGCGAGAACGATGAATTACGAGATTTCCAATGTGGGAGATGAGATGTCTGTAGAGATGCTTGCGGGCATTCTTTCTGACGCAAACCTGGAAGGCGTGGAAACCTCGTATTCCTATTTGGTGGCAAGCGACAGTACGATGCTCTACCATCCGACTCCCGATAAGATCGGGCAGCCGGTTGAGAACGCTGCCGTTAAGCAGATTCTTGCCGAGCTTGGGCGTGGTGTTGTGCCGCAGCCGGATGTGATTACATATGAATTTAAGGGCGTCATGAAGTATGCGGCGTATGTTGTTTTGGATAACCGGAGCATTCTTGTCATGACGGCGGATGAGGATGATATTCTGTCCGGTGTGACAACAATGCAATATAATTTGATCGCAGGCGGAGCGATCCTTGTAGTGATCGGTATTATACTCAGTCTTGTGGCGGTCGGATATATGCTGAGGGCGCTTGGCAGGCTCACGAATGTGATCCGCGATACGAGCGAATTTAACTTTGTTCAGGATCCGTCGGCTGGAAAGATCATTCAGAAAAAGGATGAGATTGGACTGATGAGTCGTGCGATCCGCGAAATGCGCGCAAACCTGCGCACGATGGTCGGCAATATTGAGGATGTCAGCGTTCAGATCACGGGCAACGTGAATGAAGTGAAAGCGATTTCAGCGGAGATCAACAGCCAATGTACCGATAACTCCGCAACGACGCAGCAGCTTGCGGCAGGCATGGAGGAGACGGCGGCGACGACGGAGAACATCAGCAGCAATATCGGTAATATGAAAGACGGCGCCGAGCAGATCAGAACGCTTGCAGCAGAGGGCGAGCGCCTTGCCAATGAGGTAAAGAAGCGCGCCGAGGGATTAAAGGCAACCACGCTCGAAGCGACGGACAGAACCACGAAGATGTATCGAAGCATCAGCGACAGGACGGAGCAGGCAATCGAGGATTCTAAGGCGGTTGATAAGATCAACGAGCTGACGAATGCGATCATGGCAATCTCCTCACAAACGAGTCTGCTTGCCCTGAATGCATCCATTGAAGCTGCGAGAGCGGGAGAGGCGGGCAAGGGCTTTGCCGTTGTTGCAACGGAGATCGGCTCACTGGCAAGCCAGACTTCCGAGACGGTGGGAAACATCAATACGATCGTTGTGGATGTCAACCATGCAGTATCCGCTCTTGCGGAATCGCTGCGGGATACAGTGGAATTTTTAGAAAAGGTTGTACTGAAAGATTATGAGCAGTTTGCCGAGGTCGGCGAGCATTATTATAAGGACTCGGAGGGGTATTCCTCCGGTATGTCCACGATTGGAGAATCCGTGACAAGGCTGGCGGATACGATCACGCAGATTGCGGGTGCGCTTGACGGTATCAATTCGACCGTGAATGAATCCACGATCGGCGTGGCGGAAATCGCAGATAAAACAACACGCGTTGTTGAACAGACGGTGCAGAATAATGAACTTGTAGAGAACTGTATCGAGACAGTCGGCAAGTTAAATGAGATCACGGCAATGTTCCGGATCGACTAAAACGAAGAGCCGAAGCATGGGATGAAACACCAGTAAGGAGAAAATGTTTGTTATGGGATCAACAATCAAAAATCTTTTGCGGTCGTTCCGCAGGAAAATTAATGGTGATGAGACGATCGACACAAAGACCAAGATGCGTGTTTTGGTATTCATTGCTATGGCAGTGCACCTGCTCTATATGCAGCTGTTTACCATGTGTTCGGCATTTCCGCTCGTCATGTATAATTTGATTGTGTTATCGCTTTACATCATGCTTCTTATGGCCGTGAAATCGGAGAAGGAGATGTTGGTGTATACACTGACGTTTGTTGAACTGGTGTTTAATGCGGTCCTGAGTACCATTTTGGTCGGATGGACCAGCGGCTTTTTCCTCTGTATCGTCTGTGTGGTACCGATCAGTTTTTACCTTACGTTTTCTGCGCTCAAGTCCAAAGTGAGGATTTTGCTGCCGGTCGGTATTACCGTGCTTACGTATGTCCTATATGTGTTTTTGTACCGGCATATGTTACAAAATCAGCCGCTGCTTCCGGTTAAAGAGAGTTATATTCCGATTTTGTTTTTGGCGAATTCGTTTGTTGTTTTTTTCCTGATTGGGGTTGTCTCGTTTAATTTTATCATTGAGACACTGGATTCGACGAATGCTTTGATGACGAAGAACGAGAATTTAGGACATGCAGCGAATGTCGATCCACTGACAGGACTCTTAAACCGCAGAGGAATGGAGATTCATTTGCAGGAGACCATGAACAACGCGAAGCTGAAAGGATCACTGTTCAGTATCATCATCGGTGATATTGATAATTTTAAGCGGATCAATGATACGTTCAGTCATGAGTGCGGCGACCGTGCCCTGATCCATGTGGCAGATATTATGAAAAATGCAATCCGTTCAGGAGACGCTGTCTGTCGGTGGGGTGGGGAGGAGTTTTTGATTCTTGTGCAGGGAAACGGGGACATTGCCCGCATGATCGGCGAGCGGATCCGCCAGACGATCGAGAATCACTCTTTTATGTATAAGGAAGATGAGATCCGGTTTACCATGACGTTCGGGGCATCGGCATATGTGCCGGGCTATGCGATGACTACCATTATCAAGCAGGCGGATGATAAGCTTTACGAAGGAAAAACAAGCGGTAAGAATAAGGTTGTACTGTGATAACGGCGGCAGAACGGGGAGACGGGTGCCGGTTTCCTAAGAGAATGCGGTCATATGATGGCATAGACATACAAAATGTGGGGGTGTTGTGCAGGATATGGATTTTCATAATCTTTCATTTGACAAACGGATCGGCGAAAATATCAAAAATTACGGTTTGGAGAAATTATATGATATAGAGCGGATGAAAGCATATCTGAGACAGTTGGCCTCGTTTTGCGGTGCGGCATATCTGCTGACGGACAGGCATGGAGAGCCGGTGGCGCAGTCCGATGGGTATTGCGGAGATGTTCCTGATGTTGCAGCCACTCCGGGTATCAAGATTCGCGTAGCGGACCGCACCATAGCGCATCTGTATGTACAGGTACAGGGCGCGGACGAGAAGGAAAAGGAACGGGTGGAACAGCTTTTTACCGATACGGCGGCTCTTTTCTCGGCATACGGGCAGGAGAGCTATCTGCATAAAGAACTGGATGAGTACAGTAATGAGCTGGAACGGCGTCTCGAAAAAGAGAAATACCGTGTGACGCATGGCGATGAAGAAGATATTCTGACAGGGACGCTCAATAAATCGTATTTTGAGAACCGCAGACAGATCATTGACCGCTCCGAGGTTGTACCGGTAGCGGAGATTTGCCTAAATATCAACGATTGGAAATACGCTTATGATCATTTCGGCAATGAGGAGAGCGACCGTTTGATTCGCGTGATCGCAGAAATCATCAAAAGAAATGCAAAAGAGGATTACGTGATCGGCAGAACGGACGGCGATGTGTTTACGGTACTCATTCCAATGGCGGAGCCGGACGAAGCACGGGATTACTGTGAGCGTATCGCAAAAGAGTGCATTGAGTTTGAGGACGCCAAGCTTTCTCCTTCGGTCGCATACGGGATAGTGATGAAGGACAATGTCGAGCAGAAGCTTGACGAGCTTTATTCCGACGCGGAATATGAGATGTTCGACTTGAAATATCAGATTAAAAATGCACCCGGCTATCAGGAGCGCCTGCAGCGTGCATCCGATGGGCGGTAACAGACGAAAGTATAAATGATAAAAGATACGGCTTCGAAAGCAGCGGGAGCGTCCTGCGTTGGAGCCGTATCTTTTTTCTGTTTCTAAAGAAAGTATGAAATATGATATTTATGGTAAAAATGAGAAAACAAAAGAAAAAATGAGATAATAATAGAAAATAAGAGAATATAGTGTGCTATTTGCTATTTTAGCGGTTGCAAAGACTATATAAAAAACATAATATATGCATTAGTGATTAGCACTCAAATGAAAAGAGTGCTAACAGATAAAAATCAATCGACATAAGGAGGCTTTATCATGAAATTGGTACCGTTGGGCGACAGAGTCGTACTGAAGCAGTTGGTTGCAGAAGAGACAACAAAATCCGGTATTGTTTTGCCGGGGCAGAATAAGGAGAAGCCGCAGCAGGCAGAGGTCCTTGCAGTCGGACCGGGAGGCATGATCGACGGTAAGGAAGTGAAAATGGAAGTGAAGGTTGGCGATCAGGTGATCTATTCCAAGTATTCCGGAACCGAGGTCAAGATCGAGGAAGAAGAGTATATCATTGTAAAGCAGAGCGATATTCTTGCAGTCATTGAGTAGATGGAACCGCTGCAATGATTCAGTAGATCGCAGTCATTCGATAGTCTAAGATGATCAATATCAGAAGGAGAGAACAATCATGGCAAAAGAGATCAAATATGGCGCAGAGGCGCGTAAAGCATTAGAGAGCGGTGTCAATCAGCTTGCCGATACTGTAAGGGTGACATTGGGGCCGAAAGGAAGAAACGTAGTACTCGATAAGTCCTACGGCGCTCCGCTCATCACAAACGACGGTGTGACGATCGCAAAGGAGATCGAATTAGAGGACGCATTTGAGAACATGGGTGCGCAGCTTGTCAAGGAAGTGGCGACAAAGACAAATGACGTTGCGGGAGACGGTACGACAACCGCTACGGTGCTTGCACAGGCAATGGTAAATGCCGGAATCAAGAATCTCGCTGCAGGCGCAAACCCGATCATTTTGAGAAAGGGTATGAAGAAGGCGACTGATTGTGCAGTAGAAGCGATCGCAAAGATGAGCTCCAAGGTAAACGGCAAAGAGCATATCGCACGTGTGGCCGCAATTTCCGCCGGCGATGAGAATGTCGGCAATATGGTTGCGGACGCAATGGAGAAAGTATCCAATGACGGCGTGATCACGATCGAGGAGAGCAAGACGATGAAGACCGAGCTCGACCTTGTAGAAGGTATGCAGTTCGACCGTGGTTATATTTCCGCTTATATGGCGACCGATATGGATAAGATGGAAGCGGTTCTTGAAAATCCGTATATTCTGATCACCGATAAGAAGATTTCCAACATTCAGGAGATCCTTCCGCTCTTAGAGCAAATCGTACAGTCCGGCGCAAAGCTTTTGATCATTGCGGAGGATGTAGAGGGCGAGGCTCTGACGACTTTGATCGTCAACAAGCTGCGCGGTACGTTCAATGTCGTAGCGGTCAAGGCACCGGGTTACGGCGACAGAAGAAAGGCAATGCTTGAGGACATCGCGATCTTAACCGGAGGAACCGTTATCAGCTCCGACTTAGGTTTAGAGCTGAAGGATACGACGATGGATCAGCTCGGTCATGCAAAGTCCGTGAAGGTACAGAAAGAAAATACCATTATCGTGGACGGCGAGGGCGACAAAGCGGCAATCCAGTCCCGTATTGCACAGATTAAGAATCAGATCGACGAGACAACATCCGATTTCGATAGAGAGAAGCTGCAGGAGAGACTTGCTAAGATGGCAGGCGGCGTTGCAGTCATTCGTGTCGGCGCGGCAACCGAGACCGAGATGAAGGAAGCTAAGCTCCGCATGGAGGATGCGCTTGCGGCTACGAGAGCAGCTGTGGAGGAAGGTATCATCTGCGGCGGCGGTTCTGCTTATATTCATGCGGCAAAGGATGTTGCGAAGCTGGCGAAGGAACTTTCCGGCGACGAGAAGACCGGTGCGGAGATCATCTTAAAGGCACTCGAAGCACCGATGTATCACATTGCGGCAAATGCAGGTCTTGAGGGCAGCGTCATCATCAATAAGGTCAGCGAGTCCGAGGCAGGTGTCGGCTTTGATGTGTTAAAAGAGGAATATGTGGACATGGTTGCGGACGGCATTCTCGATCCGGCAAAAGTGACGAGAAGCGCACTGCAGAACGCATGCTCTGTTGCGAGCACGCTCTTAACGACCGAGTCCGTTGTGGCAAACATCAAAGAGGAGACACCGGCAATGCCCGCAGGAGGCGGCATGGGCGGTATGATGTAAGAGAAGCCTGAAAGATGAAATAGTGGATATTTTTATGAGAAGCGGCAAAGCCTGTGTGCTATGCCGCTTCTTATTAGCGTTCTCCATCTGTTTTTTGCGATAGGGTGAGTGCATCAAAAGTCCTATTTGAAAGTTACCTATGTCAAATTGCCCAAAAGAATTTGAGCTCCTCCATTGCACCAAGCATTCCAATGAGCCTCTCAAAGTGAAAATCGTGTTCAGCAGAGGCTTCCACGATTTTTGAGTCTCATTTCCATGGTGCAAGAGTCGTTTACACAAACCTCTTTTGTGCAATTTGACGAGTGGCGAATGTATATTATATAATTGGTACTTAGATACTTTCCTACTTTGAGAAAAGAGGAGGCAATGATGGAACGACAGATCAGAAATGCAGCAAAAGCGTTAATTATAAAAGATGGTAAAATGCTTGCGATCAAAATCAACGATGGAAATGAAGAATGGTATATCATGCCCGGAGGCGGGCAAAATTCGGAAGAACTGCTTCCGGAAGCGGTATGCAGAGAAGTCGCGGAGGAAATGGGAATACAAGTTACTGTGAAAGAATTGGTATTTGTTGTTGAAGGCATGCATGGTGAAAATTTTCATAGGGTCGATCTGGTTTTTTTGTGTGAATATATTCAGGAAATAGAAAATGCTGCGTTACAGGGGGATACGAATCAGGTAGGCTATGACTGGCTCGATATAAAGACCCTGAACCTCGCTCCGCTCTACCCTTCAAGACTGCGCCGGCAGATCATGAATCTGTATGAGGGTAAAGAATATAAGGTATATTTGGGGAATGAGGAAGTTGGCGACCCGGAAATAACGGATTAGATTACACATGCAAAGTGAGGAAGATACGCATGAACGGGGAACATCAGGTCATCACGATCACAAACGCAAGGATTCATAACTTAAAAAACGTAACGGTCACGATCCCGAAGAAGAAGCTGACGGTCATTACCGGCGTGTCGGGAAGCGGAAAGTCCTCGCTCGCGTTTGATACGCTCTACGAGGAGGGAAAACGACGTTACTTGATGTTTTCGGGAACACAGTTTATGGTGGATGCGGTTCCTTTTTTTGACAGTATCACAGGGCTTTCTCCCACAGCGGCGGTGGAGCAGAGGATCATTCGTCAGTCCAATCCCAGAAGTACCGTGGGCACCAGAACAAAGATCAGTGCGATGCTTGCGGCGCTCTATGCGGGCTATGGCGTGCGGGCGCCGGAATATGATGACGGGCAGCCGCTTGCGATGGAAATGTTTCAAAAAAATTCCGCGAGAGGAATGTGCGTCAAATGTCTGGGAAAAGGGAAAGCGTACCGCTTGAACGAGGAGGCGCTGTTTGATGAGGCAACCCTCGTCTGTGATGTGGCCTGCGGTCTCGGAAGACGCGGCAAGATCAGGCATGTACTGAATGATTTTTGCACGCACTACGGAATTGATATGTGGCAGAACCGGATCGGCGATCTGACGGAGGAGCAGCTAACCCTTCTCAAATACGGCGACAGCAGAAAAACGAAGTTTTACGGGATGATTCCACTCATTCATATGCATACAAACGGTTCCGTGTCCTCGTCGGGAAGACTGGCGCATCTGCTCACTGAGGCGGGATTGATGGAGGAAGACGTGTGCGGAAAATGCGGCGGCACAGGTTTGGGCGAGCAGGCGGCGCATACACTCTTTGCGGGAAAGACGATCGCGGACTTAGAGCAGATGTGTATCAGCGATCTGGAGGCGTTTTTAGAAACGTATGAGGGAAAAAGAAATCCGCTGCTCGACGAGATTAGGACGAAACTCTCCTGTATGATGAGTGTCGGCTTAAAGCATCTGTCCCTGTCGCGCCCGGTGCCTACATTATCCGGCGGTGAAATCCAAAGGCTGTTTCTGGCAAGCTACATGATCGCGGAGATGGACTCCGTCATTTTTGTATTCGATGAGCCGACGATCGGGCTGCACGAGACGGAAAAGGAAAATCTGATCCGCATCATACGAAGGCTTGTGGAGAGCGGAAATACCGTGGTGGCAGTAGAGCATGACGAAAATTTCATGCGGGAAGCGGACTACCTGATCGACATGGGACCGGATGCGGGAAAATTCGGGGGAATCAAGATCTATGAGGGAGGGTATGCGGAATTTTTGAACTGTACGGCATCGAAAACCGCACCTTATCTGACAGGTTCAAAAGGATTTCGGATCAAGACGCAGTACCGCCCGGTGAATCGGCAGAGCATGCTGACGATTTCTCATGCCTCCATCCATAATCTGCGCGATGTGACCGTAAATATCCCACTCGGCGTGATGGTGGGGATTGCCGGGGTGTCGGGGAGCGGGAAGTCCAGCCTGATCGCCGATACGCTTGTTCCGAAGCTGAAAGAGTTGATGAAGACAAAATGTGTGACGGGAGAGGGCACGGAGGAAGCGCCGGAGGACGAAAAAAGCATGGGAACGGACGACGTTACGGTGACGGGGACGGAGAAGATCGGGCGCTGCTATGTCATTGACCAGCGTCCCATCGGCAGGAGCCGAACGTCCTGTCCGGCGACCTACACAGGTATTTTTGACCGGGTAAGGACGCTGTTTGCGGAGACAAAAGAGGCAAAAGAGCGCGGATACACGCCGGGACTGTTCTCGGTGAACAGCGAGGGCGGCTGCCCGAGATGTAAGGGGGACGGCGTGATCCACTATCATGTGGGGTTCGGTAATTTTATTGATATAGATTGTGAAGACTGCGGCGGGAGCGGCTATATTCCGGAGGCGATGGAAGTGAAGCTGGACGGAAAAAGCATCCGTGATGTTTTGTTAATGAGCGTGGATGAGGCGCGTGATTTTTTTGCAGATAAGGATAAAACCATCACGCATACCCTGGATGTTCTGCATCGGGTCGGCATGGGATATATCGGATTAGGGCAGGCTACCCCGACGATTTCGGGCGGAGAGAGTCAGCGGATCAAGCTGGCTAAGGAGCTGGCGAAGGGAAAAAATGCAAAGGGCTGTCTCTACATTCTCGACGAGCCGACAACGGGACTTTCGTTTTCCGACAGCGAGCGTCTGATCGAATTGATGGAAGAGCTGGTTGACTGCGGAAATTCTGTGATCGTGACCGAGCATGATCCGTATCTGCTATCCAACTGTGATTATATTCTGGAAATGGGCAGGGGCGGCGGCAGCGAGGGAGGCAGCCTGATCGCGGAAGGAACGCCGCAGGAGCTCATGCAAAACCCCGATTCCGTGACAGGGAAGTATTTGAAGAGGGCGTAAGAGAAATGGATCACAAGATTGACGATTTTATAAAAAGAAAACGGTACAGGCAGGTGAACAGTGTTCTGGTATACAGGGACGGCGAGATTCTTGCCCAAAGCGATTATAACGGATTTACGAAGGAGAGCAGGAATGTCATCAAATCCGTTGCAAAGAGTGTGATGAGCATTTGTGCGGGGATCGCGCTTGACAAAGGGCTGTTTGCAAGCCTCGACGAGCCGATATGCCGCTATATCCCCCAGTTTGCCGAGGGGCGTGATCCGCTTCATTCAGCGATCACGATCAGACATCTGCTCACGATGACCTCGGGCATTTATTGGAACGGCGGCGTGCACTATCACTGTCCGATGATGACGCAGATGAGGAGGAGCGGCGACTGGATCTCACACATCGCGGACTGTGCGGTCAGTGATATGCCGGGAACGAGATACTGCTATAAGGAGTGGGATGTGATCCTGCTGGCAAAAGTGCTGGATGCCGTGTGCGGGGATTTCTATGATTTTTTGAAAGAGAATCTTTATGACCCGTTGGGAATAGAGTCGGAGCGTTGGTATCGGACGCCCTGCGGCGTTTATTACAGTGTGGCGGGAGGCGATGAAGGGGCGGAAGAACGCCGATCGAGCTTAACGGCACAGGAGATGCTGCGGCTTGGGAAACTTTTTTTGGACGGGGGTGTGTTTAACGGGAAGCGTGTTGTTTCCGAAGCCTATATCCGTCAGGCCGTGGCTGCTTCGGCGTGCAGCGAAGGATATGGATATTTGTGGTGGCGAGGAGATGACTGGTACGGCTGCCGCGGTTTTGGCGGACAGAGTATCACCGTTTTTCCCGAAAAAAGAGTGGTGGTGGTGACGCAGGCCACACCCACCGCCAGAGGAATGGCTTATTTTGATTTGGTAGAATACTGTTTGAAACTTTGTCTAATATAGACAAAATACGATTTTTCTTTTTGGTGAATATAGAAATTGAAGCAGTAATAGAATGGTGCTATAATTTGCTTAACTGGTTAAGTAAGTGCGGCGCCATATTTTTTTACCCTTTTGCTTAACTGGTTAAGCAACAAAAAACGGGAGGACCCGTGAAAAATAATGCTCCGGGAAATCCGATACGGATTGCATTTTTCATGGGAAGAATGGAGGAAGACAATGAAAAAACGAAACGGAAAATGGAAAGTGACTGCGCTTTTACTGTGCCTCTTTATTTTGGCAGGATGCGGAAAAGATGCGGGAAACACGGATGATTCACAGAATGGTACGCCGAATGCGGAAGAGCAGGGCGATACGCAGGGAGAAGACACGGCAGGTGAACAGGATGCAGAGCCGGCGGTCTATACGGTAACATTCTATGACAACGACGGTACGACGGTGTTATCCACGCAGGAAGTGGCAGACGGGGAGCTCGCCGAGGAATATACGCCGGAGAAAGACGGACTGATCTTCATGGGGTGGTTTGGAACGCCTTCCCACACGCATGAATTTGATTTTTCCGCACCGATCACGGCGGATGTCGGTGTGTTCGCCGGATTCATGGAGAATGTGGAAGATACTCGGACTTTCGCCATTGTGGGAAGCGGAACAAGCCCGCTGCTTTCGGCGTCAAGCTGGGGAAATGTGATCAACGAAGAACATTATTTGACGAAGAGTGAAGATGAGAATGTCTATACGATCACGCTTGATTTATGCGAGGGCGATGAATTCCAGTTTGCTATCGATTCTGCTTGGAGCAATCAGAGGGGCGGCGGTTATATGGCGACGACGGAATTGGACGGCACGGCATATTTCAGTGTATCGGGCGGACTTTCTGACAGCACGCTGAAAGCAAATATCAAATGTGCGGTGTCGGGTAATTACACCTTTATGCTCTATACCTATCCGGGTGCGGATGTGTATGACACGGCGGCAAGCACTTATTCGGAGGAAACGAAAGAAAATTATAATTCCAATCCCTATGACCGGATTGAATGGACCTACAACGGAGAGATGGAGGGCGGTGCGCAGGATGTGGTAACAACCTATTACATCAAAGGTGCCATCATTACGGGCTGGGAGGATCGATATGATGAGATGTATGAGTTCAAAGAGGACAACGGAATTCATACACTGACCATTGACTTGGAAGAAGGGGACGAATTCCTGCTCACAACACTTGTAACGGTAGGAGAGAATTCGGGTGTGGGAAATGAATATGTCCGCTATAGCAATATCTCGGATGAGGCATCGCTTGCGCTTGTGGACGGCACCGAGAGCTATAATATCGTTGTGAAACAGACAGGAACCTATACGCTGACCTACGATCCCTCCACGAGTGAGCTGACGGTAGCGCTTTCGGAATAAAAAAGATTGACGCATCCGCGCCAATCTTTCGAAGAATTCGCCTTTGGCGAATTCTTCTAGGACTAAGAAATGTCCTATAAGTTCAAAAAAGTTTGCGTTCTGCATTCTTTTTTATACAAACACGATATGATCGCAGTCGGGGACACGGTTTAAGGCAAGCTCCATACAGGAATAAAGCCGTTCCATTTTCAGATGCAGATCTAAAGGCAGGTAAAGAGCTGCGCTTCCTATAAGGGAGCGCAGACCTGCCTGATTGTAACAGAGATTCCCCTTAGGGGGCGTCATGCCGGGAACGGCAAACCGAACGTCACGAAACGTATCAAGGATCAGTTCGCGGACTGCATGGTTGTTTGGTTCCAGGCAGAAATAGGCATAATTGTCCGTACCGAAATGCGTATCGGCAGCTGCCTTGAGCGCCGGATAATCCGTACAGACCTGAAAGAAAATCTGTAGGGGCGTATCGGTCAAAAGATCTAACCCAATCAGGGGAATGAAGTTTTTATCACCAATATCACTGAAAAATTCAGCGGTATCGTCATAGCAGATAATGGCGTCGGCATAATCGATCTTGGCATGATCCTCATGATTCAAAATCAGAAGATGATAACCATGCTCTTTTAAGACGGCCGAGAGTGCTTCGATCACCGAGAGCTGCTCATATCGCTTGTAAAGAGATTCCTCGCGGGGAAGATACAGCGCAACATGAGAAGTTTTATTGGTTGCGAGCGATTTCGCCGAGGAATTGGGGCTGTAGCCGAGAAGATTCACGATCTGGAGGACCTTTTTTTTCGTCTCATCGCTGATACGCTGGTCTTCGCGGTTATTGATCACATAGGATACGGTCGCAGCCGACACGCCTGCCATTTTTGCAATGTCTCGAATCGTATATTTTGTATGCATAGCTTCATTATGTACTGTGAAAGTTTTTTTGTCAATTGTGGTATGGTGGAAAATGGAAAAAGATATACAGCAAAAGGATGAATTGTTGTAAAAAGAAGGAACAGGGAGCAATCAAAGATGAACGAACAGGCAATATTACATATTCCGGAGTCCGGATACTGCTTTGCAAGGAGCGGCAGTCAGCTCGTGCTGCGCCTGCGTCTGGACAGGCGGGATGAAGTAGACCGGGTTGAGATTTTATTGGAATGTAAATACCGGTTTCAAGAGAAACAGAGCTGTTATCTTATGGAAAAAAAATATGAGGACAGACTGTTTGCTTATTATGAGCGTACGATCGAATTATCCGATGTAAGGACCGCCTATGTGTTCCGAATCGTGCAGGGTGGGGACGCATGGTACTTTTCTGAGGACGGTCTGACAAAAGAGTATGATTTTTCGCTCGGTTATTTTAATTTTTTTCAACTTCCCTATATCAACGAAGCCGATCTGCACAGGGAAGTGCCTTGGATGAGACAGGCGGTTTTTTATCAGATTTTTGTGGATCGTTTCTATCGCGGGATTGAGGAGAAGGAGGAGCATTATATCAATCTGCCGTGGGGCGGAAAGCCGCTGCCGAAAAGCTTTGCCGGAGGCGATATTCCGGGAATCACAAAAAAGCTGGATTATATCAAAGCGCTGGGAGTAAACACCCTGTATCTGACGCCGGTGTTTCAATCCATATCGAACCATAAATACGATATCTCTGATTATTATACGATCGATGAGCAGTTTGGAAAAAATGAAGACCTGAAGGAGCTTGTGGAGCAGGCCCACAAACGCGGAATGCGGATTGTTTTAGACGCGGTCTTCAACCATTGCAGCGACCGCATGAAGCAGTTTCAGGACGTTCTGCAAAAAGGGAAAGAGTCCGTTTATCATGACTGGTTTCTCATACGGGGAGACAGACCGGATCAGGATGCGGTCAATTATGAAGTGTTCTCTTTTTGCAGCTATATGCCGAAGCTGAATACCTCAAACCCTGAGGTACAGGAATTTTTGGCGGATATTGCGGTGCATTGGATCAAAGAATATGATATAGACGGATGGCGGCTGGATGTCTCCGACGAAGTGGCGCATGATTTCTGGCGGCTGTTTCGTAAGCGTGTGAAGGCGGCGAAAGAGGATTGTGTGATCATCGGGGAGAACTGGCACGACGCAAATACTTTTTTGCGGGGCGATCAGTACGACAGTATCATGAATTACGCGTTTACCAAGGCGTGTCTTGACTATTATGCGTTCGAAACGTTTGAGTCAAAACAGTTTGCGTGGAAATTGAACGGGCTGCTCATGCGCAACACCGAAACAGTCAACCGTATGATGCTGAATCTGTTGGATACCCATGACACCGACCGTTTTTACACGAGCGTCGGAAAAAATAAAGACAGACTGTTGTCCGCACTGGCGGTCACATGTATGTTTGAGGGCGCGCCCTGTATTTATTACGGGACGGAAATCCCGACGGAGGGCGGATATGATCCGGACAACCGCAGATGCTTTGACTGGGATGAGAGCCATTGGGATGAGGGATTCAGGACGCAGCTCATAACGCTGCTGTCACTTAGGAAGTACGAAGGCATTCAGAGCGGGGAAATCCGCATCACTTCCGAGGGCGGATTGTTCTGCTTACGAAGGTTTCTGCCGGAAGATGCGTACAGCGAGGGTGATTGCGATGCAGCAGAAGCAGGATGCACAAAAGTGAAAGCCAAATCAGAGGAATGGACACTGTGGACAAATCAGACGGGCAAAGCGCTTCCGGTTAAAGCGGAGGGCACGGTCTTTGCGCAGAACCGTTATCATGACGGGATGCTCGAAACGGACGGATATGTGATCATAAAAAAGTAAGATGAACGAAATACAGTAAAGCGGGAAAGGTGTGTGAATCATATGAGGAAAAAAGGATACCGATTGCTTGCGGGTCTGCTGTGCATCGGGCTGCTGTCCGGCTGCGGCGGCAATGCAGGGGGGAATGACGGCAAAGGCAGCGGAGGAAACAGTGCCGGCACAGATACGCAGAATGCGCAGACGGGTGACGGCGCCGCAGCGGATCTCAGCAATATTTATACGGGAGAGCTGGAACGGAACGTGACGATCCGCGTGCTGGAGAACGATACGGCGATCGAGCAGGGATATTTTCAGGAGCTGATCGATGCGTTTAACGAGGCGTATGCCGAATACGGCATTGTGGCGGTTGACGCCAATATGGATCAGTATAGTAATTTAGCGGACGACGGCCCTTACGGATACGGACCGGACGTTCTTTATCAGGCAAACGATGTGCTCATGAAATATGTGGACGGAAAACATATTTATCCGATCCCGGTACAGAATCTGGAATGCTACGCGCAGATTCCCGACCGGGCATGGGAAGCGTACCGCAGGGAGATCGACGGCACGACCTATTATATGGCGGTGCCGGTCAATGTGCAGACTTCCATGCTGTATTACCGGAAGGACCTGCTGCCGGAGAATTGGGAGACGGAGTGGGACGATAACGGGAACGGAATCCCGGATATGGTGGAGAGCTGGAGTGCGATGTACCGCTTCTCCAAACTGCGGATGGAGGAAAAGGAAGGCCAGTACGGTTACATGCGTTCCATGTATGACGTTTATTTTTCTTCAAGCTTTCTTTTTTCCTATGGAGGATATGTGTTCGGAAACAATAATACAGATCCCTCTGATCTTGGTTTTTCGGCGGGAGATTCCTGGATGGGCGCGTCCGTTCTGCTGCAGCAGGCGTCCTTGATGAATGAGGGCTGCATCGACGATACGATCACGGTGAACGCCTACAGCAAGCTGGCGGACGGTACCTATTTTGCCACGATGACGACACCGGATGTCTATACCTTGTTCTTAAAGGAACTGATCCTTGCGTATCAGGGACAGGGGATGAGTGAGGAGGAGGCGCGGGCGCTTGCCGAGGAAAATCTCGTCATGACGAAGGTGCCGATGCTTCCCGCGAGCGCGGATTTAACCGAGGAGAATCCGGAACTCATTCCGTTAAAAACAATGGGCGGTGTGAACGGCTACGGGATCAGCGCTTACACGAAGGCGCCGAATGCATGTCTTGCGTTCGTCGAATTTGCAACGAGCTATGATATGATCATGCGAAGATGCGAGCTGCTTGGAATCGCACCCGCCAGAAGCGATGTAGCGTCACAGCGGGGCGGAACCTCGGAGATGATCTACCAAAGCTTGGAGGAGGGCAATGTGGTGCTCATGCCGTCCATCACCGAAGTCGATCAGATTTGGACGCCGGCGCAGTCCTTTTTCTCCGACCTTGCGAAAGATGCGTTCCGCGAGCCGGGCGAGCGGAAGTACGACGATCCGGACAAACTGAAAGCCGGACTTACGCAGGTAGACACACAGATTTACGACGCGATTTTTACGCTTTCGGGGAATTAGATTGTCGCGGGCTATTGGCAGCATGGAGGATCAGTGTGAGGAGGGATTGATTTTGAAAAAGAAAAAAATGCGGACAGAGGGCGTGTCACAGATGTTCTTACACGGCGGTAAGAACGTAAGGGCGAGCATGTGTCTGATGGGGTTAGGGCAGCTTTTGTACGGACAGATCGGAAAAGGACTTTTATATCTTTTTGTTCTTGCGCTGGCGGTTTTCTATTTTGTGCAAAGAGGATTTGCGGACATTGCGGGACTCATAACACTCGGGACAAAGGAGGCGGATACCTGGCTCGGCATTGAGGGGGACAATTCGGTCATCATGCTGCTCATGGGAATTCTCTCCGTGATCGCGGCAATATGCCTCTTGGTCTGCTATTTGTCCAATGTGAAGGACGCGTATGAGACGCAGAAAATTTGTGAAAGAGGTGGGAAACCGGCTTCCTTCCGCGAAGACCTAAAACAGTTTTTGGACAAAAAATTTTATAAGACGGTTCTGTTCCTGCCGATCTTGGGCGTGTGCGTTTTTAATATCCTTCCGATCATCTTTATGATCGCGATCGCCTTTACTAATTACGGCGGAACGATCGTGCCGCCGAAGCTGGTCGATTGGGTCGGCGGGAGCAATTTTGTGAAGCTGGCGACGCTTTCGCAATTTTCGCCGACCTTTTTGAAGATCTTAAGCTGGAATATCATCTGGGCGGTCCTGTCAACGGCGCTGAACTATTTTGCGGGACTGGGACTTGCACTTTTATTAAACAAGGACTGTGTGAAGGGGAAAGCGCTGTGGCGCGCTTTTCCGGTGCTCGCCTATGCGGTTCCGGGATTCATCACTCTGCTCGGCTTCAAATTCATGTTTTCCTACGGCGGACCGATCAATCAGATCATTACGGGAATGGGACAGAAAGCGGTCGGATTTCTCGATATTGACGCAAAATGGATCGCGCGGCTGATCGGGCTGTTGGTCAACGCATGGATCAGCGTGCCTTCGATCATGCTGTTGGCGACAGGACTTTTGTCAAACCGGGATGCGAGCCAGATGGAATCGGCGAAAATAGACGGGGCGAATGCGTTTCAGCAGTTTCGGCATATCACGCTGCCCTTTGTGCTTTTTTCCACCACGCCGGTCCTGATTTCCCAGTTTATCGGCAACTTTAATAATTTCGGTATCTTTTTCTTCCTGCGGGGCGGATTATACATAGACGGGTATTTTCTTGCCAGCGATACCGACCTGCTCATCAACTGGCTGTATAATCTTTCCATCAATAACAATTATTACAGCATAGGCGCAACGATCAGTTTAGTCATCTTCGTGATCACGTCGCTGATCTCCCTGTCGATCTATACGGGAAGCGCATCATACAGAGAGGAGGATACCTTCCGATGAAAAGTACGAAGACTTTACGGGTCATGGATACGGTGATCACGCATGTCATTCTGGTCGCGGTCTGCTTTGTGTTTCTCTTTCCGTGTCTATGGCTGATATTGGCATCCTTCAGTAAGTCGGGCTCCATTTATTCCTTTGACGGCTTCTTTCCGAGCGAATACAGTCTGGATACGTTTAAGATGCTCTTTACGGATACGGATATGTATAATTATCCGAGATGGTTTCGCAACACCCTGTTTATTGCTTCGATGAGCTGCCTGATCGGAACCTTTTTAGTCATACTCACCGCTTATACAATGTCCCGCTTTCAGTTCCGCGGCAGAAAAACAATCATGAAAACGACGCTCGTGCTCGGCATGTTTCCCTCTTTTATGGGAATGATCGCGGTATATATCATCATGACGCAGTTCGGACTCATCAATAAGATGTGGGGACTGATCCTGATCTACAGCTCCGGTGCGCCGATGGGGTATCTGACGCAGAAAGGCTTTTTTGACACAATACCGGGTTCCATCGATGAAGCGGCGCGGATTGACGGTGCGACGAATTTTCAGGTGTTCTTAAAGATCAATCTTCCGATCTCCATGCCGATCATCGTTTACACGGCGCTCACGAGCTTTGTTTTTCCGTGGAGTGATTTCATTCTGCCGAAGCTCTTGCTAAAGGAGAAAGACTTATATACGGTGGCGGTCGGTTTGATGAGTCTCGGGGAGACGGAATTTGCACGATTCGCGGCAGGCTCCGTGTTCATTGCGGTACCGATTGTCATTCTTTATTTCTGCCTGATGCGTTTCCTTGTGGACGGTATGACGGCAGGAGCCGTAAAGGGATAATATTTTGATCAAGCTGTGATGATAAATCATTGTGACAATAAGACATGCAGTTCAGTGCAATGGCGCTCTGACGCCGCCAGTGCTTACATGCTGTATTTTGGCATGTTATGCACCGCTGCGAGCGGAAGGCAGCGAGAGCGTGCCATGCACCGGACTGCATGTCTCTTTCCTATTCATTCTTTTTTTACCATGGTACTTGATTCTGCGCGGGCACTTATACTATAATAGTGGTAATTGTTTTATTTATAGAACGAATATGGCAGCATAGAAAGCGGATGCGAATGGGGGAGAGCAGAATGAAAAAATTAGAAGATTATGTGGTGAGCATTCCCGATTTCCCGGAGGAGGGGATTATTTTTCGCGACATCACAAGTGTATTGCAGGATGCGGAGGGATTACAGCTTGCCGTCGATACGATGCAGGAGCTTGTAAAGGACCTGGAGTTTGATGTGGTAGTCGGCGCGGAGTCGCGCGGATTTATTTTCGGAACGCCGATCGCTTATAATCACAAGAAACCTTTTATTTTAATCCGAAAAAAGGGTAAACTTCCGAGAGAGACGGTTTCCATTGATTACGAGCTGGAATACGGAACGGCAACGATTGAAATGCATAAGGATTCCATTCAGAAGGGCCAGAAGGTGCTGATCGTGGATGATCTGATCGCGACGGGCGGCACGACAGAGGCTATGATCAGGCTGGTGGAGCAGCTTGGCGGTGAGGTTGTCGGCGTAGTTGTTCTGATGGAGCTTGCCGGATTAAAGGGCAGGGAGCGGATCTCGGGGTATCGTTTGGATTCTGCGATCTGCTATGAGGGCAAATAAACGAATTTCGACGGTGCGAAGCTGATGGATAACGGCAGCAGGTGAGAGAATGACAGAAGAAAACAAGCAGGCGTTACAAAAAAATGAAGATCTGGTCCGTGTCGGAATGGTATCCTTAGAGGGATACGCCGACATGGAGAAGAAATCGGAGCTGGTGCTCGACGACGGGCGCATTGAGGCGGTGAGAGAATTTCAGAGCCCGGAGGAGCTTTACGAGAGCCTTCTTGAGCGGATTCGCAAGTATCACCCGACGACGGACTGCTCCATGATCGAGCATGCTTATCAGCTCGCATATGAGGCGCATAAAGACCAGACAAGAAAATCGGGCGAGCCTTATATCATCCATCCGCTCTGTGTTGCGATCGCGCTTGCGGATTTAGAGATGGATAAGGAGACGATCGCGGCAGGACTTTTACATGACGTCATAGAGGATACCGATTATACCTATGAAGACATTCAGCGCATGTTTGGGGAAGACGTCGCGCTTCTTGTGGACGGGGTGACGAAGCTCGATAAGCTCAAATATAAGGGCGGCAGCGGGGATAAGATCGATCTGCAGGCAGAAAATCTGCGGAAAATGTTTCTTGCGATGGCGAAGGACATCCGTGTCATCATTATTAAGCTTGCCGACCGTCTTCACAATATGCGTACACTGGAGTATCAGAAGCCGGACAGACAGCAGGCGATCGCACGCGAAACGCTGGACATCTATGCGCCGATCGCGCAGCGCCTCGGCATTTCCAAGGTGAAGGTCGAGCTGGACGATCTCTCCTTAAAATATCTTGAGCCGGATATTTATTACGATCTGGTAGATAAGATCGCCATTCGCAAAAATGTGCGTGAAAAATATATTCAAACAATCGTTGACGAAGTCAGCGAGCATATCCGCAACGCCGGGATCAAAGCGCAGATTGACGGGCGTGTCAAGCATTTTTTCAGTATTTATAAAAAAATGAAGAATCAGAATAAGACGATCGACCAAATCTACGACCTGTTTGCCGTCAGGATCATTGTCGATTCCGTGAAGGACTGTTATGCTGCGCTCGGTGTGATCCACGAAATGTATAAGCCGATACCGGGGCGTTTTAAGGACTACATTGCGGTGCCCAAGGGAAATATGTATCAATCGCTCCACACGACGCTGATCGGGAAAAGCGGTACGCCGTTTGAGATCCAGATCCGTACGTTTGAGATGCATAAGGCGGCGGAGTACGGTATCGCGGCGCACTGGAAATATAAGGTTGCCTCGGACGGGAAGCAGATTGACGACTCCGAGCAGGAAAAGCTGACATGGCTGCGGCAGATCTTGGAATGGCAGCGCGATATGTCCGATAATAAGGAATTTATGAATCTGCTCAAGAGCGACTTAGACCTTTTTTCGGACAATGTATACTGTTTTACGCCGACGGGGGACGTCAAGAGCCTGCCCGCCGGTTCGACGCCGATCGATTTCGCATACAGCGTACACAGTGCGGTCGGCAACCGGATGACCGGCGCGCGTGTCAACGAGCAGCTTGTGACGATTGATTATGAGCTGAAAAACGGCGACCGTGTCGAGATTTTGACATCGCAAAATTCAAAGGGGCCAAGCAGGGACTGGCTCAATATCGTAAAGAGTACGCAGGCAAAAAGTAAGATCAATCAGTGGTTTAAGAGTCAGCTAAAGGATGATAATATCATCAAGGGCAAGGAACTGATCATGAGCTACTGTAAGACCCGCTCCTTAAATACAAGCAACCTGATGAGACCCGAATATATGGAACGCATTATGCGTAAATACGGGTTCCAGGATTGGGATTCCGTACTCGCGGCGATCGGACACGGGGGCTTGAAGGAAGGCTATATCGTCAATCGGATGCAGGAGATGTATGATGCCGATCACAAAAAGACGATGAGTGATGCGGAAATCTTAGAGGAAATCCGGGCAAACAATGAGCAGAGCGCGATAAGACCGCAGATACAGAGCAAAGGAAAGAGTGCGATCGTCGTAAAAGGCATCCATGATGTCGCCGTTCGTTTTTCCAAGTGCTGCTCCCCGGTACCGGGCGACGAGATTGTCGGGTTTGTCACAAGGGGACGCGGCGTGTCCATACACCGGACAGACTGTGTGAATGTGCTGAATCTGCCGGAGATCGAGCGGCAGCGGCTGATCGACGCGGAATGGCAGGGCACGGAGGAGCAGGGCGGTTCTTATTTGGCGGAGATCGTCATCTATGCGACAAACCGGAGTGGTTTTCTTGCAGATGTCTCACGCGCGCTGACGGAGCGCAACATTGATATACGCACGCTGAACACGCGCACGAGTAAAACAGGAAGAGTGACGATGGAGGTATCGTTTGATGTCTCAAGCCGTGAGGAGTTAAACCAGATCACGGATAAGCTGAGAACGATTCCGAATGTGATAGATGTGGAGAGGACAAGGTCATGACATTAAAAATCGGCAGAATGGTGCTGGGCGCCGTCCAGACAAATTGTTATTTTGTATATGATGAGGAGCAGCAGGGCGCGGAGAAGGATGCGATCGTGTTTGATGCAGCGGATCAGGGCGCAACGATCTATGAGCGTCTGAAAGCAAAGGGATTCCGCGTAGCGGGTATTCTGCTGACGCATGCGCATTTTGACCATATCTGGGGCGTACAGGAGCTGCGCGCAAGGTCGGGCGCAAAGGTTTATGCCTGCGAGGGGGAGCGCCCTCTATGCGAGAGTGCGGACTTAAATGTGTCCGCGGATGCGGGCAGGGCATGTACGGTAAAACCGAATCAGTATGTAAAAGACGGCGAGGAGATCACGATCGCGGGAATGACCTGTAAAGTGATCGCGACGCCCGGACATACGATCGGAAGCTGCTGCTATTATTTTGAGGAGGCGGGCATGCTCATCAGCGGAGATACGCTGTTTGAGGAATCGGTCGGAAGGAGCGATCTACCGACGGGAAGTGCCGGAGAACTCGTCCGCTCCGTAAAGGAAAAGCTGTTTGTACTGCCGGATGAGACAAAGGTCTATCCGGGGCATGGCGATGCGACGACGATCGGACATGAGAAAAAGTACAATCCGTTTTGCGCATAGGCGTGCAGGGAAATTGGGAATTCATGTTAATTCGATATGAAATTTTACAGACTCGAAAAAATCATGGAGAAAATGATGATGAAAAATACATTAAAAAAGGTTTTGTCAGCATTCGCGGTTGCTCTGCTTCCTGTATTGGCACTGAGTTTATCGGCCTGCGGCAATCATAAAAGCAATACCGAAACAAAATCTTTGTATGCGCAGGGTTTGGAAATCGTTCAGCTTATGACAGAAATGACGCAATATGCAGACGTCTATACCGGGAGCAGTGAAGTGCAGTCCGTTGTTCAAAATATAGGAAGCGGAGACTATACGACCCCGAAAGCGGTGTATGCGATTTCCGTTTCGGATGAAAACGTTGCTGCAATGGCAGAACTGATGACGCTGGGGCTGGATGGTGCTTCTGAAGAATTAAAGTCGTGCTTTATGCAGAGAGTTTTCAGCTCTTTTATCACACAGATCAATGCAAGGAGCGGTACCGACAAATTGGCGGCAGCCGGCATATGTACGATCGAGAAGACGTTTGTAAATGAGAATGTGAATGAAAACATCATGTATCTGTATACCTATGAAAATGCGGATCCGGCAGTCGTGATCTTCCTTGTCGGCGAAGATCATGCGATTTCTGCAAGCGGTGTTTTTCTGATGTATGATGAATTTGCCTGTGATTCAGCAGACGAGGTCAAATCCTTCTTTCAAAACGCTTTGCTGGGTATCAGCGTCGAAGTAAACGAGGTTCTTCCGGAAACATGAGCCATGGGGGGCTGAAGTATTTAGGGAAACGCTGATGAAAGCGTTTCCCGCACCGGATTTGCGCCGCGAAGCGGCATATTCCTCTGCAAATCCGTGTGCATCCGCCGGAGGCTCTAAGGAAGTGCTGATTTAATCAGCGCTTCCTTAGAAGCGCTTGCATCGTTAGAGGTTCTGGAATAAGAGCAGGCAGGGTTCTCCCAACAAGGAGTTATTGTAAGTAGAACAGGGCGAAAAGGAGCCGGAAATCATGCGGCAGGTTTTGGCAGTTTCCTGTAACAGGGGAAATTATGAATATGATATCCATGCATTGGTGCAGTCGTTTTATCCGACGATGCAGGTGAAGGTGCTGCTGCCGGAAAAATGGGAGGAGCAGGGCGTTTCGGCGGACGTCGTTGTCTCGATTTCAGACGGCAGGGCGCAGATGGTTTTCCGAATGCGGGATGGAGAGGCTTTTGCTTCGGGCGGAGGACAGACTGACGGTTGTTCTGATACATTGCTGAAATCGACGAAGGAGCAGGCGGATCATTCGCACGAGTATATCATGTCCCTGCCTGCGGAAAAAGAGAAGGCGAAGGCAGCCTTTAAGCACTTTCTTTATGAGACACTTTGTGCAGAAACAAAAGCGACGCTGCCTTGGGGCAACTTAACGGGCATCCGTCCGACCAAGCTTGCCATGGAATGGATCGAGCGGGGGGCGTCCGGGCAGGACGTCATTCTTTTTTTGCAAAAAGAGCATTATGTGAGTCCTGAGAAGGCGGCGCTCTGTCTCGACATTGCGATGCGGGAAAAGAGCATTTTAGAGCAGCTTGACAGAGAAAACGGCTACAGTCTGTACATCGGAATCCCGTTTTGTCCGACGA
>CAMWSU010000049.1 GCA_947176965.1 uncultured Lachnospiraceae bacterium | reverse complement strand
TCCACCGGACGTTATCCGGCATCCTGCCCTGTGAAGCCCGGACTTTCCTCACCTGCACGAATGCAGCCGCGATTGTTCATTCTGCTTACAAAAAGTTTGCGAAAAACTCACGTGTTCGCATCCCTACTTCATAAAATAGCATATGGCTTCTGTTTCGTCAAATTTTTTTGTAGCGGATTCTGACGATTCGTTTCCTGATTCAAACAAATCCAGCAAAGCCGTCTGCTTTTTTATATTTAATTCATGTATCTCCCAAAATCGCTGCAATCAATTTCCTCCACCAGTTTCCCCGTCTCCCTGTCAAACACCTCAATGATACCTTGATCCAAATACAACTGCACATAAACAAACTCATCCGTCACCGCAAACGCATTCATATTTTCCGAACAAAATAGCGTATCATAAGAATCCGCACGGATACCACTTCCGCCGCCGTCAAAATATTCTTCAAAATCAAATACACGGACTTCATAAGCAATACTCGAGGAATAATATAAAAGACCGTCCCTATAATAAAGCGTCTGCTTTCTGTCGAAATTCCCAAAATCCTCTTCCTCAGCGAAAAAGAGCTCCATCTGTCCATCCTCAGAAAACAGACACATGCTGTTTCCGCGGTATGTCCCCTCCCGATCCATGGTTACTGCCACATAAATGCTGCCGTCATACGGGCATACCTTCAACTGCCACAAGGGTTCCCCACAATCAAAGGGCGCATCGATTTCCTCTGCCTGTGTCCCATCCAGCCGCATCTTACAGATCGTTGCATCCGTAAGGTTTTCATAGTAAATCATCCCATTATAAATATCATAGCAGCCGACTTTGTCCTCGCTGATCTGCTCACTTTCCCTGCTCCACAAAATATACCGATACAGTTTCCCGTCGTCTTCCGTCACATAATAGATCATACCATTATAGCATGCAAAGTCTTTCTTCATTCCCTCAGCAATCAGACACCCCTCCGGCTCTTCTTCATGGTCGGCAAGACATTGATAAAACAGGGCATAGCTCTCTGACTCTCCATCCCACAACGTATAATAGAGAACGTCATTTTCGACAAAGAACGTACCAACCTCACCTTCCACCAATAGCTCGGTATGCTCCCCGTCCTCATCCACATAAGTCCAGAAAAGAGGACCTATAGGTCCCCCAGATATACTATAGTCATATCTGGCATCCATAAAAATGACATAATGCTCGTACACAGAAGCCTCATTCGGCCCGGCATAGACAAAACGCGCCGCACGGCAGTCCTCCTGCACGGTGCCCTGAAACAGAAAAGTCTGCTCTTCCTCGATGTCCACCTCGGGCATCGTTTCATACTCTATCTCGACCAGATCTTCCGAGTGGATATTCCCGCCCCAAAAAGAAATAGCATAATGATCATTTGGTTCATGGAACGCAAGCAGTTCTCCGGTCCCGACTGCCTGCATCCAAAGCTCCGCATCATTGTACGTACTCTCCAAAACATGATCCTGCCCGTCTTTGATCTGATGCCATGCACACTCCGTTTCATTCTTGTAAAGCAATGCATTTCCCACAAACAGAATCGGTGAATGGGGGGATATCGTTACATCCGTTACTTTTTTCAGTTTATCCGTTTCTATGTCATAGGAATAAATGCCCCCGTTTTGTGACGGCAGATACAGAATGCCGCCGTTTTCATACAGCCCGCAGCCGGAAAAAGAAGGCTTCTGCCTCTCCCGCTCCACGACCACGCGGCTGCCCGTTCCGTCAGCACGCATCCGCTTTAGATTCTCATCCTGATCAAAATAATACAAATAACCGTCCACATATATAAAATCGGCGCTGCTAAAATATTTGGAACTACAAAGCACCTTCTCGTTAAGCGCCCGCTGCCCTTTGCCGTTTAATCCGGTTATGTACAATTTTCCCCAAGAATCGCCATACCCCGGTCCGGCATGATCCATAGAAATATAGAAAAGGTTATTCTCCGCGATCGCAAAAGACCACACATTGTCGTCTATGATCTGCGTCAATGTATTGCTGCGCGCAGTGTTCACTCTGTAAATTCCGTTCTCGCCGCATGCAAGATACAGATAATCGCCATAGACTGCCATGGAACGGATCGTAACATCCGGTGCAAGCTCCGCGGCCCAGCCGTTATATTCATAGCCGTTTCCATTTTTTGCGACACGGCAGACGCCGTATTCCGTTCGGACAAAAACAGAACCGTCCTCCCCGACAGCAAACAGGTCTCCCCTGATCGTTTCTGAGCTCTCCGTTACAAAGCTGACTGCGGGCAGATTCTCCTCTCCGCCCTCCTCCTTTGTTGAGAAGCCGGCTATCCATGAAGAAAACGCCTCCGACACATTCATCCCCGTTCCGTCGTCATGAATCGCAATGCCGATCATAATGGCAAGAAAAGCCGCGATCATGATGCCTGCGATACTAAACCATAAAAGCTGATTGATTCCTTCTTTCGCTCCGCCTTCCGTATGCTTTGGATTGTTCGGCATAAAGCGATAGGGACCCTGATACGGTTCGATCACCCCCTGCTGCCACGTCGGTGTATATACGGCGGGCAGACCATGGGACGCCGCGCCTCCGAACGGCGGATTCACTTCGCAGGGCAGATTCGCCCCATAAACCGGAGCAATCTCATACGGCGGATTTACTCCGTACGGCGGATTCTGTCCGTATGGTTGATTCATTCCGTAGGTCGGATTCGGATTCATCCCATGCGGTGTGGTCGGATTTGCTCCATACTGCGCGTTCTGCCCGTATGGTGGTTGATTCATTCCGTAGGTCGGATTCGAATTCACTCCGTACGATATATTCTGTTCGTATGGTTGATTCATCCCGTACGGCGCGTTCTGTTCGTATGGTTGGTTCATTCCGTACGGCGCATTCTGTCCGTATGGTTGATTCATCCCGTACGGCGCGTTCTGTTCGTATGGTTGGTTCATTCCGTACGGCGCATTCTGTTCGTATGGTTGATTCATCCCGTACGGCGCGTTCTGCCCGTATGGTGGCTGATTCATCCCGTACGGTGCGGCCTGTTCGTAAGGCTGATTCATTCCGTACGGCGCATTTGGACTCATTCCGTACGGTGCGGTCGGATTTGGTCCGTACTGCGCATTCTGTCCGTATGGTTGATTCATCCCGTACGGTGCGGTCTGTTCATAAGGCGCATTCACTCCATACGGCATATTCTGCGTCGCCGACGCTCCCCCGTAAGCCGGATGATACTGTGGATTCATAACCATAACGCGCCCCTTTCTTTTCATCAAATCATCTATTCGTATGGCAGGAGACGTCATCCCCTGCGCTTCGTAACTATCTTTTTTTATCTGATAACACTACACCATCTGAAACGGCGCTTCCTCCTCCGCTTCTAAAACCACAAGCTCGGGAAGCTCCCTGAAAAAATAATCTCGCATATAAGTGGTAAACAATTTTTCCAAACCGAAATGTCCTGCATCGATCACGGATAGTCCCTGCTCCATGGCATCAATCCCGTCATGGTGGGAAACATCCCCTGTCAGATATATGTCCGCACCCACGCGCAGCGCATCCGCGATCTCATCTCCTCCGGAACCCGGAAGCACCGCCATGACTTCCACCATACGATCAAAATTGCCATAGACTGCTACCTTTTGCAGCCCAAATGATGTTTTCACATATTCCGCGCATTCGGCAAGCGTCATCACACTCGGCAGCTTCCCGTATCTGCCGATTCCCTCGCAGGAAATCTCATCCTCGCAGGTCACCTTCAGCACGCCCGGATTTTTTAATCCCAGCTCGTCCGCCGCTGCATCCGCCATTCCCATGACGTCGAAATTCGTGTGCATGGCATAATAGCAAATGTCGCTCTGTATGAGGCGCAGCAGGCGTTTCCCGATAAAATCATCGCTGCATATTTGTTTTTGCGCGCGAAATAGCAGCGGATGATGCGTTAAAAGAATATCTGCATGGGCCCGACACGCCTGCTCGATCACATCGCTCGTCGCATCCACCGCTATCATGATCTTTTTGATCTCCTTGTCCCTTCTGCCCGCAAGCAGTCCCACATTATCCCATTCCTCCGCATAATGCGGAGGCGCTAATTCTTCCAGTCTCGCAATTAACTCACTGCATCTCATCCGGCACACCTCCGGGGTATTCTTCTTTCACTCTTCCTGCGCCGTTCGTCCGGCTCACATTGTATCCTCTCAAGCCTTCTGCGCACAAATCTCCTCCGCGATCGCAAGATCGGAAAGCCGCTGCATCAATTCTTCCCTGCGCGCTAAGCCTCTTTCCGTCTCGTTCTGCGACAGATTCCGCAAAACCTCCTCGCAGACTGCCCTCTCTTTTTGCAGATATTGCCGCAGCACGGGATGTCCTTCGGCAAGCAGACACGGACCATATTTGTCTTCCACGCGCTGTCTTTGTGCGCCTGCTTCGGGATTCTCTGTTTCCATACTGCCCGACACTTTCTTTTCCGCGCCGCACAGTCCTTTTTCTCTGGAAATGCCCACTCTTGCTTCTGCGTATTCCTTTTTTTCGTAAAACGCCGGAATCACCCGCATCATTGGATAGAATTTCCCGTCCTCCGATACCATATCCTCCGCCGCAATGAGAAATCCGTTTTCCCGCAAATAGCCTCTTACAATATGTAACTCGGACTGCGGCTGTAACACCAGTTCTTCCAGTTCCCGCACAAGCAGACGACTGCGCTCCATGATCCCGCAAATCGTTTTTCCGCCCATTCCCGCACAGATCACGCCCTGCACCTCACCCCGACAAAGCGCCTCCATCCCGTCACTTCGCCTCGTCTCGATCTCATCGCAAAATCCGTATGCAGTCAGATTCGCTCTCGCCCGTGCGAGCGGCCCCTCATTAATATCCATGGCGATGACACGTGCAGCCTTTCCCGACCGGATCAGTTCGATTGCCATATAACCGTGGTCACATCCGACATCCGCAACAGCCCTATGAGGGGAAACAAGCATCAGCACATGTTTCATGCGCTCCGACAGCGCCGGCTCTTTCGCGCTCAATCCAAGTAATCCTTCAGCTTGCGGCTTCTGCTCGGATGGCGCAGCTTGCGGAGCGCTTTCGCCTCGATCTGCCGGATGCGTTCTCGCGTCACGTTAAACTCTTTTCCGACTTCCTCCAAGGTACGCGCTCTGCCGTCGTCCAAACCAAACCGCAGCTTTAACACCTTCTGTTCCCGCTCCGTCAGCGTTCCGAGCACTTCGCCGAGCTGCTCTTTTAACAGAGAAAACGCCGCCGCATCCGCGGGAACGGGGACATTATCATCCTGAATGAAATCGCCCAAGTGGGAATCCTCCTCCTCACCGATCGGCGTTTCCATGGATACCGGTTCCTGCGAAATCTTTAAGATTTCACGCACACGATCCTCCGGCATGCTCAACTCCTTGGCGATCTCCTCCGGGGTCGGTTCGCGTCCAAGCTCCTGAAGGAGCTGCCTGCTGACACGGATCAGTTTGTTGATCGTTTCTACCATATGAACGGGAATGCGGATGGTTCGTGCCTGATCTGCGATCGCTCTTGTGATCGCCTGTCTGATCCACCATGTCGCATAGGTAGAAAATTTATAACCCTTGCGGTAATCAAATTTTTCGACCGCCTTGATGAGTCCTAAATTTCCCTCCTGAATCAAATCCAAAAACAACATGCCGCGCCCGACATAACGCTTTGCTATGCTGACGACCAGACGAAGGTTTGCCTCGGCAAGCTTCTTCTTGGCGTCCTCGCCGCTGTCGATCAAATCCTGCTGTTCGGCAATCCTGCGCTCCAAATCCTCTTTTTCGGCATCTTCCTTTGCCTCGGCAAGCTCCTCCTTAAGCACTTCAATGATCTCCGCCGCCTGAGCGCCGTCCTCCATCCTCTGTGCAAGCGCAATCTCATCATCCGCGCTCAAGAGCGGCACCTTACCGATTTCTTTTAAGTACATTCTGACGGGATCCTCAATGCTCATGCCATCCGGCACGCTCAGATCGATATTCTCCAGATCAACCTCTTCGTCCGTGAGGGTGATCTCCTCCTCATCAATATCATCTTCTTCCTCGGTGATGCGCAAAATGTCCACACCGTTTGCGTCCAGTTTCTCAAAAACCTTATCGATCTGTTCCTCCTCCAATGCCATATCAGAGAAAAAATGAATGACCTCCTGATATTCTAAGACATTTTTCTTTTTCTTTGCAAGGCTTAACAGATTTTTCATCTTCTCGTCAAACTTTGCCTGTAAAGCTTCATCCATTCGAATGTCCGTCCTTTCATAGATTCCTATTCCAAAATTTCTATGTCAAAAGAATTTCCGCAGGAAATTCTTTGAAAGAAATTTGCATCGCAAATTTCTTTTTTATTCTGAGCCTGATTTTAGGGAAATATGCACTTTCCGCAGTTCTTCCAGCTCCCGCTTCTTCTCGATCGATCTCATGAGCGCCTCAGGTCCCTCGCCTGATCGTTCATTCGCATATTCAAAGCTTGCCTGCTTAACCCGGTAAATGATATCCTGCAGCGCACGTTCCCTCTCCGCGCCCCCGGAAAGCTCAGTCAGCTTCGTGTTAAACAGTTCCGCCACCTCGCGCTGTTCCTCCTCCTCGGTGAACATGCTGATGATCGCCGCAGGATTAGGCGCTCCTCTCTCCATATCCGCATAAAGACGTTCCGCCGTTTTTCGGTACAGCTCCACTGTAAAATCCTCCGGCTGTATATACCGCCGTACGATCGGGTACACCTCAGGCTCGTCCACAAGCCAAGTCAGCAGCAGCTTCTGGCTTGTCCGCCCCGCGTCTTCCTGCTTATTTTTTCCGGTGGTCGGCTTCGGTCTTGCCGCAGCCTCCGGTATCCCCCCCATGCGCGCGGCATAGGAAACGACCAGCTTGCGAAGCTGATCCGGCTGTATCATAAACTCCCGCGCCACCGCCGTAAAGTAATTTTCCCGCTCGAGTTCCTCGGGAAAGCCGCAGAGCTTTTCTGCGATCGCACGGTAAAATTCCGTCTGCGATGTCGGATCGTCTATGCGGTAATTTTTTTGGAGAACACGGATCTCAAAAAAGAAGCTGTTTTCGGCTGCGTCGATCCGTTTCTGAAATTCCTCCGCGCCCTGATTCTTGATCAATTCGTCCGGATCTTTGTACGGCTCCAAATGAATGATACGCGCAGTCAATCCCGCTTCCTTTAAGATCGGGATCGCGCGGAGCGCCGCTTTTGTTCCCGCCTCATCACTGTCGTAGGTCAGCAGCACCTCTTTCGCATAGCGCTTAAGCAGGCTCGCCTGTCCTGATGTAAACGCTGTGCCGAGAGAAGCGACCGCCTCGGTAAATCCCGCCTGATGCATCGCGATCACATCCATATACCCCTCACAGAGGATCATATGGTTCTTGCGCGAGGTTCTGGCGTGATTGAGGCCGTACAGATTGCGGCTCTTATCAAACACGATCGTCTCGGGGGAATTTAAGTATTTCGGCTTGCCGTCCCCCATCACGCGCCCACCGAAACCGATGACCCGGTGATTGACATCCTGAATCGGAAACATGACGCGGTTCCAGAATTTATCGTACAAACCGTTCCTCTCATCAAAATTAACAAGCCCCGCTTCGCGCATCAGTTCGTCCGAATACCCTTGTTTTCGCAGATATTTCAATAGCTCGTCACTGTATTTGCTTGAGCATCCGAGCCCGAACCGGTTGATCGTCTCCTCACGCAAGGCCCTGTTCTTCAAATACTCCATACCGTACGCACCCTGCGGGGAACGGAGCATATAATAGTAAAATTTCGCCGCCGTCTTGTTTAGCTCCAAAATGCGCGCGCGCCGGTTGTCTTTTTTCCTCGCCTCCTCGTCGTAGGATACCTCAGGAAGCGCTACGCCTGCCTTCTCCGCCAGATACCCGATCGCCTCAGGAAATGTATAATTTTCGTACTGCATCACGAAAGTAAAGACATTTCCTCCGGCGCCGCAGCCAAAGCAATGGAACATCTGCTTATTTTGCGAAACGGAAAAGGACGGTGATTTTTCATTATGAAAGGGACATAATCCGAAATAATTATTGCCCTGTTTTTTTAATCTGACATAACCGGAAATGACGTCTACAATGTCATTTTTTTCCCGAACTTCCTCTACAAGCTCATCCGGATAGTACATGAGCCGCCTTCCTTTCTGCCTTCTATGCGGATTTTTCGTGCTGTTCTATAGACGCTTTACTGGTCTTTTTCGTCGCTGTCATTCTGAACATGCTGCATGGTCTATGTATCCTCAGTAATGCCATGATTTCGGAATAAACAAATTCCCGTACTGCTCCAGCACAAAACGATCCGTCATGGAGCTGATATGGTCGCACACGATCCGCTCCCGGTATTCGCCTTCGTCCAAGCGCCTCTGTAAAAATCGGGGCAGCAGCTCGATATGATTCAAATAGTAGGTATAGAGCGTCTCAATGATGCCCTCGGCTTTTCCTTCCTCGCCCTTTGCCCTCGGATTCTGATAAACATGTACGAACATGAACTGGCGGAGCTTCTTCATAGCGCCCTCCACTTCAGGCGACATACAAATATCGTTTTTTCCCATGCTGTTCGTCACCAAATCATGGATAAAGCAGTCCAGCCGCTCTCCACAGGTGCGCCCAAGCACTTCCTGAATCTGCGCAGGCACATCATCCTCCGTGAGGATCTGTCCGCGTATGGCGTCATCCATATCATGATGGATATACGCGATCTTATCGGAAAGCCTGACGATCTTACCCTCTAAGGTCTGTGGATTTCCGTCGGTCTGATGATTTAAGATGCCGTCGCGCACCTCATAGGTCAGATTCATCCCCTGACCGTCTTTTTCCAAACAATCCACCGTACGAAGACTCTGCTCGTTGTGCCTAAAGCCAAGCGGACAAATATTGTTTAACGCACGTTCACCGGCATGTCCGAACGGTGTATGCCCCAGATCATGTCCAAGGGCGATCGCCTCCGCCAAATCCTCATTTAAGTGAAGCGCTTTTGCGATCGTACGCGCATTCTGCGACACTTCGAGCGTATGCGTCATTCTTGTCCGGTAATGGTCGCCGTCAGGCGTGAGAAACACCTGCGTTTTGTCTTTTAACCGACGAAAAGATTTACAGTGCAGAATCCGATCCCTATCCCGCTGAAAAACGGGGCGGATGTCGCACTGTTCCTCCTCTTTCTGTCTGCCGCGCGAATTGACGCTCAGCGCAGCATACGGACTCAATATTTCTTTTTCATTTGCTTCCAAACTTTCTCTGATCGTCAAGGTTATCCTCCGCACACTCTCTATTCATACATATTCTGCACAGACCGCCCATTTCCTTTTTTCTAAATCTCATTTTTTCGGGGAACTACATGAAAAACATAGATCAGCACATACATGACCACCGCCAGTACAAAGGCGGAGATCACATCCACCATGGAATGCTGTTTGATAAAAACGGTTGACATAATAATTAAAACACATAAAATCTCAGAAGCAATCTGTACTGCGCGATGTTTGGACAGCCGCTTGCTTTTCCGCACGGCAATATGAATGCCAAGGGAATTATATACATGGATGCTCGGCAGAATATTCGTCGCCGTATCCGTCTCATACAGATCCGCGATCATGCGCGTAAAAACATTATCGCGCGCAAACTCCGTCGGTCGAAGCTCATGTCCGTTCGGGTAAATAAACGACACGACCAAAAACAGGGTCATTCCGGTTACCAGAAACCAGAACATCGGCCAATAGCTTTCCTTGTCAATAAAAATGAAATACAGCACAAAGCCCGCCACATAAGCAAACCAGCAAAAATACGGGATCACAAAAAATTCGCAGAATGGGATCATATCATCCAGCTTTATGTGAACGAGATGATAATGGTTCTCCGTCATTCTTTCCACAATAAAAAAAAGAATCAAATAGACGATCAGATAGATCACCATCGGTATGCCGTGGCGGTATTTTCTGATAAGTTCTTTCATTGCAGGTTCTTCCTCTCTTATAGATATAACTTCAGCTTTTGGTGCAGGCAGGTCAGATGCAGTTCTTTCGCACGGCAGACCACCTCTCCGTCCACATGGAAATGCATCGGTTCCTTTGCCCGGACCACGATCTCTTTCCCGCGCAGCATATGAATTTCCTTCTTGTAGCGCACATGTTTTCCCGAAAATGCGCTCGGCAGAATACGCAGAATCTTCCGCCTCGTCAGATTTTCCGCCACGCAAAGATCAAGCGCGCCGTCAAATGCGTCCGCATCAGGACAGAACATAAACCCGCCGCCCTCGTAGCGGTGCACCATGAACACTCCAAACATGCAGCGCTTCATCTCAAGCTTCCGCTCTTTATCGATCATGATCTGAACCGGGTACTGAGAAAGCCGCATCAGTTGTTTGAGTGCAATGGCCAGATAAGCAATCTTTCCGAGGTGCAGTCGATTCAGATAACGCTTCAGCGACGAACGATCAACCTCCTCGCAGACCGCCGCATCATAACCGAGCCCGGAACTGCCCGCAAACCGCCTCACATATTCCCTGCCGTCCTGCGCCAATATTTTGACAAGTCCGACGTCTATCCGGTATGGCTCCCTGTTCAGAATGCGCCTTAAACGCTCCATCGGACTTCCCTGCTCCGGGAAATCTCTTGCAAAATCATTGGCGGACCCCTGTGGAATATAAGCAAGTTCCACGGCATCCAGATCATGGATTCCCTGCAGCACCTCATTGAGCGTGCCGTCCCCGCCGCACACCAAAAGCCGCACGGCGCCGCCGCATTTCGTCAGTTCTTCGGCATACCGCCCGGCATCGTTTTCCTGCTTCGTAAAATGTGCCTGATAAGCGACACCCTGCTCCTTGAAGACATTCTCAAGCTGTGTCCATAATTGTTTTCCCCTGCCGGATTTTGCCGCCGGATTGATGATCACATGATACATTTACTCTTCCCCGCTGTTTTTGCTGTCACACACACCTTTTACGGATCGCGAAATTTCCCACACGTTGAAAAGCAGGCGGTACCTCAGGGTACCGCCCACCGCATTCCCATACTCTTTTTTAATTCAACGGATATTTGTCCGTCAGCTTTTTCACAATCGATCTCGCCTCCGGCACCTTTTCCTCGCCGCCCTTGATCACCAGCGCGATTGCTTCCGCAATCTCATTCATATCATCCGTATTCATTCCTCTCGATGTGACCGCAGGCGTACCGAGACGGATACCGCTTGTCACAAACGGCTTCTGCGGATCATTCGGGATCGTATTTTTATTGGCTGTGATATGTGCTGCGTCAAGCAGCTTCTCAACTGCCTTACCGGTCAGTCCAAGCGGGCTTAGATCCACAAGCATCAAATGATTATCCGTTCCGCCGGATACGATGCTGATGCCCCTCTGCATGAGTCCCTTGCAGAGCGCCTGCGCATTGTCCGCGATCTGCTGCTGATATCTCTTAAATTCCGGCGTCAGCGCTTCCTGGAAGCAAACCGCTTTTGCTGCGATCACATGCATGAGCGGTCCACCCTGAATGCCCGGGAAAATCGCTTTATTAAAGTTATACTTATCCGCTGCCTCCTGATTGCAGAGGATCATACCGCCTCTCGGTCCGCGCAGCGTCTTATGCGTTGTCGTTGTCACGATGTCCGCATGCGGGAACGGGCTCGGATGGATGCCTGCGGCAACCAGACCCGCAATATGCGCCATATCCACCATCAGGATCGCGCCGACCTCATCCGCGATTTCACGGAATTTCTTGAAATCAATTGTTCTGGCATATGCGGAAGCACCCGCCACGATCATTTTCGGTCTGCATTCTAACGCAATGCTTCTCACCTTGTCATAATCAATAAAACCGTCATCATTCACGCCATAAGGCACACATTTGAAGTATTTGCCCGACATATTCACCGGTGAACCGTGGGAAAGATGACCGCCGTGATCCAAATTCATACCCATAAAGGTGTCTCCCGGCTCCATGCACGCAAAGAATACCGCCATGTTTGCCTGTGCGCCGGAATGCGGCTGTACGTTTGCATATTCGCAGCCGAACAGCTTCTTCGCGCGCTCTCTGGCAAGGTTCTCCACCACGTCCACGCACTCGCATCCGCCGTAATAGCGCTTGCCCGGATAGCCCTCGGCATATTTATTCGTAAGCGGACTCCCCATCGCTGCCATCACAGCCTTGCTCACCCAGTTCTCGGACGCGATCAGCTCGATATGGCTGTTCTGTCTGTTCTGCTCATCCACGATCGCCTGCGCGATTTCGGGATCCACTTTCACTACTTCATCAAGTGAATACATCTTTCATCCTCCTGCTTATCAGTCTGCCTTACAGCATTCTTTTATTTTTCCATAAAAAACTCGTTGTTTATTGTAGCATATCCGTTTTCCTCTGTCCACTGAAAAAGGGAAATGCGCCTAAATGGGGCAGCTCCCATCCGATACCACATCCGCATGCTTTGCCTCGGCGTCATCCAGCGAGGCATACCCGTAAAAACGCGTTTCCGCCGCAATGATGTCCCGGAGCAGATTTTCTCCGTTTTGATCCGCCGCTTTCGTCTCCTCCAGCATCAGCCCCAGCGTTTTTATGGAATAGGTCGTAAGCTCCGCGCGCAGATAGCTCTCCATGGAGGAGCCTTCCTCCGGGCTGTCCTGCTCTGTGCGGAGCGCACGCCCGTTTTTGCGGATATTAGGATAGTGCGCAAGCATCCACGCATCCCATTTTAAGTGGATCTGCACGATCTCCTCCACCATCCTGGTCTGTTCCTCCGTCGTCTCCGGAAGGTACTGCTTCACCTTTTCGTATTCGTCCGGATACGTCGTCCGCATCATTCTCGTATATTTTTCAAAATAAAAATTCCTGCCCTCCTCGGTCAGCGCGCGAACACAATCTTCATAATAGCTCTCAAGCAGTGCATCCGAGTAGACAATCCACTGACTCATCCGCATGCGGAAAAACGTATCGGGATCGTCCTGGCACGACGCCCGTCCGCCCGTATTGTACACATGCTGAAACATATCCCATTCCAGCCTTGCAATGTCAAAAATCTTCTGTTCCCTTGCTGTTGCCTCCGCCATGCTTTCCACTTCCTCTTATATATTAATAATTCGAATTTACGAAACGCAATAAATGATATTTTTGAATGTGCAAAATATACAGTTCCATAAGTAGGTACTATGAAACCGCCGGTACTTACATGCGGTATTTTCGCATGTTATGTACCGTTGCGGTTGAATTGTAGCGAAAGCGTGCCTACGTTGGATTGTATATTTTGCACATTTGCACAAATGCATGCGCACTTAATAAGCGTATCCCGTCGATGCAAGCGGAATATAGCTCCACTCAGTGTAGCCCGTATTATCCGACCCGATCAGAAAATAATTATATACGACCTTTCCGTTCTGCCTGTCATTCGTGCAGTCCACATGATACCACTGATCGTCCAGCAGCACGATATTCCATGCGTGGTTGCTTCCCGTTCCGATATAGCACGGAATCCCCATTTCATCCATGAATTTCTGGAACAGTAACGCATACCCCGTGCATACCGTCGTATAATGATATAATCCGTCGTAACCGGAGCGCTCATCCGCCTCATTATATACGGTGTCAAAGGAATACGAAATTGTGCGGCAGAGATAATCATGCACCGCACGGATCTTCTCATAGTCTGTTCCCTTATTAAACAGAGGCAGAAGCTGTGCGACCATGGAGTCAACCGCCTCCTCCTCCGCAATCGTACTCAGCCGATCAAACGTTAAATCCCAGCGGTTACGCGATCTCCGCGTGAGCTTCGCTCCGCTGATCAGGCAGCGCTCGTAATCGCGAAGCTCTGCTTCAACGAGTCTGACCGCCTCATCCCAAATTTCATTGGATACGTCAAAATCCGCATAAAACTCGATCCTTGTAACATAGCAGTCAGCAGCCGTTTCCACCGCTGCAGCCGCCTCCCCCGGATAATTGAGATAAACCTGCATACGATCGCGCCTTACTACCGACGTTGCAGTGACGCCCGCAGCCTCCGGCTTGCTCGCCGCGGACCCCGGTGTGACGCCAAGCCGCCCCTCGCGCTTTCCAACCGTGATATAATGCTGGTACAATGCCGCCTCATTATAGCCGTATGCCGCCACGACGTCCGGATACGCCGCCGCATAAAAAACAGGGTCAAAATCCGCACAGCCCTGCCTTCCCTCCGCTCTGCCGCATGTCACATAGTGCTGATACAGCGCCGCCTCATTCGATCCGAGCACCGCCACCACATCCGGATACGCCGCCGCATAAAAGGCCGGGTCAAACACCCCGCCGTCCGGCATCACTTTTGTCTGTGCATCGACCGGCATTCCCGGCAGGAAACAAACGAATAATACTGCCGCCGCGATCTTAAACCAATTCCGATATGCTCTTTTCATCACACACCTCCCACGTCACAAATCCCACAATAGTATGATCGTTTCTATTATAGCGGATTCGGGAAAAAAAAGAAACCCGCAAGAGGCTTCTTTTTATAACACTTTTCTATCATGTTTCTTTTTGCATCCGTCTTTTATCACCCAAGACTATTGAGCTTGAAGAGTTTTTGGATTACGCAAAACTCATCATGGGTACAATCGGTCATAAAGTATTGTTTGTTATCGGCAAAAGTGCAAACGGCTGGACATCTTGGAAAACAAAGGATGGAAAACTCTGCACGACTTAGAGGATGAATAATAACGTATGGTTTTTAATTCTCCTATGATTTTGCTCATGTCTCGCATCCCTTTTTGATGCTATCTTTAATTTATTTTTCTTTCACAAAATCCAGTTTTGCAATTACTTAGTTGCAATGCTAAGGTTGTTTTCCCCTAAGATTTGGAAATAGATCCGTCTTCAAGCTCAGTAATATTGCGCCATTGTGCAATAATTAAATTATAATATAACTCATTTTTGCTCCCGTACAATATCCTTTTGCGTAACGCCCGCTATTTGAATTCTGCTCTGGATGTGTTGAAATATAAGACATGGCTTTATGAGGTGGCATTTGATGCCGGAACCACCGCCGTCCATAACCTCCATAACCATATGCCGCCCCATATTCAAGAAATCAAAGAACGTACCCGGCGTCTTACGGATGATATGGAGAAATGATATATGGATGCTGCAGGAGAATAAAGAACCGCTATATAAGTTTCTTTTTTATATTTATGTATCACTATACATATACATAGTTTCTCGTTCTTCTAAATACATAATAACTTTTTGGCAGGCATTCAATGATGCATTCTCATCATATATAATTACGATGTCTCCCTCTTTCAATTCCTCAAAAATCAGAGCTAATTCCTCCCAGGACACTTCATGACTTTCATAAAAATAATTATCCTCGAAAACAGTAATCTCCAGTACCTGGCTGTGGTTCTCCTCAGGATTTCCGCCTATTTCATCCGTAAATGCCTCCTCCATTGTTTCCGGTTCCGCATGGGATTCTTCTGTCTTTGTATCGTTTCTTGTATTATATTCTGCGACTGCCAATGCTCCCACTGCCCATACGTTCAGTACTTTCCTGTCCTTCTCTTCGGCGGCATCGCAGTCGTATGCCGTACAGACAGTCGTCCCCATAAAAATGCATATGATCAGCCAGCACGCTGTTCTTCTGTGTATCCTTTTCAATGTGTTATTCATCCTGTCCCCCCCGTTTTCTGCTTCATTCTATGTATCGGATCTGGTTCTCCTGCAATGCCTCCACCAAGTTCGCATATGCATTTCGCGATGCGTCCGCATCCGTGATTCTGACCGGTATTTTTTCTGTAGCATTTGTCAATTGCGCGATCAGCTCGTCCAACGACACTTTATTGTTCTGATAAATATATTCATTTCCCGAAACAGAAACACTCACATACTCTATTTCTTCTATAAGTGGTGTAATTTCTTCCGTTTCTTCGGAAATGTCAATGATATTTCCATCTCCCTCATTATCACCCTTTCCGCCTCCACGACCAAAGCCCCCGAATCCGAAACCATAAATCATTAGACCAACAACAGCGATCACGACGATGGTGACAATCAATTTGATCAATCCAAACCCTCTTTGATCTCTCCACATGTTACATATCACTCCCCTCAAATACAGACAGGTCAATCGTGGAATAAAAGAAATGCCCATATTCATTCTTTAGCAGTTCAAACATATGATTCACTGTATGATACGCAGAATTCGTACCCGATTCTGTCCCGTTAAAAATGAACTCACATAATAGCGTATCCTCTTCGCTGTATCCCACTTCCGCAATGATATCAGAAAATTTTTCCGCCATTTCAGGGGCGCTGCTTTTTTCTATCTCTAAAAGCAATTCCTCGCCTTGATAAACCATCAGACTCCAGCCTCTTTCTTCTTTCATCTGCAGCCGGATTCTGATATTGGCCCCTTGTGAAAACGCTATGATCCCGTCAACATTCTGCCCTGCCCGTTCCTCTGCAAGCTCCGCCTCTGCCAGCTTTTCCTCTGCAAGCGCCTCTTTTTTCTCTGCCTCAGCCACCGTATTGTCCGCTTCTTCCAGGCGATGCTCTGCCACCGAAAGAGCCTGTTCTGCCTGCTCCTCCATCTCCTGTAGGGCAATTTTTTCCCTTTTTATAACATCCAGTCTTTATCAGTACTCTTTTTGCATCAATTAGCAAAAATATCATATGCTAATTTTAGCTAACCTATTGACGAATTAGCTAAAATCACACATAATATTTTTAGACATATTCAGGAGGTGCTATTATGATGACTGTTACCGCAACCGATTTACAAAACAATTTCGGCAAGTACTTACAAGCCGTCCAAATGGGGGACGAAATCGTCATCCTTAAAAACGGCATCGAGGTCGCAAGATTGATTTCAAAAGAGCGCAGCATTTCATTTTTAACGGACTCTCTCACCGGCATATTGCAAAATGATTATCATGAGGATTCTATCAGATCAGAAAGGGCTGCGAAATATGAAAGTATTGGTTGATACAAATGTGATCTTAGATGTCTTATGCGCCAGAAAAGAGTTTGTGGAAGCATCCTCAAAGTTTTGGAAATACTGCGAAATCAATCAAATTGACGGCAGTATTTCCGCACTTTCTGTTCCCAATATTGTATACATTCTCCGAAAGGAACTGACTCCTGAAAAGACTCAGCAGATCATTGATCGGCTGTTTCTTATTTTTTCGGTTGCCGATTTGAGATCAGACGACCTGAAAAGGGCAGGTAAAATGAAATCAATTGATTATGAGGATGCCTTACAAATGGTTTGTGCGGATCGCATCCATGCTGACTTCATCGTCACAAGAAATATTCGCGATTTTGCGGGCAGTAAAGTTCCTGCTATCAAACCTTCCGAGTTACTTGAGAGGTTCACTGATTTCGCGAACTAATCTTATTATTAAATTTATATTTAACTTGTGACGCTATTTTATTTAGTATCTTTTATTGTAACGCATGTTATTATAACTCGTCCTGCTCAAGCCCGGTACTTTTTTACAATGCCAATCTCATAGACCACCATCGCCGCAATGGAGGAAACCATGGCGCCGAGTACGCTTATGATGAAGAGCGGTGAGTTCTGCCCCGCAAGCAGCGGCAGTCCGATCAGAATAAACACCACGCCATAAGTACATTCCAGCGCTCCCAGCGCACGATTATACTTTCTTATGTCCGTCACGGGCGGCGTTTTCGCATTCGCCCAAAAACCGAACGCCTTCTCCTTTTTGCTGAACGCTACATAAATGCCTAACACGATGAACGCCGCACCAAGCGCGGCCCACATTACAAAAGCCCACATTCCTGCCGTCATACCCACTCACCTCATATAAATTCCTGTCAACTGCATCTTTTCGTCAAAAAATAACGTATATGTCACGCTGATCTTTTCATAAGAAGCACTGATCTCAATTGCTGCCGCATGCTGTCCCTGCTCAGTGACTTCCGCCACATAAGCGTTGCCCCACGCCACAAATGCGCCGAAATCTTCCGCAATATACTGCTTCGCTTCCGTCAAAATCTCGTCTGTGACCAGTTCCGCCGCCTGCTCCTGCATCAGTGCACGCATCGCCTCATAATCATCTGCATCCAAATACGCAATGACTTTTTTTGCCTGTTCTATGACTGCCTCCTCGGAAAATCTGCCGCTTTCATCAATGTTCCCTGACTTCGGCAAAAACCACCACAACGCAGCCGCAAACAGACACAGAACCCCGACAACAATCCCGATGCACTTTGCACAAATCTCATATTTTCCGCGCTTCCTGTCCTTTTCGGTGATCTCCTCGTTAAACTCCGCCGCGACAGCCTCCGGCGTCCCGATCTCGCTGATGACATGTGCAAGGGATTCGCCCTTTTCAAGCGCCGCCTCAATGTCCGCTCCCAATTGCTTCACGATTTCTTTTTTCTTAGCCGATCCACAGCGAAGCTTTTTATAAATCGCTTTCAGATACTTCTTCTGTTCCATGTTCTTCTACCCCCAAAATCAGATTGACGCTCTCCGAAAAGTTCTTCCAAAGCGCGACAGCACCCTGCAAGGTCCGTTGTCCCGCATCAGATATGGTGTAATATTTCTTGGAAAGTTCTTTTCCCTGCGGAACACTCCATTTACTCGTGACAAGCCCCTCCTCCTCCAGTCGATACAGGATTGGGTAAAGCGTGCCCTCTTTCAATGAAAAAAGCTCACCGCTTTTGTCCTTAAGCTCCGTGATAAGCTGATAGCCGTATTTTTCCTGATGCTCCAGCAGCTTTAATACCAGGATTTCCAGAACCCCCTTTTTCATTTGTCTTTCATACCGTTCTATCAATTTTCCACCGCTTTCTTTCATGCCGCACTTTTCGTACACTCCATGTAACTCTTCCTGTCCGTTTGCGGCTGCGCCCTTTCGCACACCGTTTCTACTCTTATACTCCGCTGCTCTGCTTTTCAGTCAAGCTTCCGGTTTCCGTCCCTGTCAAAGGTCCGCTTCAATGCCTTTTCCACCGGAACGATCGAGCCAAGCAAAACAACGACTTGAACCGTGCATATAACGCCTCCGACAATACTAACCGTATTCTCATCTCCACCCATCACAAACAGCAGTGGTAGGATGGAGACGGGCAGCAAGATCAGTCCGATCCGAAACCACAATTTACCGAAATAAGCATGCGCAAACTGCCAGGTATCTTTATTTTTCATGGACATGGTTGTTCGATACCCATATATGAAATTGATTTCCCTAGGTGCCCGTTTCAGGCACAGGCTTCCGAATCCTAACATCAAAAGCGGTGTGAGAAGATCCATGATCAGCATAAAAATCCAAAATCCCATGATGATACCTCCCTGTATATTATTCTCAATCATTTAGTATTACTAAGTATATATTAAAACAAATATGCGGAGCTGTCAAGAAAAAAGCTCCGCATATCCATCCTCTTTTATTATTTCTGTTTGCTTAACAGTGCGAAAAAATCTTCCTCCGGCATCGGCTTGGCATAATAATATCCCTGCACCTGATCACAGCCGATGCTCTTCAGCAGGTCAATCTGTTCTTTCGTCTCAACGCCCTCTGCTACAAGCCCCAGCTTCAATCCATCCGCCATATGCACGACCTCTTCGAGAATCATTCTCCCCTTAACGGAAAGGATCATATTCTCTATAAATTTCTTATCCAGCTTGATCACGTCAAATGGCGTCTCTAACAGAATATTCAATGAGGAGTACCCGCTTCCGAAATCATCCATCAATAACTTAAAGCCTTCCTCCTTCAGTTCCAACGCTTTCATGCTGATCTGCTGATCATCCGCGGTCTCCGTGATCTCCAGCTCCAGTAACTCCTTCGGAATTCCGCTGCTCTCGATCAGATTCGAGAGAAATTCCACGCACTCGTTATCCTGTAAATGAATCCGCGACACATTTACGGAAACCGGACAGCGCGGCATCTCGGCATCTATGCACCGCTTGATAAAACGACACGCTTCCGTCCATATGTAATAATCGACCTCTTTGATGAACCCGTTTTCTTCGATCACCGGAATAAACTGGTTCGGATAGATCATGCCGCGTTCCGGATTCTGCCACCGGATCAACGCTTCCGCACCGATGATCTCATTTTTGGAAATGCTGTATTTCGGCTGCAAATACATGATAAACTGCCGTTCCGTGATGGCTGCCTGCATATTCTCCTCAATAAACTTTCTGTTATACAGCATGTCCTTAAATTGCTCTTTATAAAAAAGAATATTGCTTAAGACGTTCCGCTTCGCTGCCTTCCGCGCCATCGCCGCGCGGTCTTCCATCTGCCTAAGCTCCATCTTTCGATCCTCTACCATGTAGACGCCGTAAGACATTTGCAGCTTTACATTCTTAAAACTGCTGAGCCGCGCATCCAGCGCACGGATAAATTCCACAAGCTCCTCCTCTTTCTCATATTCCGTAACAACCATGAACACATCACTTCGCAGATTGACAAAAAACTGCTCCTGATTGCAATATTCGCCCAACTGTTTGATGACGAAATCTAAAATCTCATCGCCGAATTTTTCCCCGTATAAGTCGTTGACGATCTTAAACTTACGGATATCAAACTGGATAAAGCCGATATTTTTGTCCGATGTATGAATCAGATTGTTGACATTTCTGCGAAACCGATTCCGCTTGCCCATCCGTTTCAACACGCTCTGCACTTCATCATCATGCGGAATATCCTCCGGCCGGATGCTGTTCTCCGTCTTGTATTTCAAATATTCCGCAAGCATCTCCTCCAACAGTTCAATACTGATATTGATCGCCCTAGGACATTTTTTTAAGATCAGTCCTTCCTTTCGGATAGCCGCCAGTCCCTCCGGTTTGGAAATGTCCTTTCCTAAAATATCACGGCAGAAAACATCACCGTCCATCTTCTGTGAAAAACGTTTGACAAACTCATCGGTCTTTTGGTTGCCGTAAATCTCCTGTTCCTTATCCTGCGCGTCATAAAAACCGAGCGCCATACCGAGCACGAGCATCGCCGCCGTAATACAGCCGCAGGTTTCACCCTGGCGCATGCCTCCCCCAAAGCATGTGCTGATCTTAAATGCTGTTTTTAAGTCCATTCCCAGATCATTCGCAAATGCTCCGAAAAGCGCCTGTGAACAATGATACCCCTGATGTAATAGCTCATTGGCTTTTTCCTTATGAGTCATAGAAAAACCCTCTCTTTCCCCATACATCCCGTTTTAGCACGCAAAGCTTTTATCCAATCGAATTGTAAAGATCCATCATTGGCGACATGACCGCATATACCATGACACCTACGATGAGCGCCATCACGATGATGATCAACGGCTCCATGGCCGCCATGAGGGACTGTACTGCCATCTCCACTTCCTCATCATAATAGTCGGCAATCTTATCCAACATCTCCTCCGTGTTACCGGATTCCTCACCGATCCTCGTCATATGGTACACCATGGGAGGAAACAATCCGCAGGTCTCAAGCGGCTGAGAAAGCGGCACACCGAGTGTGATCTGGTCTTTTACATCGAGCAGCGCTTCTTTATACCAGATATTCTGCATCGTATTCGATACAATGCCGACCGCTTCCGTCAGTGGAACGCCCGCCGCCATCAGCGTACTTAAGGTACGCGCCATCATGGAGGAAGCTTCCTTTTGCTTTAAGTTCTTCATCGCCGGGATGAGTAAAGCAAGCTTACCAAACACATGCTTGCCGGAATTTGTTTTTGCGTACATCTTGAGCGCCACGACCACAGCAATCACAGCTGCCGCGACAAAATACCAGTTTTCCTGCAGGAAATTGCTCGCCGACACCATCAGCTTCGTAACCGCCGGCAGCTCTGTTCCCAGCTCAGTAAACATACCCATATAAGAAGGAATGACAACGATCAGCATAACGACCATAACGGCAATCGCTACAATAATCAATACCACCGGGTAGATCATTGCTTTTTTGATCAACGCACTTGTCTTTGCCGCTTTCTCGAAATGCGCTGCCATACGTTCCATCGCCACATCAAGGGAACCGGACGCCTCGCCCGCCTGTGTCATGCTGATGAGCAGATTCGGGAACACTTTCGGATGCTTTGCAAACGCTTCCGCAAGCGGCTCTCCCTTTTCCACATCTACACGAACGGCAACCGCCGCCTGTTGGAGTTTCTTATTCTCGGTCTGTTCCCCGAGCATCTTGAGCGCATCAATAATGGTAACGCCCGCTCTCGTCATACTGACAAACTGGCGGCAGAACACGCTTAAATCTCTCGGTTTCGGAGCGCCTCCGATGTCAATGCTGATGTCTTTTGTGAGCATGCCCTGCTTGCTTAGGGAAACGACCATCATGCCCCTGTTCTTGAGCTCGACAAGCGCCTTCGCCTCGTTATCCGCCTCAATGCTTCCCTTAATTTCTTTTCCCGCCTTGTTGACCGCCACATAGCCAAAGCTTTCCATATTGTACTCCCCTGTTCTTTTCTCTTTGCTGCAACTATTTTCTTTATAAAGAGATCATTTCCCCAGACGAATCCGCTTTGCGGATTCTTTGAAAAAGTTACGCGTCAACGGAACTCTTTTTTATAGATCAAACGATACTCTCATCATCTCATGGTAGGAAGTGATTCCATCGACCACATACTCCGACGCGCTCATATGAAGGGTATGCATTCCTTCCTTCAACGCCTGCTCTTTGATCTCCTCCGCGCCGGCACCTTTCACAATGATTGATTTGAGCGTCTGGGACATTTCCAAAATCTCATAGACACCGATCCGCCCCTTATATCCGGTCTGGTCACACTTCGGACAGCCGCACGGCTCATAGATCGTGAGCGGCTGCTCTGCCGAAACGCCAAGCTGCTCCTTTTCTTCCTCCGTCGCCTCATGCGGCCTCTTACATTCGGGACAGAGCCGTCTGACAAGACGCTGCGCGATGATGCCGACCACGGAGTCCGCAATCAGATATGCTTCGATTCCCATATCGATCAGACGCGTCACGGTGCCCGCAGCCGAGTTGGTATGTAATGTACTGACAACCAAGTGTCCCGTGATGGACGCCTGCACCGCAATGCTCGCCGTCTCCGTGTCTCGGATCTCACCGATCATGATGATATCCGGGTCCTGACGCAGAATGGAACGCAATGCCGAGGCGAAGGTCAAGTTCGCTTTATTGTTGACCTGCACCTGATTAATGCCGTTGATATTGGCCTCGACCGGATCCTCAACAGTAATGATATTCACGTCCTCCGTATTCAGCTCACTGAGCGCCGTATACAGTGTCGTTGACTTTCCGCTTCCGGTCGGTCCGGTTACAAGGATGATACCGTGCGGATTGCGCATGATATGATCAAACTGCTGCAATTCGCTTTCCTTAAATCCGAGCTGGCTTTTATGTCTCGAGAGCGCCGTCTTACTCGTCAAACGCATAACGACCTTCTCGCCGTATACCGTCGGCAGAATCGACACACGAATATCGTACTCCATCCTGTCCACGATGGAAGTGATACGTCCGTCCTGCGGCTTGCGCTTCTCCGAGATATCCATGCCGCCGATGATCTTGATACGTGCGATCAAAGCCGGAAGGATCGCGGTGGAATACGTCGCCCTTTCATAAAGTGCACCATCGATACGATATCGGATGCGCACCTTGCGTTCCAGCGCCTCGATATGGATATCGGATGCGCGCTGGCGCACCGCCTTCTCAATCATTTCATTTACTAAAACGACAATGGGGGAATTGTTAATATCTTCGTTTAACAGCTCTTCCTCCACATCGTTCTCTTTCTGCTCACGCTCCTTCACATACTGCTCCAGCGCTTCATCCGCATCGCTGCCGCCATAAAGACGGTCAAGTGCGACCATGATGCTCTGCTGCGTTGCGATCGCAGGTTCAACCTGATAATTCGTAATAATGGAAATATCGTCCATTGCGGAGAAATCCATCGGATCCGCCATTGCCACGAGCAACACGTTCATATTTCCCGGATCGATCGCATAGGGGATCATTTTCTTGCTTCGCAGCATATGCTGGGGAACCAGATTCAGGACATCCTCGGGAATCGAGATACTTTGAATATCCACCATCTCCATGCCGAGCTGCTCTGCGAGCAGCGTCGCCAGCGTCTCATCACTGACGATTCCCTCTTCGACGAGCGTTTCTCCAAGTTTTCTTCCGCTCTTTTTCTGTAATTCCAATCCTCTCTGTAAGTCTTCCGGTGTAATGACACCGGCCTCTACAAGCATATCACCGATTCGTATTTTTTTTCTTAACCCTGCCATAGTCAGCCCTGCTTTATGTATAGATTTTTATTTCAAAAACCACTTTTTATTGTAACACATCATTCCGATTTTTTCCATGCGGATTCACAAATTTATCCCTCCTGCTCTTTTGTCAGTGAAACCCGCTCTGTCTGCTCTCTTTTAACTCTCTGATCTCATCGAACACGACGTCGTTTAAC
>CAMWSU010000048.1 GCA_947176965.1 uncultured Lachnospiraceae bacterium | reverse complement strand
ATTCTCTGCTTGACAAAGCCGTTGAACTCAATTCTCTGCTCGACAAGACATCTGAACTTGATTCTCTGCTTGGCAAAGCTCCTGAACTTGATTCCCTGCTCGACAAAACCTCTGAGCTTGATTCCCTGCTCGACAAAGCCTCTGAGCTTGATTCCCTGCTCGACAAGACATCTGAACTTGATTCTCTGCTTGACAAAGCTCCCGAACTTGATTCTCTGCTTGACAAAGCCGTTGAACTCAATTCTCTGCTCGACAAGACATCTGAACTTGATTCTCTGCTTGGCAAAGCTCCTGAACTTGATTCCCTGCTCGACAAAACCTCTGAGCTTGATTCCCTGCTCGACAAGTCAGCAAAATTTGATTTATTGTTTGATAAGGTAACTCGGCTTGAACACGATATGGTTGATGTGAAAGCAGATTTAAAGCGCTTACATCAGGATGATGCCTTTATCCTTGACGAAATCGAACGGGTGCATCATATTTTAGACAAGCACAAAGCGAATAAGGCTGTCCATATGGCATAAACGGATTAATATCTGCTATCTTTCTCCTGCATCAGCGTCACAAAATACTCTGTATTCTGAGCGATATTCCCATTGAAGATTGACGATCCCATGACGATCACATTTGCGCCCGCATCGAGCACCATTCCGATATTGTCGCGGTTGATGCCGCCGTCCACCTCAATATCCGTCCGCAGATTCTTACGTTTGATCATATTGTAAACACGGTTGATCTTTTCCGTGCAATAATCCAGATATTTCTGCCCACCGAAGCCAGGGCGCACCGTCATGATCAAAACCATATCAACCAAATGCAGATACGGCTCCACCGCATGCACCGATGTTTCCGGATTGATGGCAAGACCGACCTTGCAGTTTAACGCCCTGATCTTCGCGATGACCTGCTCCGGATATTTCAAGGTTTCCAGATGCACGGTAATGATGTCCGCTCCCGCTTTCGCAAAATCCTCTAAGTAACGCTCCGGCTCATCAATCATTAAATGTACGTCAAACACCTTGTCCGTCACCTTGCGAATACCGCGTATGACCGGCATACCGAATGAAATGGTCGGAACAAACTGTCCGTCCATCACGTCCACATGAATGTACTGCGCGCCTGCGCGGTCCGTCTCCCTGACACCTTCGCCAAGCTCCGCAAAATCAGCCGCTAATATTGAGGAGGAAAGTATGTTCATTTGTCTTTTGCCCCTTTCTCTTCTATCTCTTTCTGCGAAATATTTTTCGCACGGATAACGAAACTTCCTCAGTACCTTTTTCTTAAACGCAGCTCGTTAAACAACTGCACGTAACGCTCATAGCGTTCCCGCGGCAGTACTCCGTCCGCGACCGCCTGCTTTACCTGACAGTCCGGCTCGCTTATATGTATGCAGCCCGCAAAGCGGCAGGCCCCCTCATATGCTTCCATTTCCGGATATAAAAAACGAAGTTCTTCCTTTTCCATATCGTCCGGCAACTCCAAAGAAGTGAACCCCGGCGTATCGAGCAAAAACGTATGCGCATCCACCCTGTGAAAAAAGGAAAGTCTCGTCGTGTTCTTTCCGCGCTTGATCTTTTCGCTTAATTCCCCCGTCTCCATAACGGACTGCCTCAGGATTTCATTGACAATGGAGGATTTCCCGACGCCGCTCGGTCCCGCGACCGTCGTTGTTTTTCCGGAAAGCAGCATTCTCAGTTCGTCCATACCCGTACCCGTTTTGGTGCTGGTAAACAATATCTCACAGCCTGCGCCCGCATACTGCCCGCGCACCGCTTTCCGCTCGTCTGCCGTGGATAAATCCGCTTTATTCATGCAGAGCAGACAGGAAATTCCCTGTCGCCGCATCATGATCAAAAACCGATCTAAAAGCTGAAAATTCGGCTTTGGCTCCGTCATCGCAAAAATAATGAGCGCCTGATCGATATTGGCGACCGCCGGACGGATCAACTCATTTTTTCGCTCGTGAAGCCGAATGATATTGCCTGTCGGTGGCTCCGATCCGATACGGTCGATCGTAACCATGTCGCCGACAAGCGGTTTTTTATGTTCCCGGCGAAAGCTGCCTTTCGCCTTGCATTCATAGATGATACCGTCCTCGCCGCACACATAATAGAATCCGGCGATTCCCTTCACGATCCTTCCTTCCATGCGAATGAATTCCTCATCATATGCCTTCTCATTCTTCTAAACATACTGCCTAAAGCGACATAAATCCAACATGAAGAATCCGCTTGCGGATTCTTCTGTGTGAAGATGATTTGCGTAAGCAAATCTTAGCATTTCTTAGCCTGCGTTCTTTGCGGGCTTAGGGAAACGCTGATTAAAGCGTTTCCTGCACCGGATTTTCAAGGAATATACCGCTTTGCGGTATATTCCTTTGCGAAGCGGCAAACTCCTATGCAAATCCGTGTGCATCCGCCGGAGGCTCTAAGGAAGCGCTGATTTAATCAGGCTTCCTTAGAAATGCTCTTCACACTCTATTCTTCTGTAAACGGCACAGCATACTGCTCGCTGCGCGTCTCCTCCCTAATACCCGTCACCTCGTTACCAAATTCATCCGTCGTCGTCTCTGTTAAGGATACCGTGTAATTGACGATAACCTGACCGCTTGCAACATTCTGAATCCCGCTTAAGTTTATGAGGATCGGGAATACATTGGTGGTCGCGTTATAATAAATATTATTGTCACTGCCGATAAGCATGACATTTGCCTCACCGCCGCTATACTGCGGATCCGTCGGCGCATCTACCTGAATATTGCACGAATAGGAATGCGGCTTCGGTCCGATACTGATCTTCAAATCCACTGCCGTCCCGCTCGTCACATTTCCGCCCGGCGCATAGCTCTGATAAAATACCTGTCCGATCGGGTATTCGTCGCTATGACCTTCCTCAACATTCCCGACCTTTAAGCCGACTGCTGATAACGCCTCCTGCGCCGCCTCCTGCGTGTAGCCGAGCACCTGCGGCACCGTAACCGTGCTGGCATCTGCGCCGTCGCTGATCAAAAGCGTAACCGTCGCTCCAAAAGAAACATTCTCTCCCGCCGTCGGCGTTTGAGAGATCACATACCCTTTTAATACCGTGGAGGATGTCGTGCGCTCTATCGCCACCCGGAATCCCCTCTCCTCCAGCAGTTTTGTTGCTTCCGCCTGTGAAAAGCTTCCGCCGGACGAGACATCCGGCACCTCTGCCTTACTGCCCGCCGGCACAGCGGTCGGCGTCGGTTCCGCCGCCTGCGTAGGTACGGGCGTACCGCCCTCATTTCCGCTTTCGCCGCTGATTGGAAACACACCGAGCACATTTCCGACGATATATAGAACGACACAACCGATGACGACCGCCACGATCACCATGATTGCCGTCGTGATGCGCTCCATCGTCGGATTATAATCTTCCTCATCCTCCTTTGCCCGCGCGGGCTGAGGCGCCGGTCTGCTCTTCGTTTTTTGTCTGTCCGCAGCCGGGCGTGCAGCAGCGCCGGACCGCTCCCTGTCACGCTGCTTTTCTCTCGCCGCATTCTCGTTTAACCGCATCGGCTCCGGTGTCACATGATTGATGCGTCCGTTCTGCTTTTTCGCGATATGATCGCGATCGTTCAGCATCCGCGTCTCTCCGTCCACATTCGCGCCGTTCATCACGACAAAGTTCTCGTCCGGCGTGATGAGGGAACGCTTTAGGTCTTCAATCAAAGCTGACATCGACTGATAGCGGGCGTCGGGGCTTTTCTGCGTACATTTCAACACGATTTGCTCCACGCTGATCGGTATTTCCGGTACAAAATCGCGCGGAGAAGGCATCGGCTCCTGAATATGCTTAATCGCGATCGCCACGGTCGTATCACCGTTAAACGGCACCCTTCCCGTCAGCATTTCAAACAGGGAGATACCAAGCGAATAAATATCGCTCTTTGCATCGCTGTATCCGCCGCGCGCCTGCTCCGGCGAAGTGTAATGCACGGATCCCATGACGTTTGAAGTAATGGTATTGCTCGTCGCCGCTTTCGCGATACCGAAATCCGTCACTTTTACGCGTCCTTCTTTGCTGATCATGATATTCTGCGGTTTAATGTCGCGGTGAATGATATGATTATTATGCGCCGCTTCGATGCCGAGAGAAACCTGTATGGCAATGCTGATCGCCTCCTTGACGGAAAGGCGTGCTTTTTTCTCGATATATTTTTTTAAGGTAATGCCTTCTACCAATTCCATGACGATGTAATAAATATCGCGTTCCTCACCGACGTCATAGACGTTTACGATATTCGCATGCATCAGCCCTGCTGCCGCCTGCGCCTCGACACGGAATTTAGAAACAAAATTCTCATTTTCCGAAAATTCCTGTTTTAAGATTTTGATCGCGACCGCCCGGTTGAGCTTATGATCCTTTGCCTTATATACATCGGACATTCCGCCGGTGCCGATTTTTTCCAATATCTCATACCGATCGCCGATCACCATTCCAATTTTAATCATATGACTATTCATGCTCCTTCAACTTCGGAATCCGTCTCACTTTGCGAACGGCTCGATCAAAATCACGGAAATATTATCGTTTCCGCCGTTCTCATTTGCCGCCTTTACCAATTCCTGTGCTTTCTCGACAACATCCCGCTGCCCGTTTACGATCAGCCGGATATTCTCATCCTCCACCATATTGGAAAGCCCGTCCGAACACAACAAAATCGTGTCGTCTCGCATCAGTGCAATGCGGAAAAAATCAACTTCCACCTGCTCTTTTACGCCAACGGCACGCGTAATAATGTTTTTATCGGGATGATTCCTCGCCGTACTCCTGTCAATACCGCCGATCCGGACCATCTCCTCTACCAGTGAGTGATCCACCGTGATCTGTCTGATTGTCTCATTGATCAGGTATAACCTGCTGTCGCCGACGTTTGCGACAAGCAGTTCATCTCCTAAACAGACCGCTGCGACGACTGTCGTTCCCATTCCCGACATAGCCGGGCGCGCAGCCGCCTGCTCATGAACAAAGCTGTTTGCCTGTTCGATCGCATGCCGGAGAATCTCTTTCGGATCTGTCTCCTGATTCTCTCCAATATCCGAAAGAATGGTCTCGACCGTATAACGCGACGCATAATCGCCCGCGTTATGTCCGCCCATGCCGTCCGCCACCAAAAACAGGTTCGGCAGGTTTCCTACCGGCATCTCGGACGTATAGACCGCATCTTCATTTAATTTTCGTTTTTTGCCGACATCCGTTATGGAAAATGTCTTTAACACTGTCAGTCCTCCCGTATCAGTCTGCTATACGAATTCCTACAAAGTATATCATGCCGTTTTCGGAATGTAAACCTTAATTACGATTCCCCGGCAGCGGACACGGTCGGAATATGCCGGCTATTTTCCATACGACTTCTCCGTAACTGCCCGCATGCGCCGTTAATATCTTTTCCCATTTCCCTTCGCAGTGTAACCGGGATTCCGCTCTTTTCCAGACTGTTTTTGAACGCGGCGATCACCTCCGGTTTCGACCGTACCCAACTGCGCTCTTTCACCGGATTGACCGGTATTAAGTTCACATGACAGTTCATTCCGCCGACTAAAGCTGCAAGCGCCTGCGCATCTTTGGGCGTATCATTCACGCCGCCGATCAGCGCATATTCAAAGGTGATCCTTCTTCCCGTACATGCAAAATAATCGCCGCATGCCTTCACAACGTCCCGGATGTCATAACGCCCGGCAACCGGCATGAGGCGTTCTCGTTTTTCCTGATCGGGCGCATGCAGAGACAGCGCAAGCGTGATCTGCAGTTTTTCCCCGGCAAGCCGCCTTATTTGCTCCACCAGTCCACAGGTGGACACCGTGATATTCCGCTGGCTGATATTTAACCCGTTTTCATCGCTGATGATTGCAAGAAAACGCAGCAGGGCATCGTAATTATCAAGCGGCTCTCCGGTTCCCATCACCACGACATGGGAAACACGCTCTCCCGTCATCCTGCCGATCTGATAAACCTGCTCCAGCATTTCCGATGCCGTTAAGTTTCTGACAAGTCCGCCCAGCGTAGAAGCGCAGAACATACAACCCATGCGGCAGCCGACCTGTGAGGAAATACAGACGGAACATCCGTGCTGGTAACGCATCCATACGCTCTCCACCACATTACCGTCCGACAATCCGAACAGAAATTTTTTGGTCCCGTCCATGGCGCTCGTCAATTCCTCCACAACTGTGACCTTCGTATATTCATATTGCTCTGACAAGCACTCCCTGAGCGCCTTCGGCAGATTCGTCATCTCCGAAAAACTCTCTGCCTGCTTTCCGTGCATCCACTCATAAATCTGTTTTGCACGAAAACGCGGCTCGCCCGCTGCGGCAAGCTCCTGTTCCAGTTCAGAAAGCGTCATCGATTTGATGTCTCTCTTTTGCATAAAGCGTATGATCTCCTCTATTTCACCAAAAGCAACACGCGTCAGCGGGTTTCTTTCCGATACCTCGCCAAAAAAAAGCCGTCCGTCTCATGAAGTCCCGGCAGCAGCTGCAAATACCCCTGTTTCGTTGTCTCTCCCCAAAGCGCCTTTGGAAGATACGGCTCTAAACTCTCCGGCACAAACCCAAGGGATGCAATATAGGAAAGCTGCTCTTCATTCTCGGCGGGATTGATCGTGCAGGTGCTGTACATCAGCACACCGCCTTCTTTCACACAGGCGCAGGCTCCGTCAAGGATCTTCCGCTGCAATGCGGCAAGCTCCTCCATCTGTCCGAAGCTGACGCGGTGACGAATATCGCATTTCTTTCCCATGATCCCAAGCCCGGAACAGGGCACATCCGCATAGACAATGTCATACTGCTCGACATCTTCCTGCCGCAAAATCAACGCATCCTGCTGTCGCACCGTTACATTATCACAGTGGCAGCGTAACCGGTTCTCTTCTACGATGGACACTTTATTTTCAGATAAATCCCTTGATTCGACCATACCAGTTCCATGAAGTTTCACTGCGGCATGCAGGCTTTTCCCGCCCGGTGCGGCACACACATCCAAGATCCGCATTCCCTCATGGATTCCCGCAGCCTCGGACACCAGCATGGAGCTGACGTCCTGCACATAAAACGCGCCGCTCTCAAAGCCCGGCACATGCATGATACCGTCCACATCGGAGAGCAGGTACGCATACGATAAATACGGATGCTGTGTCACACCAATTCCCTTTTCCCGCATCTGTTCCAGTACGTTTGCACGCTCCTCCGCGCTTAACCGTTCATCCATCCGGATTGTGACCGGCTTCTCCAAGAGCATGTCTGCCAGCATCTTTCGTGTTGTCGAAACGCCGTATTTTTCGCAAAAGAAACATACCAACCATTCCGGCATGGCATACCGCACCGAAAGCGCCGCCATCGGCTCCTTCCTCTCATCCGGCTCAGGCAGCGCATTTTTGTTTCGCGCGATGTTCCTTAACACCCCGTTGACAAACCCTTTGAGTCCGCGAAACCCCCGTTTTTCCGCAAGCGCGACCGCCTCGTTGCATGCCGCTGCGTCGGGGACCGCATCCATATACAAAAGCTGGTAAACGCCCATTCGCAAGATTGCAAGAATGACGGGTTTCATCTTTGTCGTCTTTGTTTTGGAAAACGCGTTCAGCAGATAGTCAAGCCGGATCCGATACTCCACGCATCCCTCAAACAGCCGCTTCATGAACGCCTTCTCCTGCGCGGACAGATAATTATATTTCATGAGCGTATCCCTCAGGATTACATTGCTGTATTCCTGTCCGCTCTCCGACTCAAGCAGCATCGTAAGTACAAGCGCACGCGTATTTACGCTGCGCTCCTCTTTCTTCCCGCCCATAACGCGTCCCTTCTCCCTCACGGCCACGTCGTCCGCCTCCTTAATCACGGTTGCGCCGGCCGAACAGCATGATCAGACGCAAAAGCTGAAGGATCGCAGCTGCCGCTGCCGCTACATAGGTCAGCGCCGCAGCTTTTAATACCTTGCTGCAGGAAGTGATCTCGTCGCCAACTAATATTCCATAGGAATTTAAGCATGCCACTGCTCGTGCAGATGCGTTAAATTCCACAGGAAGCGTGACAAGCTGAAAGAGCACCGCTAAAGCAAACACCCAGATACCGATCTGAATGAGTACCTGATTATAGCTGAGCAGGACACCGACCAAAATGATCGGGATGCCGAGCTTCGAGCCGATATTCGCCGCCGGAACAAGCGCAGAACGGATCGCAAGCGGTCCGTAATTTTCTTTATGCTGAATGGCGTGCCCGCACTCATGCGCCGCAACGCCGATGGCTGCAACGGAACACATACCATATACGGAATCCGAGAGATTCAGCGTCTTATTGCGCGGGTCATAGTGGTCTGTCAGCGTTCCGCTTACCTGTCTGACCTGCACGTCGTAAATACCGTTATACTGCAAAATACGCTGCGCCGCCTCCGCGCCCGTCAGCCCCGTCATGCTGCGCACGCGCGAATATTTTGAAAAAGTACTGTTGACCCTTGCGGATGCGATGATCGACAAAACCGCGCCAATGATCACCAGCAGATATGTCCAATCATAATAATAGTAATATCCCGGCATCTTTTTTCCTCCTTATTCTCCAAGTCTTTCTCCAATCTGAACCTTAACGCCTAACAAAAAATCTTTGACCGGCATTCTTTTTTTCCCGGAAAGCTGTACCTCCGTTAAAACAAGCCTGCCTTCCCCGCAGTTGACGATGATCTCCTCCTTCGTGACTGCGGATACGCTGCCTGCCTCCCCGTCCGCAGGCGCATCCGAAATCCGCGCGCCCCACAGCTTAAACGGCTTTCCTGAAAGTGTGGTGTAAGCGCCCGGCCACGAATGAAACGCGCGTATCTTCCGCTCGATAATCTTGGCGCTCTCCCCCCAGTCAATCTGTCCGAGCTCCTTGCTCAGCCGCTTGGCATAGGTCGCCTGCGTCTCATCCTGCGCCTCGGGCGTAATTTCTCCTGCCTCAATGCGCGGCAGCGTCTCGATCAGCAGCGCAGCCCCCGCATGCATCAGCTTTTCAAACAGGCTGTCTCCCGTATCCTCCGGCGCAATGTCCACACAAACGCTGGCAAGGATGTCTCCCGTATCAATTCCCGCGTTCATCTGCTGGAGCGTCACACCCGTTACGGTCTCTCCGTCTAAAATTGCTCGTTGGATCGGTGCCGCGCCGCGATATTTCGGCAGAAGCGAGGCGTGAATATTCACGCAGCCGAAACGGGGCATGTCCAGAATTTCCTGCGTCAAAATCTGCCCAAACGCCGCTACGACAAAGAGATCCGCTCCATACCCGGAAAGCTCTGCCATCGCCTCCGGATCTCTGATCTTTACAGGCTGCAGCACGGGAATCCCATGCTGCAGCGCAAACTCTTTGACCGGCGGACACTGCACACCCTTTCCCCTACCCTTCGGCTTATCCGGCTGTGTGACGACAGCCGCCACTTCATATCCGGCGCGCACAAGCGCATCCAGCGCACCCACCGCAAAATCCGGCGTACCCATAAACACGATCTTCATGCCCACCTTCACTCCTCGTCTTCCAGTTCTTCTAAGTCTTCCAGATTCATCAGTTCTCCTTCGACCTTTTCCACATAGAGATGTCCGTCTAAGTGATCACATTCATGACAGATCGCACGCGCCAAAAGCTCTGTTCCCTCCAGCTCAAACGGCTTCATATCGGCATCCAGCGCCACGACCTTCACATAATTCGGTCTCGTGACAACGCCCGTCTTTCCCGGTACGGACAGACACCCCTCATTTCCAGTCTGCTCCCCGCTTGTCTCAACAATGCGCGGATTAATGAACACATACGGATCCTCACCCGTAACGTCAATGACAACGATCCGCTTTAAGATGCCGACCTGCGGCGCGGCAAGTCCGACGCCGTTCGCCTCATACATCGTATCCAGCATATCGTCGATCAACAGCTTTGTGCGCAGACTCATTCCCGTGACCTCTTTCGCCGTCTTTGTCAACACGCTGTCGCCGATTTCCCTGATCTTTCTGATCGCCATTTCTGTTTCCTCCTAAATGAGATTCATCGGGTCCATATCAAACAGAACCGTTTCCTCCCTATCGCTTTTTTCTTCAAGATACCGCTCTATTTCCTCCCTCAGAAGCAGGAGCGGTTCATGATCCCTATGTTTATAATACAACACTTCTCGAAAAATGTCTTTCACTTTTCTCACTGTGGCAGGCGCAGGTCCCATCACAAGGACTTCCCGCTCCTTTGCAAGAGGCTCTGTCCGCCTTTTTATCTCCTGCGCGAGCCTTAAAGCCGCCCCCTCGTCCGACGCATACACCTGTACGGCGAGCATATGTCCCATCGGCGGATAGCGCAGAAATTCACGATAAGCGATCTCCTCGCGGTAAAAGCCCTCATAATCCTGTCCGGCGGCATACCGGATACTGTAATGCTCCGGCTGGTACGTCTGAATAACGACCTCGCCCGCGCGCTTTCCCCGGCCCGCTCGCCCCGCTGCCTGCGTCAGAAGATCGAACGTCCGCTCTCCCGCGCGGTAATCATTGGCGTTTAAGGAAAGATCGGCGGCAAGGATGCCGACAAGCGTCACCTTCGGAAAATCATGTCCCTTGACGATCATCTGCGTCCCGACCAGAATATCCGCCTCCTCATTCATAAAAGAGGACAGGATCTCGTCATAGCTCTCCTTCCCCCGCGTCGTATCGGCATCCATCCGAAGCACACGCGCATTCGGCAGCAGCCGCTTCACCGCATCTTCCACCTGCTGCGTTCCCGCCTTAAACCCGAGAATATATTTTGATCCGCATTGCGGACAGCCTTGCGGCGAAGCCTGCTCATAACCACAGTAATGACAGACTAAGCGCCCGCCGCGGTGCTGTGTCAGGGAGACGTCACAGTGCGGACAGCGCATGACATAACCGCATGCGCGGCAGGAGACAAATCCCGCCATCCCTCTTCTGTTCAAAAAGAGCATGCTCTGCTCTCCTTTTTCGAGTCTGTCCGTTAACAGCCGGCTGAGCCTGTCCGAAAACATAGAGCGGTTTCCCTGTTTTAATTCTTCCCGCATATCCGTAACAGATACGTTCGGAAGCATTCCTCCTGTCAGTCTTTTTGTCAGACGCAGAAGACAAAGCCGCCCTTCCTCCGCCATTCGGTATGCCTCTAACGACGGTGTTGCCGATCCTAACACCACGCTCGCATGATGATAGGACGCTAACTCAAACGCCGCCTCCCTCGCATGATAACGCGGCATATTTTCGCTCTTATAGCTCGGTTCATGCTCCTCGTCGATCATGATCACACCGACCCGTTCAAACGGCGTAAACAGCGCGGAGCGGGGACCGATCACCACATCCGCAAGTCCGTTTTTCGCCCGTTCGCACGCATCATAACGCTCGCCCAAAGAAAGACGGGAATGCACCACGGCAACCCGCTCTCCGAAACGCTCATAAAACCGCATAACGGTCTGGTAGGTCAGCGAGATTTCCGGTATTAGGATGATCGCCTGCTTTCCGCTCTGCACGACCTGTCCGGCGATCTCCATATAGACCTCCGTTTTTCCGCTGCCTGTGATGCCGTGCAGTAAAAAATGCTCGCCGCTGCCGGCACGCACCGCATCTACCACGCGCGCTGCTGCCTGCCGCTGTTCTTCGCTTAACGGATACTGCCGCTCCCGCCGCTCCGCCCTCGGAACGGCGCTCCGGTATTCCCGCTCGGTAACCATACGGACGTCCCCCGCTTTTTCGAGCGTCCGTATGGTCTGCAGTCCGACATGGAGCTGTGCCGTCACCAGCTCGTACGGGAGAGATTCATGCTGCACAAGCTGTTTCATCAGCCGCGCCTTGGCGCATTGATGTTTTGCTTCATAGCGTTCCGCGGCCTGCTCCGCCTCATCTGCCGTCCCCATGCGCACCACGGTGCGCTTCAGCTTATCCGCTACCTTGCGCTTGACCGGAAGCACTGTTTTTAACGCCGCGATCATGGTCGAGCCATACCGCTCCCGCATCCACGCCGCAAGGCGTATTGCGTCCGCCTCCGCACCTGTCTCGTTCTCTATCACGGACAGGATGGATTTCATTTTTTCGGGCGCCCATTCCGGCACGTCCGTCAGTTTCAGTACATACCCTTTATGTTCCCGGTTTCCCTTTCCGAACGGAACGAGAACCGCCGAACCGACGCGCACGCTTGCCGCCAGCTCAGGCGGCACAATATATTGAAACGTCCGATCGACGCTCTCATGCGAAATATCCACTATGATATTGGCATACAACGTCCGTGACGCACCGCTCATGTTAATAACCATGCCTTTCTCACAACCTGCAAACTTGAATGCGTATGAAATACGCTATGCCGCAGGCACAAAATTTGCAAAGCGAACTTGTTCGCTTTACCTGCCTCCTGACAGTTCCTCCAGAATCATCCGCTCATCCATCGGATATTTTTTTCCGCAGATTTCCTGATATGTCTCGTGCCCTTTGCCCGCAAGAAGCACAATATCGCCCGCCCGCGCGACTTTCAGCGTATAGGCGATCGCTTCCCGTCTGTCCGTGATGCGGACGTAACGCCCGGCAGTCCGATGCATGCCGGTCAAAATATCGTCAATGATTGCTTCCGGGTCCTCATAACGCGGATTATCGGATGTGACAATGCTTAAGTCGGCAAGCCGCCCGCTCGTCTCACCCATTTCAAAACGCCGGTCCCTTGAGCGGTTCCCCCCGCATCCAAACAGGCATATCAGTCTTCTCGGACAGTATTCCCGCAGCGTCTGTAATACGCCGGCAAGCGCCATCGCATTATGCGCATAATCAATATAGATCGGATAATCCGGACAGACGGACGCATTTTCCATCCGCCCTGGAATATTGACGTTCCTTAAGCCCTCACGGATGGCAGCAGGCTCTATGGACAGCTTTTTACATACTGCGATTGCCGCAAGTGCATTTTCCACATTAAATCTTCCCGCAAGCGGAAGATAGATCCGCTCACGCATGAGTTCCGGTACGGCAAAGCTCACGCCGAGCCGCGCGCCCGCGCATTCTCTTTGAATCCGGGAAGCGCAGAGCTCCTGTCCATCCCCGAAAAAAGAAACCGTTTCACAGCCTGCAAGGGATACCATCGCCCCGCATGTACGATCGTCCGCATTGAATATGCCGATACGACACTGGCGAAACAGCTTCGCCTTCGATCGGAAATACTCCCCGGCGTCCTTGTGCTCGCCCGTACCCACATGATCATTTCCAAAATTCAAATATACACCAATATGGAATACCATACCGCAAAGCCGCTGCATTTTCAAGCCGATGGACGATGCCTCGACCACCGCCGCCTCACAGCCGCCCTGAACCATCTGTGCAAGCGCTTCCGCAATGACATAGGATTCCGGCGTCGTATGCGTTCCCTCCGTCATCCCGTATCCACAGTCAATGCCGAGCGTCCCGATATAACCTGCACGAATTCCGGCGGCGGCAAGAATATCCCGGATCATGCGCGCCGTTGTCGTTTTCCCTTTTGTCCCCGTGATTCCGATCATCTTAAGCCTGCGTGCGGGATACCCGAAAAAACAATGGGAAGTCAGCGCCAGCGCCTCTCTGGTGTCCGGCACCTTGATCATCGTCATCGGGCTTTCCTCCGGATATTCGCAGATGTCCTCCACGAGGATGGCCGCCGCCTGTTTCGCGGCAGCAAGGGCAGCAAACCTATGTCCATCCGTCTGTGTGCCCCGGATACAGATAAACAGGCAGTCTTTGGTAATCCTGTCGGAGTGATACACGATATTCCGTATCTGTCTATGTATGGAGCCTCGCAGCCGCTCATAGGGCAGCCCTGCGATCAGCCTTGACAGTTCTTCCATAACGCTCCGCATGATTTTTTTCTATTATATAGCATGGCGCGGTGCTTTAGAAGTATTTCTTTTCTGCAAAATCTTTTGTTTATAAAGTTTGTGTTTATTTTATTTTTTAATCACAAAATGGACACATTTATCCCTTATAGTGTATTTCAGATAGTTGAAAAACTACTATCTCCCCCCTCATAAGAAATAAGGACCTCAGGGATTGCCTCTGAGGTTCTTATACTTTCTTTGAAAGATTCTGCGTAAGCTAAATTCTGCATATGCTAAAGAATTGCGTTTACGCAATTCTTTGAAAGATTCTGCTTCAGCAGAATTTTTTGTAGTCATGTATCACATATTGCAGCTCACTGTGCCCGCCGTATTCGTTCATCTCAGGATAATAGACGACTGACAGCCGCACTTCGTCTGCGCGCGCTTCATAGAGCGCGGACAGCGCTCCGTCTCCGAAATTTTCCCGAATATAATCGTCAAACGGCTCATGCTCGCTAAACATCGTCATGGAAAAACGATGATTCTGCTCATCCCGCACGCCGAAACGCATCACACGGTTATTCTTCCCGATCAGCTTTGCCGAAAAAAACAAGAGATTTTTCTGCGCAAACAGCGGCTTCGGATTTCCCGTCCCGAACGGTTCTAAGAGCGAAAGCTGCTCTGTCAGTTCTTTTGTCGCATAGCTTAGCGGCATCGGCACATCAATATGGATCTTTTGCACGAAATCCTCTTCCGTCAGCGTGGCAAGTTCATTGATGCGCCTGCGGAAAAGCTCGACATTCTCTTTTGGCAGCGATAATCCTGCTGCCATTTTATGACCGCCGAAGCGCGTAAACAGTTCTTTGCAGCGGCTCATTTCCTCATACATCGAATACGCCTCAATGGAACGCCCCGAACCCTTCACCCCATCCTCCGCATCGGTCAAAATAAATACGGGATGATGATAATGCTCCCGAATGCGCCCTGCAATGATGCCCGCAAGACTCTCATGACAGTCCGGCAGATACAATACAAGCACGGGATTCTGTGTCAGATCCATCGACTCCGCCATCTGAATCGCCTGCTCGGTCCCCTTTGCCGTCATATCCTTTCTGCTGTCATTTAATCCTTTCAGCTCCTGCGCGATCATAAGCGCTTCTTTATAATCGCCGCAGGTGAATAAGGAAAGCGCCCGATTCGCACTGTCCAGCCGCCCGGTCGCGTTCAGACAGGGACCTAAAATAAACCCGATATGATACGGCGTCAGCTTCTTTCCCTCTAATTGATTGACCGCGATCAAGGCACGCAGGCCGGGATTTTCGGGTCGCGCCATCATTCGCAGCCCCTCGCGCACCAAAATACGGTTTTCTTCCTTTAATTCCATCACATCGCCGATTGTTGCAAACGCCGCGAACTCCGTCAGCTCTCGAAACAATTCCTCCGGCATGCCTCCTGCAGCGTCGCTGCCCACAGCCTCACACTGCGCAGGAAAGGCATCTTTTCTCAGATACATCGCGCGGATCAGTTGAAATGCAACGGCTGCGCCGCAGATACCCGCATACGGATACCGGCTGTCCTCCCGCTTCGGATCGACCACCGCCGCCGCAGACGGCAGGCGGTATTCCCTGCTGCCGTCCGCTGTTTCGTCATACGGCACCTCGTGGTGATCGGTCACGATCATTTCCATTCCATAGGATGCTGCCAAAGCCGCCTGCGGCGCTGCGGCAATCCCGTTATCACATGTTACGATCAAATCGATTCCATCGCGATGCGCTTCCTCGACCAACCTGTCATTTAATCCGTAGCCGTCCGTCATGCGGTGCGGGATCGCCGTATCGACCGCATCCCCAAGGCACGAAGCCCCCGATAAAGAATGTAAGTTGCGCACACGCCGTCAATATCATAATCTCCGATGATACGGATTTTTTTTTCACGGCACGCATACAGCTTTGCCGCCGCTCGCTCCATATCGGGCAATAAAAACGGATCCGGAAGCTCTGCGATCGTCCCGTTTAAGAACCGCGTAATCTCCTCCTCCGTCTTCACATCACGGTTTCTGATGATCCTCGCCAGCACGGGATCAATATGAAATTGCTTTGCAATCGCGTTAAAATCTGCTTTTTTTGCCGCGACAAACCATTGTTTTTTCACAAGTTATTCCTTTTGACCGCTCTGAAGCTTTGTACGCATCACATACCAGAGCGCTCCCGTAATACATACGGAAGAATATGCGCCGCAGATGATACCCGCCATCAAGGGCAGCGCAAAATCACGAATGGACGAAACGCCCATGATAAACAGTACAAGCACCATGATAAAGGTCGTCAGGGATGTGTAAACGCTTCTCGTCAAAGTCTGCGTAATCGAACGATTGACGATTTCTGCCACATCCGCCTTCGGGCCGACTGCCGTTAAATTCTCGCGCACGCGGTCAAAAATGACAATGGTCGCATTGATCGAATATCCCACGATCGTCAGCATGCATGCAATAAAGGTATTTCCTACCGAGATCCGCGTGATCACATAGAACGCAAGCACGACTAACACGTCGTGAACCAGCGCGATGACCGCGCTCGCCGCAAAACGGATGTCCTTAAAGCGGAACCAGATATAAAAGAGCATGCAGATCGTCGCGATGATGACCGCAACGACCGCATCCGACCGCATCTCCTTGCTGATCGTCGCACTGATATTCTGATACTCCACTTCCTGCGTCACGCCGAACTGCGTCCGCAGTACCTCCATGACCTCCTTACGCGTATCATCATCCAGCGTTCTTGTCTTAATGGTGATCGTATGCGTATCCTCGGACGCTACGGATTCCCTGATCTTTGCCGCCTGAATATTATTATCGCCGATCACGGCCGCGATCGCCGGCTTAATCTGCTCGTCAATCTCCTCTAACGTATAATCCCGGGGCATGGACGCCTGAAACGTCGTACCACCCGAAAACTCCAAGCCGAAATTCATGACATTTCCGTGTACGCCCTTATTCACACCCATAAAGACAAAGCCGAGTACGATAATCGTGCACGATGCCGCAAAAAAGATGATCTTTCTTTTCAGGAAATCCACGCTCTTTCTCTCTTTTGCCATGCCGTAGAACTTCTCACTCTTTAACCCGATTGCAAATAATGCTTTCAGGATCTGCTTCGTAATGACAAGCGCCGTGAACATGGAGAGTACAATACCGAGCGCCAGCGTCTGCGCAAAGCCCTTGACCGGACCCGTGCCCATAAACATCAAAACGACCGCTGCGATCAGCGTCGTCACATTTCCGTCCACGATCGCGGATAGCGCTTTCTTAAACCCGATGTCGATTGAACTTTTTACAGTCTTTCCGGTCGCGATCTCCTCCTTAATGCGCGCAAAGATAATGACATTGGCATCCACCGCCATACCGATAGAAAGGATGATACCAGCAATACCCGGAAGCGTTAAGGTCAGATTCAGGAAATTTAAGGAGAGCAGCGTCAGAAGCACATATAAGATGAGCGCAAGCCCCGATGCAACTCCCGGAATCCGATATGCTGCGATCATAAAAATGATGACAAGGACAAGTCCGATCGCACCTGCGTACAGGCTTGTCTCGATCGCTTTTTCTCCGAGCTGCGCACCGACCACATTCGAGCTTAGCTCCTCCAGTTCCAGTTTCAGACCGCCGATCCGGATATAGGAAGCAAGCTGACGCGCCTCCTCATAATCCATACTGCCGCCCGAAATCTGCGCCCTGCCATCATTAATGACGGAATTTACATTCGGAACACTGATAAATCCCCCGTCATAATAAATGCCGATGCTCCATCTGCCGGCTGCCTTTGCGGTAGCAACAGCAAATTTCTCCGCGCCCGCATCCGTCAGCGTCAGATCGACCCCAACTTCACTCGCTCCCGTCAGCTGATCGGTATAATACCGCGCGTCCGCGCTTTTGACATCCGTACCTGTAATCACAATCGAACCGGATGCCTCAATCTCCTCCAGCGGCCGCGCCAGCGTATAGACAAATTCATAACTCCCATCTTCCGTAAGCATTAATTCCTGCGCATAGTTCGCATTTCCCGCATCGTCATACTGCATGATGAACAGCAGGGAACCCGGCTTCCCTAAGTTTTCCAGCACCTCTTCCGCATTCGATACGCCGGGGATCTCTACGTTGATCCTGTCGGAACCCTCCTGATAGACCTGAGACTCCGTGCTGTAGTTCTGCTGCTCCACACGTTTTTGCAGCTTATACACCGTATCGCTCATATCCTCTGCGGACGGATCAGTGTCACCCACTACCTGATAGGTAATACTGACGCCGCCTGCTAAGTCCAGTCCCCTCTTGATATTACGCGCGGAACCGTTACGTGCCGAACCGATGCCGTAGACCGCCACAAACCCGAGTCCTGCGATCAAGACCGCCGTGATGATGAGCGTTATGATTCCCTTGCTCTTTTTCATGATCTTTCTTCTCCTTTTGTTTTCCTACACATGACTATCTATTTCGTGAAGAATGACCGTCAGGTCATTCTTCTGCCGCCTTCATCATGATCGCGCACTCCACGCGCTTGCGCTGAAGTCTGCACCCGATGTCGTACGCCCCGTTAATATCGCCGTCAAAATGATATGCGTTTGCGGCGCAGCCGCCGCTGCAATAAAACTTTGCAAAACAGTCTTTACATTTTTCTTTTGTATAAACATTGCAGTCCTGAAACTGCTGCCGAACCTCAGGTCTGACAATTCCCGTATCCACATTGCCCATCAGGAATTCCTCCTGACCGACGAACTGATGGCACGGATAAAAATCACCCCACGGTGTCACCGCCAGATATTCACAGCCGGAACCGCAGCCCGACAGACGCTTTGCCACGCAGGGGCCGCCCTCTAAATCGATCATAAAATGAAAGAAATTGACCGGCTTTCCCGCTCTGTGCCTCTCAAGCAGTGCCTCCGCCAGTCTGTCATATTCCCGCTCGATTGCCGGAACATCCTCCTCGCGGATGGCATAATCTTCATCCGCATCGGCAACGACCGGCTCAACGGAAATCTGCTGAAAACCGAGGTCCGCAACATGCAGGACATCCTCTGCAAAATCAAGATTATATCTCGTAAACGTTCCCCTCACATAATAATTCATCTGATCCCGGCTCTCGGCGGCATGAAGGAATTTCGGAACGATCTCATCATAACTGCCCTGCCCGCCCCTGTGCGGACGCATGCGGTCGTGAACTTCTTTTCTTCCGTCCAGACTTAAGACAAGATTTCCCATCTCCTGATTGATAAAAGTAAGCTTTTCCTCATCCAAAAGAAGCCCGTTCGTCGTCATCGTGAAGCGAAAGCGCTTATTGTGCTCTTTTTCCAGACTCCGCCCGTAAAGAACCAGCTCCTTTACCACATCCCAGTTCATGAGCGGCTCTCCGCCAAAGAAATCAACTTCGAGATTCACCCTGTTCCCTGAATTCGCCACTAAAAAATCAAGTGCTTTTTTCCCGACCTCAAAACTCATGAGTGCGCGTCTGCCGTGATATTCGCCTTCCTCAGCGAAGCAGTAACGGCAGGCTAAATTGCAGTCATGCGCTATATGCAGGCAGAGCGCCTTGACAACGGTCTCCCGCTTTTTCATCGAGTCGATATACGGCTCATAAATATCCTTTGTATAGAGCATGTCCGCTTCTTTTAAGGATAACAGCTCCCCGACCGTCTCCGCGATCTCCTCCTGTGTGTGAGCTGCGATCCGACCGGCGGCTTCCTTCTGCATATTCGCATCTGCTCCTGCAGTCTGCGACGCTCCCTGCGCCGCTGCGGATGCCGCCTTCGTCATAATATGCGCCGTGATATCCTCCGGCTTCGTCATCCCCTGATCGATCAACGCCTCCACCGGTTTGATCAGATCATAGGCAAGCTCGTCCACCACATGCACGGAGCCGCTGTTGACGTCTAATACAATCTCATATCCATTACTTTTGTACTGATGTACCACTTGTATCCAGCCTTTCTGTATTGCTTTTATTCCCGCGTGCAATGAGCCAAGCGGATGCGTCAGCATCCATTTGGCGAATGCCGCGAGGGTCAAATACCCCGTCAGCTTGCTGTAGGGTATTTGATTTCTTTGCGCAAACGTACAATAAGCAGCGACGGTCATCGCTGCTTACAATAGTGCCTATGTTTCCGGTTCTATTCCCGTGGGCAGCTTGCTGCATGGCATGTTATTTTGCCTTCTCACAGGTCTGGTTTCCTACCGTACAGGAAGTCTTGCATGCGGACTGGCAGGAAGTCTGGCACTCGCCGCAGCCGCCTTTCTTCATGGATTTCTTCAGATCCCTCGTGTTCAATGTCTTAATGTGCTTCATGATCAGTACCTATACCTTTCCGTAACCTGCAAACCAAAATATGTATGGCATATGCCATGCCGCAGGCACAAATTTATCTGCCTATAACAGTTCGTAGTATAGCACAGTTTTCCTCCTGTTTCAACCAAAAGTTTCCCTATGTAAAAAGATTTCTCAGCAACTCCCCGCGTACGTGAATCGGTCCATCCCTCCAAGCCTATGCCAGCATGCCGCCGAGCATGCCGCTTCCTGTACAGAGCAGAAATGTCGTCACTAAATTGGACCCAAAATCTGAAACAGACCGCTTGACTGCCAGCGTCATGAGCAGCAGTACAACAAAATAAAGTCCTCCCTGCAAGAGGCCCCACAGATATTTTTTGTTTCCCGCCTTCTTTCCTGCGATATAGCCGGAAACAAGTGCTGACACCACATAAATAACGATAATGCCGATCGATACGATCTGTTCCGAAAGCTGCATTTTATACAAAAGCCCTGCAAGCAGCAGGAGCAGCGCTCCTGTGATGAGATAGCCGAACAGCAGGCATTGCAGCACGCGCACGACGGGCGGGCGCGGAATTCTTGTTTCCTCTCTCACACGCATTTGTTGTTCCATCATGAAATCCTCCTCCTCTTTTTTCCTCCATAACTATGTATATTCCACCACAGTCCAAAACTTGACAAGCAGTTTATAACATTGTATATATTAGGTAGCAACATATTATGTTTTTGCACGATCCTGTGCAGATAGGAGAATTATGCCCCCTCTTGAATCGATCGACCCGACCGTCACATTTATCAAGCTGTTCGCTCTTTTTATCCTTTTGTTATTATCCTCGTTTTTCTCATCGGCAGAGACCGCATTTTCCACGGTAAGCCGCATCCGCATCCGCACGCTGTGCGAAGAAGGCGATAAGCGCGCGCTTACTGCGCAGAATGTGTTGGACCAATACAGTAAAATGCTCAGCGCCATCCTGATCGGCAACAACATCGTCAACTTAAGCGCTTCCTCTTTAACGACAACCCTTGCTGCAGATTTATTCGGAAGCGTTGCCGTCGGCATTGCGACCGGTATCCTTACCGTGCTTGTCCTTCTGTTCGGCGAGATCGTTCCCAAAACAAAAGCAATGAGCCGCGCGGAAAAAATGGTTCTTTCCTATGCCAAGACCATCCGTTTTCTCATGTGGCTCTTAACACCGGTCATTTTTATCATCGATAAGCTCTCAAACGCGCTCCTGCGCATGTCGCATATTGATCCGGACCAGAAGATCGCGGCGCTTACGGAAAGCGATCTGCATACGCTCATCGACGTCAGCCACGAGGACGGCGTGATCGAGAGCGAAGAAAAAGAAATCATCCACAATGTGTTTGATTTCTCCGATTCCGTTGCAAAGGATATTATGATCCCCCGCATCCATATGACTACGCTCTCTCTGAGCGCAGGTTATCGCGAGGTTTTGCGGGTATTTCAGGATTCCATGTATACCCGTATTCCCGTCTATGATGATGATCCCGATTACATCATCGGTATCATCAATATCAAGGATTTCCTTCTTTTGACAAATAAAAGCGCTTTCCACATACAGGATATTCTGCGTGAAGTACATTATACTTATGAGTTCAAGAACACGGCGGATCTGATGTTGGAAATGCGTGAAAAAGGCTTCGCGGTTTCCATGGTGCAGAATGAATACGGCACTACGGCCGGCATGATCACCTTTGAAGATCTGCTCGAGGAGATCGTCGGCGAGATCCGCGACGAATATGATGAGGATGAAAAGGAACTGATTCAATCTCTGAATGAGAGGGAGTATCTGATCGAGGGAAGCATGAAGCTCGATGACATCAATGATGCGCTTTCCCTGCATTTGGAAAGCGAGGACTATGATTCCATCGGCGGAATGATTATTGATAAGCTGGAGCGCCTGCCGAAGCGGATGGACCGCGTCACATTGGAGGACGGCACCGTGCTTGAGGCAACGCAGGTCCGCAGAAACCGGATTGAGAAGGTAAAGCTGATCCTGCCGGAGAAAGAAGAAACCGTTGAGTCATAACAGATTAACGACTTTTCCATACATCAAAAAACGGGGCTTACAGCAGCCCCGTTTTTTTTGCGATCCGAATGAGGAGCGCTCCCTTTGGGAAGGAGCGCAGCTCCTGCTCCCCGACGCCTCCGATCTTTAGGAGTACGATGAAATACACGCAGCCTGCGATGCCGATCGCAGCAAACAGACAGAGCGCATTGCTTTTTACAAGCTGATACAGACCGTGATAAACGCCCCACGCGGCAACGCCCATGACCGCGGCCGCGAACGACGGCATCACAAACGTATTTCTGATCTCCTGCCGGTAATGCAGTAATCTTTTTAAGCTGTACCCGTTCAAGAGCACGATCAGACCCGAATACAGGATGGACGCGATGACGAGCGCATATAAATTCCAATCCGTTCCGAGCAGCAAAAGCGCGAGCACGATCCCCTGGATCACAAGCGCTGCGCTTGCATGGATCACCGGCTTTACCACTTTTCCGATTCCCTGCAGTACGCCGTTCGTGATCGTGGAAATGCTGAACAGGATCACGGTTACGGAAAGCCCGCGCAGCAGGCTTGACGCCATCTCAAGCGAAGCCCTCTGCGGGAACAAAAGCTGTGTGATCTCTCTTGCAAGCACAAATAATCCGACCGTGGACGGAATCGCCACCATCATGGTCACGCGGATGGACTGATCGAGCTTTCTGTGAATCTCCTTCATGTTACGCTTTGCATATTCCGACGAAATCGCTGGGATCATGACCGAACTCATCGCTGCGGCGATCGCGATCGGCACATTGACAATAATCGTCGCCTTGCCCGAATAAATGCCGTACATCGTGGACGACTCCGCCTCGGAAACGCCCTGTATATCCCGAAGAACGGCAAAATAGATTGTCTGATTGAGCGTCGTGCTGAAATTATAAATGAGATTGCTGAGCAGGATCGGCGTTACCATTAACAGCATCAGCTTAAAGATCTGTCCGTAGGGAAGCGCCTCTCCCGTCCGGTCTCTCCGTATATTTTTTTTCAGGGAACTCCGGTTTATGGCATACACCCACGCCATAAACAGCATGGCAATGAGCACGCCGCTTCCCGTCCCGAGCGCGCTTCCCGCCGCACCTAAAATCGCGCGCTGGGTATCCGTACCGCGCGCCGCCGACTCCCCAAGCACATACGCCGAGCCTGTCTGTAACACGCTTCCTGCCGCATAAGCCGTCTCTCTTGCCGCCTCCGTCATGCCCGGAACCGTTCTTGTAAAAAAATAAGCCGCGCCGATGCTCACGCCCGCGTTTAGGATCTGTTCAAAAATCTGCGAAACCGAAGTCGGCGACATCGTATGATGCGCCTGAAAGTAGCCGCGCAGCGCCCCCAGCGGTCCGAAGATCAGAATGGTCGGCGCAAAAACCCTGAGCACCGTCGCCGCATTCGGCCCGACGAGCTTATCGGCAAAAAAGTACAGCACTGCCGCCGCGACAACGCCGAGCACCATCACATACCAAAGCGCACAGATGAATACCCTGTGCGCATTTTTGTATTGTCCGAGCGCCAGTTTCTCAGCGATCAGCTTGGAAACTGCGGCCGGAATGTTATATGAGGACAGCATGAGAATGATGATATAGATATTATAGGCAACACTATAATAGCCGTTTCCCTCATCTCCGATCAACGAGGTCAGCGGACTCCTGTATAAAATTCCTATAATCTTAACAAGGATTCCTGCTGCCGCAAGAACCCCTGCCTGTTTTACGATGCTTCCCGTCTTTTTTGCCATATTCCAATCAAACCTCTATAGAGTGTGAAGAATGACCGACAGGTCATTCTTCAGAAAATGACTTAGAAGTTCTTAGGCAGCGTACTTTGATGCCTTAGAACTTCTTCATTTTCTAGAGCTGCGCCTCGACAAAAATATTATAGATTGCCTTGATCGCACTTTCAAAATCTTCGTTTTTGACACCGATGATGATATTCAGCTCACTGGAACCCTGATCGATCATTTTCACGTTGACGTTGACATGCGCCAATGCGGAAAAAATACGTCCCGCCGTTCCCCTTGTCGCTTTCATGCCGCGTCCCACAACGGCAATGAGTGCCAAATCGGACTCCATCTCTATCGTATCGGGCTGTGCAAGCTTATGAATGCCCGCAAGCACTTTCTGTTCTTTTTCCACAAATTCGGACTGATGCACGAATACCGTCATCGTGTCAATGCCGGACGGTATATGTTCAAAGGAAATCCCGTTCTTTTCAAACACTTCCAGCACTTTACGTCCGAATCCGACCTCCGAATTCATCATTGCTTTTTCAATATTGATCGAGCAGAAGCCCTTCTTTCCCGCAATGCCCGTGATGACATAGCGCGGCTTCTGGCAGGTACTCTCCACGATCCATGTGCCGCGGTCCTTCGGCTGATTCGTGTTGCGGATATTGATCGGTATCCCCGCCTTGCGCACGGGAAAGATCGCATCCTCATGCAGCACGCCTGCACCCATATAGGACAGCTCTCTCAACTCCCGGTAGGTGATGATATCAATTGCCTGCGGATCAGGAATAATGTGCGGATCGGCGATCAAAAAGCCTGACACATCCGTCCAGTTCTCATACACGTCCGCCCGCGCTGCCCTTGCAACAATGGAGCCCGTAAT
>CAMWSU010000047.1 GCA_947176965.1 uncultured Lachnospiraceae bacterium | reverse complement strand
AGAATTTCAATATTTTCCACATCTCCGCCTAAATGCATCATAAATTCTCTGCAAATACCGCAGGACGGAATTATATTTCCATCTTTATATACTGAAACCACTTTTTTGATCTCACTTTCGCCATATGTAAGCATTGTTGATAAAGCATTTCTTTCAGCACACATTCCTATAGATCCATCTGTGTCAATGCATATACCCTTGTAAATATTACCTTTTTTTGTGAGTACGGCAGATGCCACACTTCCTACCCACATTTTATTTGAAACATCATGGGGGTTCAAAACACTCATTGCTTCTTCATATAATCTTTCCCATTCTTTATCCATCGTTTTACCCTCCTTAATAAATCCCGATTTATAATTTACCTATATAAAATCGCAAATCTCCAATCATAATAGATTGCCCGGGTTCGCAATTTGCCCTGTTCAGAGCACTTTCATCAACCAAAGTGGAACCCATATCAAAAAATAACCATTTATATTTTCAATCAAGTTACATACCTCACTAAATTTTCTGTCGCGGAGCGTAGACAAGGAAAACTTGTTAAACAAGTTTTCCTTGTCTAGAATTATAACATAAAATAAACCAGGCAGGAAGAACTGTTTGAAATGCTCTCCGACGTCATTATTAATATCTTCCTATTTCTTTTATCCTACCTCACCTCTCTTTACCAAATTGACCACTTGTTCAAGACTCATTTCTCCCATGTCCTGTTTATCAGGTTCTGCGTCTCTTTGTCTTACGGATACAGACATATGATTTTTCTCGTTTTCGCCTATGATAATCATATATGGCACCTTATCCATACGCGCTTCACGAATCTTATATCCAAGTTTCTCACTTCTGACATCCACTTCTGCCCGGATATCATTTTCTTCCAAAGCTCCTTCAACTTTCTTCGCATAATCATTGTATTTGTCTGAAACCGGAAGCACCTTAACCTGTACAGGTGCAAGCCACACAGGAAATTTCCCCGCATAATGTTCCAGTAAAATACCAATAAATCGTTCTATTGATCCAAATACAACTCTATGCAGCATAATCGGGCGATGCTTCTCTCCATCTGCCCCTATATAGTCAATATGAAATCTTTGCGGAAGCTGGAAATCAAGCTGAATCGTTCCGCATTGCCACGTTCTGCCTATGGAATCTTTTAGATGAAAATCAAGCTTCGGTCCATAGAATGCACCATCTCCTTCATTTACTACATAAGATTTACCCATTCCCTGCACTGCTTTTTCTAACGCTTCCGTAGCAAGCTGCCAATCCTCATCACTTCCTATGGAATGCTCCGGTCTCGTTGACAATTCGATTTCATATGAAAAACCAAACTTCCGGTAAACTTCATCAATCAGACGCATAACACCCTGTATCTCATCCGTCACCTGATCTTCTCTCATAAAAATGTGAGCGTCATCCTGCGTAAATGAACGTACTCTCATGAGACCATGTAATGTTCCGGACTTTTCATTGCGATGTACAAGCCCTAATTCTCCCACTCGCATAGGAAGCTCCTTATAGGACCTCTGTTCCAGTTTATACACCAGCATTCCACCCGGACAACTCATTGGTTTGATTGCATAATCATCATCTTCAACCTTAAGAGCGTACATGGCATCCTTATAAAAATCCCAATGACCGGACGTCTCCCAAAGTCTTCTTTCCAACATAATGGGCGTAGAAATCTCAACATATCCTTCTCTGCGATGAATTTTCCGCCAGTAATCAATCAGCAGGTTCTTCAATATCATTCCCTTTGGCAGAAATACCGGCAAGCCCGGTCCCTCATCAAAAATCGTAAATATTCCAAGTTCCTTTCCCAATTTTCTGTGATCTCTTGCTTTTGCTTCCTCAACCATATGCAGATATTCATCCAATTGCGCCGCTTTGGGAAAAGAAATCCCATAGATTCTCGTAAGCATCTGATTTTTTTCGCTGCCTCTCCAATAGGCTCCGGCCACTGACAATAGCTTGATTGCTTTAATCTGACACACATTAGAAATATGTGGTCCTGCACAAAACTCCTCATACTCTCCCTGCTTATAGAAGCTAATTTGCTCTGTATCATTCAGTTCCTGAATCAGTTCCATTTTATACGTTTCACCTGCATTCTCCATAAAGCTGAGTGCTTCTTCTTTTGACTTCTCATAGACTTGCAGGGAGAGAGACTCCTTTACAATCTTTCGCATTTCTGCTTCGATTGTCTTCAAATGCTCTTCTGAAAATGAAAATTCAAATTGAAAATCATAATAAAATCCATTTTCGATTGCCGGACCAATGGCACACTTCGTTTCCGGATATAAACGTTTTACAGCCTGTGCAAGCACATGTGCACTTGTATGCCAAAATGCCTTTTTGCCCTCCTGTTCTTCAAAGTTTACTTCTGCAATTTCTCCATTTTTTCGTAGAACCTTCATGATTTGTTGCTCCTTTCTCTTTTCCACTTTTGCTATTTGGCAACAACATAAGAAAAGCACCCATAAGACCATGATCACATAGCCTTAAGGGTGCACTTCGCACGGTTCCACCTTAACTTTTCACTTCAGATTCTATCAAATCCTATCCTTTAACGCAGGCATACGGTAACACTTACTCATTTCAGCATTACAGCTCTGGAATGGTTTTCGTCTAATTTCCACATAAATAGCTTCCACCAAGTGCTATTCTCTCTGGATGTTTCCAACTAAACTACTTTTTCCGTCATCGCTTTTCTTATGTTATTGATGGTACTTTATCACAACTTCTTTATTCTGTCAATGCTCATGTTAACTCAAACGGCACAACGGTAAATTCGGCAGAAATCCTGCATGTTCTGATATCCGTATCTTTTAGTAATGCCCGGCAAACCGGAACTTAATTTATTAAAGTGATGATAAATATTTCATCACTGTCAAAATCTATATCGCTTATTTTACCGTTGAAAGCAATCCAGTATAAACGCCCGTTCCCGTTATCATTGTAGTATTCTGCAATATCTTCAAATTCATATAATGTAATACTTTTGTCCGTTTCTGCAGCCGAATTATCTCTTGTAGAGTCATGCACAAGATAGATTTTATCGGCACTGCTGTCATATAAGATGTCATCTATCATGATGCCGTCTGTACCCTGCACCACTCTGATAAAAGCATCTTCTTTATTCTGATGCTGTTCCATAAACTCGCTGTATAGGTAGTCATTATGAACCATTGCACCTATTACAAAACACCCATCCATCTGTGCCTGCTCTTTGTTATAGTTTTCACCAAGAGTTCTAATGTCCTCATATGGCTGGGTAACAGGATTTCGGTAAAAGGAATCCAAATCAGAGAACTCTTCCTGATTCTCTGCGGTGCTTGGACGATCTATTTCTTCGAGGCTATCTATTTCTTCAACATATTGCTCGCCGCATGCGCACAAAATGCACATCATGCATAATAACAATATTCCACTCTGCACTCTATTTTTGAATGTATTCATCATTTTCTCCTCCACAAAAATTACAAATCCTTTCGCCCACCGATAAACCGCAAATCATAAGAAATGATAATATCATTGCTAACGGATCCCTGCCTCATAATAGCTGTCATGGCTAACCTTCTAAATTTTAATCTCGTGGTCTTATCAACTTGTCAGAAAATTGGAATTTACATGACAAACATAATCCATAAAATGGGATATGCTTTTCTAATATCTCTATTGACTATAAGATATACGCTTCCAAATGCCAGACCTGCAATAACGGTTACAATCCCCCCTGAAATATCTTTGGTGAAAAAATGCACGGCCCCCCATGTAGTTGCGACAATAATTCCACCATAAGGAATATTCCGTTTATGAAACCACTTCTCAAAAGCATTTTGCCCAAACACCAAAATAAGCGTTACTAACACCGTTTCAAAAATATAGTATATGTATTGAAAAATAAATTTCACAAAACCATTTGCATAAAATTCTTTTATTACCTTACTTCCATTCCAATCAAAATAAGAAAAAATCAAACTTCCAATGACAAATATAACGACTAACGCCCATTGCCAAACCGCCATTTTATTTCCTTTTTGGAACAGGTCAAAATTATATTTCTTTTTTGCAAATAGAATGATGCAACAACTTGCAACACCCCATAGACTGCATGTAACCACCCAATGAATGATAGTTTGCAAATCTGTCCATTCATTTATTTGAGAACCCCATATGATTGGCTCTATCCAAAACGCTAATACTACTTCCAATCCCAAACATGCAAATGCCAACATAGCTAAGATTATATAATTTATTCCAGTTGCCTTTTTCATGTAAAAATACTCCTTCAAATTTTCATTTTGTCTTTCAACTTCCATATTTACCTATAAATTCCCTCGGTCCGCCTATGCGCACATGCTTCTTGGGCATTTCATAAGTCTTTCTGACTTCTATCCCCCGACTCTACGATGCCGCAAACTGACTGTTATACAGCTCCGCATAAAAACCGCCCTGTTTTAACAGCGCCTCGTGATTTCCCTGCTCGATGATGGAACCGTCCTTCATCACAAGAATGACGTCCGCCTCCCGGATTGTCGAGAGACGGTGCGCGACGATAAAGCTTGTGCGCCCCTTCATCATTGTGGCAAACGCGTTTTGAATTTTGATTTCCGTGCGCGTATCAATGGAAGAAGTTGCCTCATCCAAAATTAACATCGGTGGTAAGCAGAGCATGACGCGCGCAATGCATAGAAGCTGCTTCTGTCCCTGCGAGAGACTTCCGCCATCCTCCGTGATCACGGTGTCATAACCCTTGGGCAGGCGCTTGATGAAACCATGCGCATGCGAAAGCTTTGCCGCCTCGATGATCTCCTCCATCGTTGCGTCCGGCTTTCCCATCGCGATATTTTCACGGATCGTTCCCGTTTTCAGCCAAGTCTCCTGCAATACCATTCCGTACGACGTGCGCAGACTGCCGCGCGTAATGTCGCGGATATCCGTTCCCGAAACCAAAATCTTTCCACCGTCCACATCATAAAAACGCATGAGCAGATTGATGATCGTCGTCTTGCCGCATCCTGTCGGTCCGACGATCGCCACGCGCTGTCCTTTTTTCACGGAAAGGTTAAAATCATCGATCAGCTTTTTCTGCGGAACATAGGAAAAAGAAACATGCTCTAACGCCACGGTACCGTCCGGCTCTTTTAAGACGATTGCCGCTTCCGGCTCCGGTATCTGCGGCTCCTCATCGATCAATTCAAAAATACGTCCGGCACATGCGATCGCGTTCTGCAGCTCCGTAATGACGCCCGAAATCTCGTTGAACGGCTTCGTATACTGGTTCGCATAGCTCAAAAAACTGGAAAGATTACCGACAGTGAATCCAAACGGATTCTTTACAACAGCAAGCGCTCCGGTCAATCCGACCGCGGTATATACAAGGGAATTGACAAACCGCGTGGACGGATTCGTGATGGAAGAAAAGAAAATGGCGCGAAGGGAACACTTTTTTAACCGCTCATTGATCTCATCAAAGCGTTCCATCGACTCCTCCTCGTGGCAAAACGCCTGCACGACCTTTTGATTTCCGATCATCTCATCAATGAGCGCCGTCTGTTCGCCGCGCGTCTCGGACTGAAGCCGGAACATGGCATAGGTTTTCTTTGCAATAAAGCTTGCCACAAACAAGGAAACCGGTGTGATGCAGACAACGACAAGCGCGATCTTCCAGTTGATTGACAACATAAACAATAACGTTCCCACAATTGTTAAGACGCCGGTAAAAAGCTGCGTAAATCCCATCAAAAGGCCGTCGGAAAACTGGTCTACATCGGCAATGACACGGCTCACCACATCGCCGTAGGAATGACCGTCTATATATTTTAACGGCAGCACCTCAATCTTCCGCACCGCCTCGCTCCGAATGTCGCGCACCACCTGATAGGTAATGCGGTTATTGCACACATTCATGAGCCATTGCGCCAACGCCGTCACCAGCACGCAGACCACGATCGTGAATAAAATCCGCATCAGCCCGTCAAAATCGACCAGCCCCTTATCCACGATCCTGTCAATGGCATTTCCTGTCAGAATCGGCACATACAGCGTCAGAATGACCGTGACTGCCGCAAATGCAATGGATAAAAAAAGAATCAGCCAGCTTCGCTTGATATAATGTAATACCCGCTTCATGATCGCGGCCTGATCGCCGCGCGTCTGTTTTGCCATGTTCATTTCCATTCCTCTCAGTTTAACTTCTCTCTACTGTCCTCAGCCGTCTCTTTCTTAAACTGGGACTCATAGATTTCCCGATATACCTCGCACTGTGCAAGAAGCTGTTCATGCGTGCCGACACCCGCGAGCCTGCCGTCGTCCAGCACCAGAATCCGATCTGCGTGCATAATGGACGCTGTTCTTTGGGAGACAATAAACACCGTTGTATTTCCGTCCATTCCCTTGATCGCGCTGCGCAGCTTCGCATCCGTCGCATAATCCAATGCGGAAGCGCTGTCATCGAGTATCAAAATCTCCGGTTTTTTCACTAGCGCTCTGGCAATCGTCAGTCTCTGTCTCTGTCCGCCGGACAGATTCTTTCCCCCCTGCTCGATCTTCGCGTCAAGCTGCCCATCTTTTTCTTTCACAAAATCCGCTGCCTGAGAGAGCGTCAGCGCCTCCCACAGTTCTTCGTCCGCAGCGTCCTCTTTTCCCCATTTCAGATTATCGCGGATCGTTCCCTGAAACAGAACCGCCTTCTGCAATACCACGCCAATTTTTTCGCGGAGCTCGCGCACAGAATAGTCCCGCACATCCTTTCCGTCTACCAAGACGCTTCCCTCGCTCGCGTCATAAAAACGCGGGATCATATTTACAACAGAGGATTTGCCCGAACCGGTACCGCCGATGATGCCGATCGTCTGTCCCCTCTCAGCCGCAAAATCAATATCCTCAAGCGCCGCCTCTCCCCCGCTATGATAACACAGACTGACATGCGAAAACCGCACAGCCGCCGTATCACTTCGGTTCGCCGTTTCCGCCGTATGCGCCTGTTCCCTCGCTTCGCCTGTTCCCACATCACTTCGACGCTCTGTTTTCGTCGATTGCGCCGCCTCTCCTGCCGCGCCGCCCTTGTCCATGGACGGCTGCATATCAAACACGCTCTGAATCCGGTTTGCGCAGGCCGCCGCCTTCGTCACTGTGACGATGAGATTTGCCAGTTTGATGAGCTCCACCAAAATCTGCGACATATAATTGACAAGCGCCACGACATTTCCCTGTGTCAGATTACCGGCATCGACCTGCAGCGCGCCGACATAGATCAGCACCACCGTCGCAAGATTAATGATCACATAGGTGATCGGATTCATCAGCGCCGAAATCCTTCCGACGTAATTCTGCATTGCTGTCAACTGATTGTTGCTCTCGTCAAAACGCTCGACTTCAGAATCCTCTTTATGAAACGCGCGGATGACACGCGCGCCCGTTAAGTTTTCCCTCGTAATGCCCAATACCTGATCTAATCCCGCCTGCACCTTGCGGTACAGCGGGATGCTGATTGCCATGATACCGAACACGACCACGCACAGCAGCGGAATCGTGACAACAAAAATGAGCGCCGCCTTCACATCGATCGTAAACGCCATCACCATTGCGCCGAACACGATAAAGGGTGAGCGCAAAAACAGGCGCAGCACCATGTTCACACCGTTCTGCACCTGATTGGCATCCGACGTCATGCGCGTGATCATTGTGGAAGCGCCCAATGTATCTAATTCGGAAAACGATAAACTCTGAATGTGACGATACAGCCCGCTTTTCATGCCCGCGGCAAAACCGACCGCCGCCTTTGCCGCAAAATACTGCGCCGTTAAAGAGCAGGTCAGACCGATGATGCCGAGTACAACCAACAAGAGACAGCGCATATAAATATAATGCCTGTCCCCGTGTGCGATCCCGACGTCGATGATGTCCGCCATCACCAACGGCACAAACAGTTCAAACGTCGCCTCCAGCATCTTAAACAGCGGTGCAAGAACCGTTTCTTTTTTATAATCCTTCAGATATACCAACAGTTTTTTCATGTCGGATATATTCTCCTTTTATTGAAGTCATTTATCAGGAAATTGCGAAGCGCATAAATATAGTATTTGGATTGTACAAAATATATAATCCAACGCAGGTACGCTTGCGCTGCAATTCGACCGTAATGGTACATAACATGCGAAAATACCGCATGTAAGTACCAACGGTCTCATAGCACCTGCTTATGGATTTGTATATTTTGTACAATCATGAACGCTATCTATTATGTTTATCAATTTCCTATAATTATTTATTGGAAATTTGTGAACGCTCCCGCCATAATATTAAATTCTCACTAAAAAGCTGTGCTGAGGTGCTGCCAGGAAAAAGACCTCGCCGTCATGCAGGAGATACGGCTGATTCGGGCTCAAGCGTGCCCCATTAGCGAGAAACGTCCCGTAGCTCGATCCTCTGTCCATTAAGTACAGTCCACCGTTCATAATGCGCAGCTCGCAATGCACCTTACTTACGCCGGGCGTATTCTCCGGGAAAAGAAGATGGCATTTCGCCCTGCTGCGCCCCATCACCATGCATCCGGTGACGGTAAAGCTGTTGTTGGCAAAAATTCCCTGCGTACCGATGATCTTTGGCGCGCCACGTACCGCCATAGCGCTCTGGTATGCTTCCACATGCCTGCGCGCCATGTATTGTTCTCTTTCTCTCGCAATCTGCGCCTCACGCTTTTTATCGCGGCGGATCATATAGATCAGGAAGATCAACACGATCACAAACACAATGCCGACTGCGACTGCCAAAAGAACCACATACAGATCGGGACCGCTTTTCTTTTGGTCTTCATCCCCCTCCGCAGCCACGGGTACCGCAGGCTGCTCCTGCAGATCGTATTCATACTGCGACGCACTGATCTTGTCATAAGAAAGATGCAGGTTGTCGAGCGCATCCATTACATAGTCCACATGTGTGACAAAACCGATCCAGTTTCCGCCGTCGGAATCCGCCGCGATCGCCTCGTTGATGCCGATAACATAGCCCTGCACCGTCACCGTCGGGCCGCCCGAATTGCCATGATTGATGTCCGCATCGATCAAAAAATAATCCACGCCGTCAGAAATGACGCTGCACTTTGTAATAATGCCGGACGTGATCATCTGATCCTTCACAAGCGAAGAAAAATCTCCGTCATAATAAGTCTGGTCAGCATACTCGTCCGCAATACCCGGATAACCGAGTGTATACACCTGCGTCGTAACTTCGATATTCTCACTGGCGATCATCGGCAGCGCCACTCTGCCTTCTACTTTTCTCTCTGTCCGCAGAATCGCAATATCCGTCATGGCGTCCGCATAGAGCACCTCAACGTCATAATTGCCATCGTCAAGCGTGTCCCCCGTTGCAATATAAACCGACTCATACGTCTCATTCTCATCATCATTCGGATTTACAACGTGATAACAGGTGACAAACAGATCCGTCTCCTCTCCCGCACTTCCAACGCCGAACGCGGAACCCATGTAATAATAATCCTTATCCTCATACATGACTCTGACAACGCCGTTTCGCGCATCAAGAACCTTCTGCGTCGCGCGTCCCGCCGCTGTGACTTCTATGTTTCCCCCAAAGAGCAGCGTGCACGCAAGCCCTGCGATCATCCATCTTCCTGCTTTTCTCATATCCGTTCCCCAATCTGTCTTTCGATTCATCTGCGTAGCTTGTTTCATTTTTACGTAATCATGTTTATTTTATCATCCCGGCGTCATGTCCGCAAGCACGTATAGAATCGAATTTCATCAAAACGATAATCAAAGTTGCGAAAGCACTGGCAAAACAAATCCCTGACGTTCCGATTGAAATCGATTATCAGTTCGTTACAGATGGAGACGAATAAAAACAAAGATTGAATTTAAGAATCTTATCTATCAAAAACTCCCCGCGTGCCAAAGGCAGGGGCGGTACAGAAGTATTTTGCTGACCGTCTGTTCACCCCAACAAGTTGTATTTTTATAACCTCGCGTTTCGCCGTTACCCTTTGATTGAACGTACTTGAAAAAAGCTATGAAACATAATACTGCGCCTGTGCCGTAAACATTTCCGAATAAATTCCGCCCTGCATATCTGCAAGCTCGTCGTGCGTTCCGTACTCCTTAATAGTATCCTCCGCAAACACCGCTATCTTGTCGCAGAATTTACAGCTTGAAAGCCTGTGGGAAATATATATTGCCGTCTTTCCGCCCACAAGGGTGTTGAATTGACGGTAAATATCGTACTCCGCAACAGGGTCAAGAGCTGCCGTGGGTTCGTCAAGGATAACTATGGGAGCGTCCTTGTACAGCGCGCGGCTTATTGCAGTTTTCTGTTTCTGACCGCCGGAAAGTTCCGTGCCCTTTTCATCAAAGCTTTTGAACAGCGTTGTGTCGAGACCATGTTCCAGCTTCTGTGCATCGTCATAAAGTCCCGACTGCTTCAGGACTTCGTTAATACGGTCGTCGTCCGCCTCGCTGTTAAGAGCAATATTCTCCCTCATGCTGAAAGCAAAAAGCTGAAAATCCTGAAAGACCACTGCAAAAAGCCTAAGGAAACGTTCCTGAACTCAAATTCATAGCTGTCATATTCGGGAACTTCCTTTCCAACGTCGGGATTTCCCCCGTCCATGTCAAGGAAACTCCGCCAGTCGTCCACCTCGCGGCTGCGCTGCAAAAGGTCGGCAATACTGTCCATGATCTGCCATACATATGTGTAAAACGTAGTCGAGGACGCTACATAAAGGCTGAAATTGCCTATCGTCATCTCACCCCTTAAAGCCTTGTACAAAAGCCAGCCGTACACGATTATCTGCGATGCCGCAAAGCAGAAAATGTTGCATGTCGAGCAGCAAAGCCATATCTTCTCATTTTTTATCTGGCCCTCATATTTTGTCTTTTTTTCCTTTTTAAATTTTTCCGTCAGCCACTCCCGCAAGCCGAACATTCTTATGTCCTTGGCAGCGGCAAAATCGCAGGTGGTGTTGCTCATGTAATGATTCCTGCGCCACCAGTTCGCAAGGGGATCCCATACCTCTTTTTTACACTTTTTGTTTGCGTGATTTTTTGCGGCAAATCCAATCGCGGACAAGCCGACCAATACCAGCATAACAAAAATATTCATTGTACCAAGAATTATAAGTCCCACCGCTGTCACCGCAGAATATTCAAGCAGATTGACAACTTGCCTCATCATGCCCTCAAGACCGACTTCGCTGCCCTGCGCAGCTCTGCCGCCCTTTTCACGGCAGTCCATAACATCCGAGTCCTCGGTGTTTTTGAAATCGATAGTCATAATTTTTCGGTTGAATTCCACCATTTTGAAACCAGCTTTCCGAGAAAATATGTTCTTCATAAAAGATGCCTGCCGGACAATCAAACTCATATCCCGCAGTATTTTGTATGAATTCTGCAAAGGCCTCGGATGCTTTCATCATGCTAAGCGCTATATCCAAATTGTCATTTTCATCAAACTGATTAAGTGTGACATCATTGCTTTGTATGGATGCTTTATATGTTCAGAGGCGTTTTGATGTCCTGCGCCCTGGGGATGGTGTCCTGATAATGCCACTCCCACATACTTTCGGACAGTACGATCAGGTATATTCATTTTACACCATTCCGACATCTGTCCCCATGCTTCATTTTCCGTATCAACACAATCCACAGTGAAACAGACAACTTTTTCATTTCTATGTTCTTCAATTTTTACAATAGCAGTTTCGTTCACGATCATCTCTCCTTCTTTTATCCGGATTTGGAAATTTAATTTAGGAAAACAGATAGAAGTGCCTTCTTTTCTGATTTTACTTGGTGTATTCCCTATAAAATTGCGCACTGCACGTGAAAATGCTGCTTCCGAATCATAACCGTACTTCATGGCAATATCAATGACTCTTTGGCTTGTATATATGCAATTGATAGATTGAGCCCTTCTATGTAATTCATTTATCCTCCTCCTCCAATCATTATAGTCTGTGTATTCAAAACTGCTTTGCGGCGGCTTCTCCGGCATCCGCCCCATCATCGGCAGATGCCTTTATAAACAGCGTAAACGCCACTTTTAAAAGCAAGAGCGCTCGAGATCCTCTCTCAAGCGCCTTTGCTTTTCAACCGGTACTGCAACACCTTGTTTTTTATCTGTCAATCATTTTTTGTCATTTAAGAGCCGTCTTCAAGTCATCATCTGAATGATTTTCTTATCCGTCTCGCGCATTCCGTCGCGGCCTAACTCAGATATGTTATGGATCGTGTTCTCAACACCTTTGCTTACAAGTCCGTCTCCTGCGTAGAATTGGTTTCCTTTTTCATACATTTCAAATCCCAAAATACCGGCTTCGACCGCCATCACAATTTTAGCAGCACAGCTTGGCTTGGCGCCATCACATATCATTCCGCTTGTAATGGCAACGGCATTCACGATCTCATGTTCGATTACCCGTCTGTCTTTGGTCAGCAGATAGGCAATCCCCGCGCCGGCACCCACGCCCGCACTGACAACTCCACAGTAAGCTGACAGCCTTCCGATTCCGCTCTTCAAATGCAGGGTCACCAGGTTAGAGACGAGCAGCGCCCTAAGCAGCTCCTCCTCCGATTTTCGGAAATATCTTGCATAAACGATCACCGGAAGGCTCGCAGTGATCCCCTGATTGCCGCTCCCGGAATTGATCACCACCGGCAGCTCGCAGCCACCCATTCTCGCATCAGACGCGGCGGCCGCATATGCGACTGCCTGCGTTCGGGCATCGTCCCCCCTGCACGCGATCACTTTACCGATCCCGGCTCCGTAGCGCTCCTTTAATCCGACTTCCGCTATCCTGACATTACATTCCATTTGTCTTAGGAGTAGTTCTTTTACATCGGAAAGCTCCGCTTCATTTGCAAAATTGTAGATTTCCTCTACCGTCAAAAGATCATAATCCAATTCATCCTCTTGGTCCGGCGCAGACTTATCATTTTCGTAAAGAAGCACTCCGTCCTTCTCGATTCGGACAATATTCGTATGCGTGTCCTGAATTTGAACAGAAGCCTCCTGTCCGGCACCTTTTAGTACCAGTTTCATATCCAATACATGGTCGCTCTCCAGATGTTTTACCTTGTATGACATCTCTGTCATTTTCTCTCCGAGGGATTCCATCTGTTCCTGACTCACCTGTGAAATAACCTGTAATTGTCTGTCAGCATCGCCGTAAAGGATTCCGAGCGCCGCAGCGGTCTCCAGCCCTTTTCTGCCGCCGCTGTTCGGTACGATCACACTTTTTACGTTTTTGATGATATTGCCGCTTGCATAGATCTCTACCTGCTTTGGCCGAAATCCTAACACGTCTCTTGCCTTTGCCGCACAATATGCAATGGCGACAGGTTCTGTGCAACCCATTGCCGGAACTAATTCCTTCTTCAAAATGGATACATAAGTTTGATATATTTTGCTTGTTTTTTCCATATCATCTAATCTCCAAACCGCGATTTCATTTTACCACAGTCCGATGATATACTCAATCCCATCTATCATCCGGAAGCTTAGGCAAAATTAATGGATCAATAAAAATCAAAAAATCGACTTTATTGATTCTTTTTGCACTCCGGATAGGGAAGCTGTTCCTGGCTGGATGCGGTAGCCTTTGTAAGCTGTAAAACGATCTCGCTGAAATATCTGGGGCTCACCTCGGAGAGTGCATATTGATTCTCCTCTTTTACCATGTCATAGACATAGCTGCCGCGCTCCACCGTACGCGCTTTATAGAATTTTGCACTGTAGACGGTCACTTCATCGTTTTCATCTCCCACAAAGCTGCCGGAGAATTCCAGGTCAACGCCCACATTTCCGTCCTCTCTGTAGAAATCGTAAAATCCGCCGGCATCCTGCACACTTCCTCTGTACCAGCCCTGACTCTGGAGCTTGCCGGACAAGGATAAGCCGTTCAGCAGCTTACCGCCGAAACGGGTAAGCTCCTTCTGCGTCTTTTCCTCCTCCGTGATCCGGTAAATAGGACGCTCCAGCTGTTCGATGGGCTGGGTCACCTCATAGTCGGATAATTGTTCCCTCCATGTTTTCAGACTTTCTTCGTCAAGCTCGATGGGATGCACCAGACCGATCATGGCATCCTCCGGCAGTTCGTACTCATCCTCATCCATGGTGTTGAAGCTTCCGTCCTCCATATAGCGGAAGGTACTTGTAAGCGCACTGTCCGCATACACGCCCCAGATCAAGCCGATCGCAAACTGGTGCATCACCGGATTTTTTACAAACAGCTCCTTCCACTGCTCCGCCTTCCACAAACGTTCCGCGCTGAGTGCCTGCTCCAGACGAAGCTTTTGATTGGTCACGACGGCTTTTAGCTGCTTTTTCAACAGCTTATAGGCATCGCTTGCCGCTTTCGACTTTTCAGGATCATCCTTTTTGCCGGGAGCGGGCAGACTCTTTACCTTCTTGCCGGCCTCATCGTATACTTGAAGCTCCAGCGCGGCGGTCAGCATCACCTTAAAGCTTCGGGTTCCGTAGTCAAAGGTCTGCTCCATCCGCTCATTAAAGCCCAGATTCGGTACAATGCGGTCCTCAAGCTCCGCCCTTGTGATGCCCAGTTCTTTTGCGGCATAGGTCAGTGCATCCGCAGCTGCGTTCCTTACCTGCCGGTGCTTGAATTTGCGCGAAATCTGATCTACGATCAACAATGCCGTAGGACTGCCGTTTACGGAAAGTGCCTTGACTGCATCAGCCGCGATCGCTCCTCTTGACGCCTCCGCCCAATCCTTGATCTGTGCGTGCAGAACGGGTACGATCTCATCCCCGCCATGGATGGACGTCGCATACAGCACCCATTTCTTTTTTGATTCGGCTCCGTTTTCCAGCCACTTGTTAAACAGCATCCCCATATAAAAGGCCAGCTCTTTTGCATTCAAATCCGCGGTAAGCTTTGCCGCGTCCTTATTCACACCCGGTATTGTCATATCCGCATAAGCTACAAGAACAGCTGCCAGATCATCCTCGGATGCCGGCGTGCCGTCCAGCTTGTGTACCTCCGTAAACGGCGCTCCCGTTTCAAACACCCACGCTACTTTTCGTTTCTTTCCGCCCTTCAAAATTGCCTTTGCAAGCTCTTCGGTTGTCTGCTCGCCTGCCTGTTCTGCCTCGTCTACTTCCATACCGAGACAATTTTGCAGCAGCTCTTTTATTTTTTTACTCTTCTCAACAGCAAGCGCCGCTTCGAATGCATCTCGATAGAAGGATACACCCCATTTTTTCAGCACCAGTACGGACATCTCTCGCTCCTGGGATTTCTTTGAGCTCAGCATGGCCTTGATCTGCGGCTCCCATTCCTTATGACTGACGTAAACCGCCTCCAAAAGCTCCCGCACCTGCTTCGAGCTGTCCATGGCACAGGATAGCAAGACCTCACTGTACTCCTGCCAGAAATGATCCAGTACCCGGATGCATAAATAACGGACAAGCGCGGAGCCTTCTTTCGCAGCGGACGCAAATTCTCCTCCCCATTCCGGTTTTTTCATTCGCAGCACCGACACACATTCATCCATGTATGCCACCTTGCTCTTTTCGGAATAAAAACCATCATAGATTGCTCCCAGTGAATCCATCTGGTAAGAAAACGGAAGCTGTTCTTCCTCGTAAATCTTTAAGATGTCTAAAATCTCCTGTTTATCAATTGTTTTGGAACTGTCATACCAATGGGAGCTGAAATACCGCGCCTTCATACCCAGTCCTTCCAGCACCACGGCACGGCGGTACATCTGCTGCTCTTTATTATTGCTCTTTAACATGCGGATTTTCTCGCAGCGCCTTGTATCATAATCATATCCGCCCCGCCATTCCTCCACAAAAGGATACAGCGCATCCAGTTTTTCCTCACCCAGCAAATACTGTTTCGCTTCCACCTTTCCTTTATTGACCCGGCTGACAAGCTCCTCCGCCAGCTTCATCCGGAATTCTCCCTCGCTTGACGCGCTCATTTCCTTATAAAGCTTCGGATTCGACGTCTCTGTCTTTTTTAACAGATCTTGATATTCATCGGACGATAATTGGGTAATTACCTGTTTGATGACCTCAGGATGATTTTGGATCATACGCCGTAACGGTGCGTCCGCCTTTTGTTTCAGGCACCAGAGCAGATAGCTTTCTTTTTTGATGGGAAGCAGTTCCTCCAATTCGGCAATATGGTCAAAAAACCATACCCTGTCACCGATTTTTATACAAGTATCAAGGGTTGTATTCTTGTTAATCTGCTCATCCATTGCCGCTGTCAGGCAGAGAAATGAGACGCACTTTGAAGAATGTTCGATCGCAAGAAAGGCCACGCCGGAAAGCAGCGTTTCCAGATACTCCGATACCTGTTTTCCGCGCAGGATGTCATACAGCTCCTGAGGAAACGGCTCGTTCAGTTTTCCGTCCCGTACAAAGGACTGAAGCTTTTGGATTTCTGCGTCGGTTGGACGCGCTCCCGTAAAAAGATTCGAGATACTGCCGATCAGATTACTTTCCACACATTTGACTGCATCCTGCACACCTTCTTCGGGGCTTCCTTTAGAAAACAGCGCCTTCAAAAATCCCCCCTGGGCTTTCTCGGCTCTTGTATGGTACAGACTGATCCCCGCCAGCAGAACTCTGGCGTTATCACTCTTATGATAGCACAGATTCATGGCGTCCCTTAATACCTTCGGGTTTTTCTGATCGATGCCTGATACGGCGTTTTTCAGCGCATAGCCGTTCCACGCGATTCCCTCCGCGCGCATGGCTGCAGACTGCTCCCTTGTCAAAAATTCCAGATAGGCATTCAGATTCCACCCATAGGTAAGAAGCACATAATAGGCGGTGGAACCTCCGACTGCCGCCGCAAACCGCACATACCGGCCCACTTCATCCATTCGTCCCCGTTTCCTTAAATGCTCCACATATTCGTTACATTTCCGCCTTTTCTCCTGATCCAATACGGAAAAGTCCTGATGCTCCGCTTTCTCAAGAAGCGCTCTGTTTTCCGGCCCGGTCATGTCCAGATATTGTTCCGCAAGAATCCTGTTCTGTTCGGACAGTCCCATCAGATCCAGCGTATCCATGCGTTTTTGATAGTTTCTCTCTTCGCTTAAATTCATTGTGTGATACCCCCTTTTGATTTGTATCTGTATAGGCAATTGTGAAACGCGCCATAAGGTATTGGAATGTGCAAAATATCTCATTGGGATGCATTTCTCATTTGCCTATTGTATTTATGTCTTCCGTATCGCTCATGGCAAGAAGCGCAGCGTCATAGGTAAGTTTTTCGAGACAGGCGCTTAGATAGGCGCTCAGGTTTGCAAGCGCCTGAATAACAGGCTCCGGTGAAAATTCCATGCGGTGCCGTTTATCCTTCAGAAGCCCGGCGATACAGGCAAACTCCGCTCCCGCCCGATGCAGCCCGAGACGCTCTCCGTCCTCGGAAACGGCGGATAATTGTGAGATCGTTTCCTCCTGTAGCGAATAGAGTCCGCTGACAAACAGATCCGAAAGCTGTTTTGCGGATTCCCGAACATACTGATCCATGGTACGCAGAATTTCTGCGGACACCGTTTTGTTCGCATCTGTATGTTCTTTTTTATTTGACGGGTTCTCTATCGGGTTTTCTTCTCTGAAAAAGAATTCGATCGGATACAGGCACAGCCTGCTGTCTTCATCCATATATAAGGAACCGAAAAATACAATGCTTCCCTTCTTACGTTTTCGAAGGCGCTGTTCCAGTCGTTCCAGAAGGTTGATGGTCAGACGCTCCTCCTTCGTATATTTCAGAGAAATATACAGCTTTCTTCCCTTTTCGTCATACATGCTCCATGAAAAGCGCTGGGAAACCGTATCAAAAGAGGTCTCATCCCATCTGACTGCTCCCACCAGCGCAAGGCGCTCCCGCCTGCCCGTTGTCCTGTTCATTCCTTCTGCCTGTTCCTCTGTTTCGGATTCTGTATCAAGTTCCCCTTCGCTGTGTCCGAAACAGCTTTTCAGGAGCGTTTCATAATCCCATACGATCATGCTGCTTACTTCTTCTGATTCGATACTTCCTGCGCCTGTGATCTCACCCTTTGTCTCCTGACTCACCGACAGCCGACCGCCGGACGCGGCTTTCGCATTTTGAAGATCAAATTCCAGCTTCTGCATCTGTTCCCGACTGCAGTTTAAGCCCCAGGGCGCAGGGGCATTCTCCGAGCCTGCAGGCGGTCTCCTGCGGGTTCCCTCATAGAAAATCGGCCGTGCATCGGTCCATGTATACCATTTTTTCTTTTCCGTTTCCAAAAAATAATAGATTTCTCCCTCATATCCGGTCTTGCTCTTAAAGGAACGTCCACCCATACACATCAGATGCAGCCGTCCCACCGGTTCATAGGTATCCCGAAAGGTTCCTGCAAGCGCACGGATCTCCTCCCGATTTCCGACCCGCGTAAGATCCTGTGCCCTTCGGTAAAGAATCAGTATTTTTTTGAAAAGCGTCTCACATGTAAATGCTGCCGAACGCGAAAAATACTGCTGATAATAGGCGGCCGCTTCCCTTAATCCGCTTTCCAGCGCCGGCAGTCCCGCGCGGTGTGTGATCACTGCCAGACGTTCCATGCTCTCCGAAACTTCCGGCGACTGCCTTGACAGCCCCGTACAGATTTGATCACAGAGTTCTTCACACACATTTCCGCATGCCTTCTTTACCAGATTTTCATCCCATGAATTTTCGGTCTCCTTATATACATCGAGTTCGTCAGGCGTTAGTTTTCCCTTTTCGATCTGGTAGGCGAGCACTGCCTGCGCTTTGTGGGTACACAGTTCTTTACTGTGACAGCTGCAGGTGGAATAGGCAAAAGGTTCCAGCAGCTTAACAACCACATTTTCCCACGGAAGCTTCACCGTAACAATAGAGCTTTCTTCTATCGGCGGAAGCGCTCCTTGTCTGATATGGGCAAGGAATACGCTTAAATGCCTGCTGCCGCAGGCGCGTATCATGCGTTCCTTCGGTAATTCCAATAATTCTGTTTTCTTTCTGTCAGCGGGATTTGCTGCACCGGAATCGGTTGTCTCAACATTCGCTTTTTCCGCTTCGGACGACGCTTCCGCAGCATCCCCTTTTGTCTCCCCGGACGATGCCTCCACAGCATCCCCTTTTACCTCTCCGTCCGACGCTTCCACAGCACCCGCTCCTGCTGTACCGGACGACGCCTCCTTCTTCATCCACAGGATCGCTGTTATGATATGCCTGCAGATGCTTTGTGAGGGACAGCTGCAGCTGCTTTCTCCCAAAGGTACGCGCAGCACGCAGGTTTCTTCTTTTAACGCGATCTGCGCTTCTTCCCCCTGTCTCGTCAAAACAGGATTTTCCTGCTCCAAATCCTTATAGGCGCGCTTCAGCGTCCCTTTATTGCTCAGACCGATCAGGTAATCATCATCCACCTTTTCTATCAAATCTGTCAAAATATCCATGTACCGCTCCTTTTGGTTATAACCGCACCGGCAGACTTTAATATCAACCGTTCATGATCTTTCCCATAAAATCTCCCAGTGCTTCCGGCGTCATGGCGCCCACATGCGCCCCCAGATCCGCAAGCCGCTGTGCCGTATGTCTGTCATAGACCGGATTTGCGTCCATATCCAGAGCAGTCAGGCAGATTAATTTCGCCCCGCTCTCGATCATGCCCCGGCTGGTTCCAAGAAGTCCCTGAACGCTGCCTCCCTCACACAAGTCGGAAACTAACACCACCATGGTTCTGTGGGGATTTTCGATTAACGTCTCGCAATACTGCAGCGCTCCCGCGATATAAGTGCCTCCGCCGAGCTGAATGCTCATCAGCGTCGCCACCGGATCCTCCAGATGCGCGCTTAAGTCCACTACCTGCGTATCAAAAATCACAAGCCGCGTATCCAGCATCGGAAGCTTGGCAAAGATCCCGGCCATGACCGCACTGTGAATGACGGAATCCAGCATGGAACCGCTTTCATCCACGGCGATAATGACTCTCCACTTGCTGTAGCGTCTCGTCCGGCTGTTAAAATACACCTGCTCGATCATAAGTCTCTGGTTTTCCGTATCATAATGCTTCATATTTTTGCGGATGGTTTTCCGTATGTCCAGATTGCGCATGGAGGGAATCTGACTGCTCGCATTCCGGTCAATTTTTCCGAGAAGCGAACGCTTGAGATCCTGGTTTAACTTCTCAGCGATTTCCTCCGCTACCTTTTTTACGATCCGGCGCGCCGTATCCAGCACCTCACCCTTCATGAGATGCTTTAACTGCAAAATCGTTTTTAAGAGCTCCTGATTGGGTTCCAGTTTTTCCAAAACCTCTTTATCCGTAAGAAGCTCTGTCATTCCATAGCGGTCAAGAGCGTGGCGCTCTAAAATCTCAACGGTTTCCTTCGGAAACAGCTTCCTGATGCGGGTGATCCATGTAGCCGCGGTCAGATGACTTCCTCCCGTTCCTCCCTCTCTCCGTACGTCCTCCCCCTGCTCTCTGTTATAGAGAAAATCAAGCGCCTCCTCTAAGTCCATGCAGGAAATTCCGTTTTCCAGTGCCGCTCCGTCCGTAAAATCCAACTGCTTCTTTGCATAACCGCCCAGGATCAGCCGCCATCTGTTTAATTGACCGGTATCCCCATTCCATTCATTCCCCATCATCCGTTTTCCCCCATCCGTTTCACGGCATAGGCATTCAGTGTCTCCCCATATTCGTATTCAAAAGCCGATACAATTCTGCCTCGCAGAAGTTCCTGTTTTTTGACTCCGTGGAGCGCCGCCGCTTTTCCCGCGATCCGGTCCGTCTCAAGCGGTGTAAAATATCCGAATGCCTGGCGAAGCTCCGGCAGCAGTTTCATAAATGCCTCTGCAGAAAGCTTTGCAAGCAGTCCGTCAATCATGGTAAGAAATCGCTCCTGGACAAACACAAAATCCCTCGCCGTATAAAACAGCCCCCGTAAAAATGCCGCGCTGTTCATCTGCATTTCATCCGTCCCCTGCAGATAGCCCGCAGCCGTCTCCTGTATCCGGTCGTCGTACCGGCTGTCATAGCCGTATAAAAGCCCCAGTACGGCTCCCTCCAGTCCGGGCTGTACATGATCTCTCTCCAAAAGCCGCCGGAAAGAATCCATCAGTACCGGTTGAAAATGCGCAAAGCCCTTTTTGCCCGTCATCTGATAAAGGGACAGACAGCTCTCCATACATTTCTGCATCTGTTCCTCCTTCACCTGCGCCATGGAGGGCAGGAGCTGCACGATCTTCTGAAAGCAGATGGCAAGCAGCTCTTGAAGCTTAGCAGAATCCCCCACCTGATAGAGCTCTTTTAATTCATAAAGCATTTTCAGATGAGAAAAGCCCTCAGTCAGTGAAAAGAAGTCTCCGTCCTCAGCAAGCACTTCTTTCACATGCGCCTCCATCCCCGTCTGTTCTTCCAAGAATCCCATGAGAAAGCTCTGCGTCATCAGAAGCGCTGCTTCCTTACTGGTACTGCTTTTTACAAATTGTCTGTTTAACTGCGACCGGGAAGCTTCCTCCACGGTTCCCCCGGCCATGGATACATCCACAAGCGCTGCCAGAACATGGCTGGAAAACTGATAGCTCCAAATCTCCCTGATCCGGCTTTTATCCCGCCTGCTTATCAGATCGGAGCCTTTTTTCCGCTTGGCAAACCCGGTTCCCAAAAAATCCATCTGATACAGAAAACGGCTCATGGAAAGATGTTTTTTCTTCGTAAACAGTTCCAGCGTTACTTCCTGTCTGGCGGACGCCTGTATCTTAAAGCCGAATTTCCGGCACTGTTCTTCAAAATCCGCAAGGAGCGGCGGACGAAGCGCATCCGCACAGAGCGCCCCTACCTGATCCCCTGTATTCAGCTCCTTCAAAATCCTGAGGGGCAGATCCGTCGAAGGACTGCACTCTCCCTTCACAAAAGAAGAAAGCGCTGCATCCCGAAGCTCATACAGTCCCGGCTCCTGCTTTCCTCTGAGCGCCGCCAGTCCCTTTGCCATGGAGAGAGCACAGATCACATCATAGGAAGAGAGCACTTCCTTCTTCTTTCTCGCACGCCTTCCTGCGCTCACTAACTGATGGAGCACCGCATCCCCATAAATCCCGTCCGGCGCCCCTTTTTCCGAAAGCTCTGTCCACACCCGTTCATAGAAGCCCGGGGACTGCATCCCGCTGGCATAACCATTGAGCGCATCGGCCGCCTCCATGGAATAAGCTAACGGATAGACTCCCTGCTCCCCGGCAGTCAGCCCGTGCAGCTTGATCTGATTCCCCGTATACACAAGCTGTTCATCCTGCTGCTTTAACAGTTCCGCTAATCCATAAGTATGAAACCCTCCGGTCACGACTAAGATCCGTTGATATTTCGCGGAAGCCTCCGCAATCTGTTTCGCCATATACCGCTCCCGCAGGAGACATCCGTCCGCTTCCATTTCCTCTCTGGGCGTATGGTCTCTTGTCAGGCCGCAGTAAATAAGCATTTGGTTTACAAAATCCTCCGTCTTTTTTGAAAGGCCCCCGATCTCAAAATATTTCTCCCACAACTCGTCAAAGCTTCGAAGCCCGCTCTTTTCACAAAGAAGTTCTATGTACCGGCTGCGGCTGAGCAGATAGTCGTCATTGTACGTCTGCTTTTCCCCTTCTGCGCGAATGCCCTTATGCTCTTTGGTCCCTAATAAAATTTCGCCGTAGGGAAGATCGATAAACAGGGCGGGAATCGCCCTCTCCTTTGCCTCTCTTAAGGCCACAAGCTCCGGGGAATAATCAAGAAACGGATAATAGCATTTATAGTCTTCTTTTTCCTCACTTAACAGACCCTTTTGATCTTTAAAAAAATAATACAGGGCAATCGGCGCCTTGGTATCCTCGTGCGTCAGTACGGGTACCATATCCTGCGCATTCTGCGGACCTTCGATCAAAATACAGTCGGGCGCATAAGCCTCTATCGCCCGTTTCAGATGAAACGCGCAGGCCGGACTGTGATGGCGCACCGGAAAATAAAGCACGGGCCGGCTCAGATCATAGGCCGCCTCAGAAATTACCGCAGGTACTTTCTTGCCTCGTAGTAATTGTTCCATATGCCGCCCTCTTTTCCTCCTTTATCCCGCACGACCGTCTGAAAATAGCTGCGCAGCTTTTCCATATCATCACTGTTTTCCTTCTGCACGGCTCCCACTAAATTCTGCACCAGACAGCCCATGTCCATATGGGAATCGCCATAATAATAGGCCGTCATCATGGTCTGATAATAAACGGACACCGCCTCCGCCGTACTCATGACTGCGGAGGGACGGTCAATACGGTGTCCCATGGAGGAGACGCCTTCTCTGAGCTCATGATAGGTGGACGCTAACAGCTCCGCCACATCCTCATCCACCGGCATGTCGATCTGACTTTCTTTTGCCAGCGCTTCCACTTCGTTGATGATGATCTGCTTTTCCTGCGCCACATCCCTGACAGGCATGACGGTTTCAAAGTTAAAACGGCGCTTTAGGGCGCTGCTCATTTCGTTGACTCCTTTGTCCCTCGTATTTGCCGTTCCGATCACATTGAATCCTGCTTTTGCAAAAAGAAGCCCCGCATCACCAAGCTCCGGCACATTCAGCACCTTGTCGCTGAGTACGCTGATCAGGCTGTCCTGAATCTCCGCCGGAGTACGAGTAATTTCCTCAAACCGCGTCAGAATCCCCTGCTCCATTCCCACATACAAGGGGGACGGGACCAACGCCTCACGGACCGGTCCCTTTGCCAGCAAAAGTGCGTAGTTCCAGCTATACTTGATCATATCCTCGGTGGTGCCCGCCGTTCCCTGGATCGTATTGGTGCTGGTGCCGCTGATTGCCGCGGACAAAAGCTCTGACAGCATCGTTTTGGCCGTACCCGGCTCTCCTACCAGCATTAGTCCCCGATTGCCCGCCAGCGTAATGATGCAGCGTTCCACAAGCGCGTCGTTACCAAGATATTTTTTTCGGATGACGATTTCTTCCCCGTTCACATGAAGCGGTTCCCTGCTTCCTAAAATAAACGTCCGTACCGCTTGGGGCGACAGTTTCCAGTTTAAGGGTTTTTTTCCCGTATCCTGCGCCTTCAGTGCATCCAGCTCCTTTCGGAAGCGTATTTCCACGGGCGGTTTCATTTCCGTTTTATGCTCCATTTTATGTATCCTCCCCTTTCTGTTACTATACAGATTAAGCCCCTCTTTGCCGCAAGTCAAGATGGTTTTTCCATCTGCTTTTTTGTTTTTCTCAATTTCATCAGATGAAAAAAAACAGCCCCTGCATAGGATATTTATTCCTATGCCAAGGCCGTTTTTATTATATTGCTTTTTCGTTTATTAATATTAAAATTTTATACACATAGCAAACGTTGGAAATGAAGTTCTCGATATGCTATACTGTTTCTGCTACCACCCCTAGACAGGTAGAGAAAGGGGGCGTGTCGAATGAGTTTATTTTCATCATTTTTACTCTCCGTTTTGGCAAGTGTAGTTGCCTACTACATATGCAAATGGCTGGACGGAAAAGAGTAAGCGGTAGTCAGCCTGGGGCATAAGCCACCCCGCCACAACGGAATAGAAAAGCCCCGGTGCAGGAACACCGAGGCTTTTCGCGTGCCGAATGAGCACTTTCATCATTTTTGCCTACAGGCATTATAGCATATGCCGTTTGGCATTTCAAGTATTTCCCAAATTTCGGTTGAGCAACCCGGTCCTGTATACAGACAAAACCGGCATTTTTATTTCTTCTTACTCCTTTTATCCAAAAAAGTAAATCCTCTAGCACTTCTCCGGCTCCGGATAATCCACGCCGAATGTCTCGACCGTAACCGTCTTCATTACCTGATCTTCCAGCGGTCTGTCGGAATAATCCGTTGCCGTCTCAGCGATCGCATTGACAACGTCCATGCCCTCCGTGATCTTTCCGAACGCCGCATAAGCGCCGTCCAGATGCGGGCTTGTCTTGTGCATGATAAAAAACTGAGAGCCTGCCGAATCCGGCATCATCGAACGCGCCATGGAAAGCACACCCTCGGTATGCTTAAGGTCATTCTGAAATCCGTTCTGGCTGAACTCTCCTTTTATCCCATAGTCCGGTCCGCCCATTCCCGTACCTTCCGGATCACCGCCCTGAATCATAAAACCGTTGATGACGCGGTGAAAGATCACGCCGTCATAAAAGCCCTTCTTGATCAGGCTGATAAAATTGTTGACGGTATTCGGCGCGATTTCAGGATACAGCTCCGCTTTCATGACTTTCCCGTCCGCCATTTCAATTGTTACGATCGGATTCTGTGACATGATATGATTTCTCCTTTTCCACATGTTATTTGCAACTGCCAAACGCCTATTCAGTATAGCACGAAAAGAGCAAACATGCTATACTTTATTGCATGAAGAACACGCATACATACACGACTC
>CAMWSU010000046.1 GCA_947176965.1 uncultured Lachnospiraceae bacterium | reverse complement strand
CCCTTAAATTTATGATTAGCTTATCATTCGTATCTGTAGCTTGATAATGTGCCATGCGCATCTCATAACGCTTTTCCTTTCTATGCCGCTGTTCCGGCATTTTCCCCGTGCGGCGATATTCTTCTCCCCTGCTACAGTGCGGTTCGCTCAAATCACAGTGCCGCCCACAACCGGGACAAATAATTTTTTCTGACATATATTACCCTCCTTTTTATTAGGTACCTTGATTATTACAGGATTTCAGCAATTTGTCAAGGTACCTAAAATATAATCAATCTTAATATATGATAAACAGTAATTATAAATAGATTCTTATCAAGAAACACTGAAACGACAGAACAAGGCTTTGATATGCTGATCAAGGCAGAACTAAGCAAGAAACAGAAATCTTTTGTTGACAGGGCAATTTCAACCGCCAACGACTGTGGTTCAGTCGCTTATGAATTGGGATTGCATGACGGGATAAAGCTCATGTCAGAGCTAAAGGAAATTAAATAATTGCATATCCTGTAATCAATCATAATAATCGCAACAAAAAAACCGTTTCATTATCGGCTGAAAAGATATCTTTTCAGCCGATAATGAAACGGTTTTTCCCTCTTATTCGTATTAAATGATATTACAAAATCAGACAGGTACTCTGTCTGTTTGTCTGTTAAGATTATCTCTCGTACGCAACTTTTGTCAATCCCTATCTTCAAATTTTTTTATATATTTATACTAATAATATCATTTTACTATTTTTGCGTCAAGATACATCTATAACTTTGTACTATTCCGACCGTGTTTGTGAACAAGCAAACGGCTGGGAATCTGATTTTCTTCATCCCAGCCGTTTACTCTGCTTTTGCTATCTTTTCTGCGCTTCTGCTTTTACGATTCCAATAAAGAAAGAAACTCCTCGATACTCTCCGCTTTCGCCGCCAATTTCAGCCATGCGCGCAGGGTTGCTTCATCCCTTTGCGCGGTGATCTGCTCTTTCAGGAAGGATGGGATGTCACCTAAATCGCTAAGAAGATCTAAAATGCTATTTATTTTTCCCTGAGTAATACCTTCTCTCCGTATCCGCTGTTCAATCTCAAAGCTTTTCATATAGGTCAGCCCCACCTTTCCGTCACGCTTCACTGCAATCACCATTTCATGCAGTCTTTGCAAGTTCTCGGTCCTTGCATTCTCCTTGGACGTATGCTCCATATAATATAAAAGCTCCCGCAACTCCTCCGGCGGATTCCCTTCTGTTCCTTTCGTATAAAGGAAGATCGTCCTTGCCCCGTCTTCATACGGTAATTCCGGCATCTCCATACAGCCGCTCTTGATCGTATACACCATCCGATCCGCTCCAAACGGATCATAGGTCGTGATAAAGATCACAAACACATTCCGCAGAACGCTGTATTCCTCTCCAAGCTTCAGGCTTCCGGCATCCAGCTTCGCATGGTAAAAGCGCACCCTCCTCGGCAGGGAGGCAACATCGTTTTCCCCGTCGTTATTATCAGGTTCTAAGTCAAATAGTTCTCCGTCCTCTTCATCAAGATACACATCCATGCGGATACCATGCCCGTCCGTGTCTTCGCCCTGCATGAAATGCTGTGAGATGATCTTGAGTTTTCCGATCTTTCTGCCTAAGATGCATTCCAAAATGCAGCGTGCCGCAGGCTCCCCGTAAATCTTATGACTTGTCAGGCTGTTCACCAGAAAGTCATCCACAAGGTTTAATTCTTCCAGTTGTCTTCGTTGTCTCATTCGTTTTCCTCCTGTTCCCATAGCGTAAGGAAAACAGGAGTCCGTCCGCCTCTCTTATGATCTCCGTACACTATGCTCATCATAAAATAAATTGGTTTGGGATAAAGCATAGATTTCAAAAGAACGCGTAGCGATCTTTTTTCATAAGGGAGATTTCCCGTAAGACACAGCAGAATGCCGCCAAAGAATATATGCTTTGGGGAGATTATAGCAGTGATACTGCGCGGATGTCAACAAAATTTTAGTGAGGTGCCCCAAAAATCGGACCAAAAAACGAACGATTGGGAAGTCGTTTATTTGATCTGAATTTAGGGGCAACCGAAAAACTCTTTTTTATAAATTACCTATCTACCAAGAACGTTACGCACGCTCGGCGGCGAGCGCGCCGTCCTTAACGACGATGCGGATCGTATCTCCGAGCGTCACACCATCCGCTAAGATCAGCTTCGCGGAGAGCGTTTCCACATGCTTTTGAATAAACCGCTTCAGCGGTCTTGCACCGTATGCCGGTTCATAGCCATTCTCCAAGATATAGGCGCGCGCTTCATCGGATAATTCCACCGTCAGCTCTCTGTCAGAAAGTCTGCGGTTTAAGTCCGAAAGGATCAGGTCAATGATGCCGCCGATATTGTCCTTTGTCAGCGGCTTAAAGAGAATGATCTCGTCCAGACGGTTCAAAAATTCGGGGCGGAATCCCGCGCGAAGCTGCTCCATCACGCTTTTCTGCGTCTCCTCGCTGATGCTGCCGTCGGCTTTAATCCCCTCTAACAAATCCTGCGCGCCGATATTGGAGGTCAAAATAAGAATGGTATTCTTAAAATCGACCGTGCGACCCTGCGAGTCAGTGATACGTCCGTCATCGAGCACCTGCAAGAGTACATTGAACACGTCAGGGTGCGCTTTCTCAATCTCATCAAAGAGCACGACGGAGTAGGGCTTTCTTCTGACTGCTTCAGTCAACTGCCCGCCCTCCTCATATCCGACATATCCGGGAGGCGCTCCGATCAATCTTGACACGGAATACTTTTCCATATATTCACTCATATCCAGACGGACGATATTGGACTCATCATCAAAGAGCGACGCCGCAAGACTTTTGGCAAGCTCCGTCTTGCCCACGCCGGTCGGTCCTAAAAACAAGAAGGAGCCGATTGGCTTACTCGGGTCTTTAATGCCCGCCTTGGAGCGGATGATCGCCTCCGTGACTTTCGTCACCGCCTCGTCCTGTCCGACAACGCGCTTATGCAGCTCCTCATCCAGATGGAGCGTCTTATTGCGCTCGCTCTCGGTCAGCTTCATGATCGGGATTCCGGTCCAGCGGCTGACGATGCGGGCAATTTCCTCATCGGACACGCTCTCATGCACAAGGGAAAGGTCCTTGCTCTTGACCGCTTCCTCCTCCTGCTCCAATTGTTTTTTCAAGCTCGGCAGCTTTCCGTAGCTTAACTCCGCCGCTTTCTCCAGATTGCCCTCTCTCTGCGCGATCTGAATCTCGCTTCCTACTGCCTCGATCTCCTCGCGCAGCTTGGAAAGCTTTTCTACGGAAGCCTTCTCGTTTTCCCACTGTGCTTTGCGGTTATTCAATTCTTCTTTCAACTCTGCCAGTTCTTTCTGTAATGCGGAAAGACGCTCGATACTGATGCGGTCATCCTCTTTTTTCAGCGCCGCCTCCTCGATCTCCATCTGCATGACCTTGCGCTGTAATTCGTCCAGCTCGGTCGGCATGGAATCCAGCTCGGTCTTGATGAGCGCGCACGCCTCATCCACAAGGTCGATCGCCTTATCCGGTAAAAACCGGTCGCTGATATAGCGGTCGGAAAGTGTCGCCGCACTCACGAGCGCATTGTCCATGATCTTGACGCCGTGATAAACCTCATAACGCTCTTTCAAGCCGCGCAGGATGGAAATGGTGTCCTCCACGGTCGGCTCGTCCACCATAACGGGCTGGAAACGCCGCTCCAGCGCCGCATCTTTCTCGATATACTGCCGATATTCGTCGAGCGTCGTCGCACCGATACAGTGCAGCTCGCCGCGCGCCAGCATGGGCTTTAACATATTGCCCGCATCCAGCGCGCCGTCCGTCTTACCCGCGCCCACGATCGTGTGCAGCTCGTCAATAAAGAGAATGATCTGTCCCTCGCTCTTTTTGACTTCCTCCAACACCGCCTTTAAGCGCTCCTCAAACTCACCGCGGTATTTCGCTCCGGCAACGAGCGCGCCCATATCGAGCGCAAATATTTTTTTATCCTGTAAGCCCTGCGGCACGTCGCCGCGCACAATACGCTGCGCCAAGCCCTCCACAACCGCCGTTTTACCGACGCCCGGCTCGCCGATGAGCACTGGATTATTCTTCGTTTTACGGGATAGGATGCGGATGATGTTGCGGATCTCGCTGTCCCTGCCGATGACCGGATCGAGCTTCTGATTCCGCGCTTTTTCCACAAGCTCCTGCCCGTATTTATTTAACGTGTCATACGTCGCTTCCGGATTGTCACTCGTCACACGCTGATTGCCGCGCACGGTGGACAGTGCCTGCAAAAAGCGTTCCCGGCTGATGCCGTACTCTTTTAAGATCTGCGCGATCTCCTTATTCGGATAGCGGATCATGCTCAAAAACAAATGCTCAACGGAAACGTATTCGTCCCCCATCGCCTTTGCCTCATCCTCTGCCGATATGAGCACCTTATTCAAGTCCTGACCGACGTGAACTTGTCCGCCCTGCACCTTGACACGCTTCTCCAACGCCTGCCGCGCACGGTTTACAAAGTGCTCGGTCTGGATCTCCATTTTTTCGATCAGTTTTAAGATCAGGCTGTCCTCCAAGGTTAGCAGGCTGTAAAGCAGGTGTTCCTGCTCAATCTCCTGATTTCCGTATTCATAGGCGAGCTTTTCGCAATGTTCTACCGCCTGTAGCGATTTCTGTGTAAATTTTGCAATGTTCATCGTCATCACCACACCTTTCATCACATACCCATTTCCTCGTGACGATTGTATGATAGTTCATATTGTTAGCACTGTCAAGTGGTGAGTGCTAATTTTTTCAAACAATTTAGAAAAATTTCAAACAATTCTTCAAAATGAAAAGGCAGGAACCCAAGCAGTTCCCGCCTTCTGTTGACCTATCCTCTTGCTCACAACACCGTTTCCAGCGTCTTAAATAATTCCGGAATGTTAATGGGTTTAGCGATATGACTGTTCATCCCGCACCGCAAAGCCTCCTGCTTATCCTCCTCAAAGGCATTGGCGGTCATAGCTATGATCGGTATGGAAGCCAGTTCCCGGTTTTCCAGCTTCCGGATCGCCGCGGTCGCCTCATAACCGTTCATCACCGGCATCTGGACGTCCATCAATACCACCTGATAATATCCCGGCTCGGAACGTTTTATCATTTCCACGGCAACCCTGCCATTCTCCGCAACTTCCGTAGTAAAGCCCGCATCCCCCAGAATCGCTACCGCAATCTCCTGATTCATCTCAACATCCTCTGCAAGTAAAATGCGTCCGGTATGATGCTTCTGCTGCATCTCCTCCTCAACGCTTTCTCCGGCTTCCGCTCCCGGCCGTATCACCGATTGCAGGCAGGATCGTAACTCCGACAAAAACAGCGGTTTACTGCAAAATGCCGTAACGCCGGCCTCCACCGCTTCCGCCTCAATATCGGACCAGTCATAGGCAGTCATCACGATCACCGGCACATCATTTCCGATCTCTTTCCGAATCCTCCTTGTCACTTCCACGCCGTTCATATCAGGCAGCAGCCAGTCAACAATATATGCCGAATAGTGATCCTCACGCATCACTGCCTGATGCGTACGCAGCACGGCCTCTTTTCCGGACAGTGTCCACTCGGCACGCATCCCAAGCTGCCCCAGCATATAAGAAACACTGTCGCACGTATTGAAATCATCATCCACTACCAATGCCCTGCAATTCTTCAATTCCGGAATCTCTAAAGCTTCTTTCGCCTCGGAATGCAGCCGGAACATAAAGGAAACCGTAAACTCCGTTCCCACACCCTGTTCACTCTTCACCTCGATCGTGCCGTTCATCATATCCACGATATTTTTCGTGATCGCCATCCCGAGTCCGGTCCCCTGAATCTTACTAATCGTGGAATTCTGCTCTCTCTCAAACGGCTCAAAAATATGCTTCACAAATTCCTGACTCATACCGATGCCGTTGTCCTTAATGCAAAATTCGTAATTGGCATATCCTGACGGCGCCCCGGATTTTTCCGTAATCCGCATACTGATCGCGCCGCCCGCGCCCGTATACTTCACAGAATTGCTGAGCAGATTTAAGAGCACCTGGTTTAACCGGAGTTTATCGCAGTAAATATCCTCATCCAAAACGTCCACCGTATCAATCTGCAATTCCAACTGTTTTGCATGAATATCCGCCTGCAGGATATTGCGCAGTCCGTGCAAAATATCGGGAAGACTACACGGTTTCTCATCCAGATTGATTTTGCCGCTTTCGATATGGCTCATATCCAATATATCATTGATCAGACTTAAAAGATGATTGCCGGATGTCATGATTTTTTTCAAGTACTCTGCAACCTGCTCTTTTTGGTCGATATGCGTGATCGCGAGATTTGTAAAGCCCACGATCGCATTCATCGGTGTGCGGATGTCATGGGACATATTGGATAAAAAGACACTCTTTGCCTTGCTTGCCCTGTTTGCCTGCGAAAGCGCTGCCTCCAACAGAGTATTCTGCTCCATCTCCTTGCGGATCTCCCCATCCACATCACGAAATCCCAAAACGATTCCCAGACCGTCATCTGTCTTAACGCCCACGGCCTTCATTTGGAAATAAGTAATCTCACCCTCTTTATTTTTACGATAATTGACGGAAAACACCTTTTTTTCCGACAGTTCTTCTTTTAATGTGCTCAAGGAAACGGCCCGCCGCAGCATTTCCCGATCATCCTCATGCACCCATTCCTGTATGTATCGCTCCATACTCTCCTGCAGCGAGATTTCGCCGGTAAGAACCTTACTGAGCTCCCGACCGTCATTTCGGATCGGCGTCACCGTGCCCGTGTCCGGATCGACAAAGCATACCAGACTAAAATCAATGCTCAGCGCCTGAACAAGCTCCATCTGACGCTGTGCGGCTTTCCTTTCCTGAAGCTTCTGCTCCGTACAATCTAAAAGAAAACGCTGGTAAAGAAGCTCTCCGTTCTCCTCAAAAAGCTTCACATTTCCCATCACATGCAGAATTTCCCCGTTTTTATGACGCACACGGTACTCAGTGCTGACGGTGTCCCCCGCTTTCTTCAGCGTCTTAATGCATTCCTGAAGCTTCTCCCGATCCTGTTCTACTACAGTTGAGGCGATCAGATGAAAACCGTCCGCGATTAATTCTTCCTTTGTCTCATAGCCCAAAATCTTGAGTGCCGCACTGTTTACGCTTAAAATGCTGGAACCATCCATCGTATGACGCATCACGCCGCAGTCCAAAGTGGCAAAGATCGTCTCCAACGCCCGATTCTTTTCCATGATCTCCTGCTCATATGCACGCTCCTGTGTCACATCGATCGCCACGCCCACAGTTCCCATCACGCTGCCGTCAAGATCATACAGCGGGGATTTATAGGTCGTCAGCGTCCGCATGCCCTCTTTCGTCTTAATGAGTTCCCCGGATACAAACGTCTTTTTTTGACCCATGACCTTTTGTTCCGACTCGATGCAGGCAGGATCATCCTGCTCCACGTTCCAAATATAAGCGTGTCCGCGCCCTTCTACCTGCTGCTTCGTTTTATTGACCGTTTTACAAAAGCTGTCGTTCACTTTCTCGTGAATACCGTTTTTATCCTTATACCAGATCAGGTTCGGAACATTGTTGATCGTTGCCTCCAAATACTGGCTGGTCTGCCAAAAATCCTTACTCATCTTGCAGTTTCGCTGCCATCTGCCGAAACGAAAGCGCACTTCCGCATCCGACATCGGCATCAGCCAAATGTCCGTAATGCGATCCAATGCGGGCGCCCCTGTAAGAATCTGCATCTGTCCGCTGTCGGCCAGCAGAATGACCTCCACCCCGTCGTCTCTGTCCGATGCCAAAATACGCAGTGCCTCGTTACAATCCATGTCCGTCAGATTGGCAATGATCACATCCGCCCCGGATGTCAAATCGCTCTCCGGCCTGTCGCTCTCCGTAAATATATGAGTAAAATGTTCCAATGAGGGCATCCCCTTGATCACGTCAAATGCATGGCACGGATGACCTGACAGATAGATATGAAGCCGACAATCGTACATAATAATCCCCCATTCTTACGTCTGTTATTTCTATTTTAGCAATCCTGCAACCCCCTGTCAATATTGGCAAACCCGCTATCCGGCATCTGTCCGCACCGTTTTGCCCGTTTTTCATCAAAAAAAGATCCGCAGATTCCGCTTTTCTTTTTTCCCTGTCCATGCTATGATGAAAACAGGATCGGGGACGGCACCCATCACAAAAAACAGCATCCGATTATGCTGCAAAAGGGGGAGACACCCATTGCAAAAAGACGTACTTGTAGTTGATGAAAACAATGTCATTTATGGAGGCACCTACCCGAAACGGGCAAAGGGACTTGTAAAAAAAGGCAGGGCGCGCTTCATTGATGAACACACGATATGTATGACGCGTCCGCCGGAACAAACGGAGGATCAAATGATGTCAGATTTATCACATACAACGAACAATACCGCACTTACCATTGCGTATCTGTTAGAGCAGATTGAAGCAATCGCAAAAGGCACTTCTCATCTTGACCATGCAGTTTCTGAGCTCATGGAGATGACTACCGGAGTCATGTCAGACGATTGTGTCCCGGACATCGCTGGTCAGGCAAAAGCAAATGCACTCGCTACCGTCATTCAATGCCGGGAAACAACGAACCAAAGGCTTCTCGCTCTTTATGAAAAGATGTATGACGACTTAAAATCGGGAGTTTGTTTTGTACCCGATGCAGCGGTGCTTTCAGCAAAGGAAGCTGTGCCGCTTCCTGCGTTAGAGACCGCAGCACTTCCCGCAGATCATATAGCATCGCAGAAGCAAAATGAAAGCACGACCGTGCAGAAGAAGCAAAAGCAATCCTAAATGAAAATACGCCAAGGAGTCTTCCCGACTCTTTGGCGTTTGTTTTTACCTCTTTAATTCGCTATGCCATTTTCTTTTTCCACGGCTTTCCTTTCTGCTCTCCCGTCCGCTCCGCACGCGCAGGGATTGACATGCACCATAATGTGCTTGACTTTCGGGAAACACCGCTCCAGTTCGTCATGTACGCGCTCCGCAACCCCATGCGCTTCATAAAGACGCCACTGACCGTTCACCAGAATCTCCACATCCACATAAATCTTATTCCCGAACACGCGCGTATGCAGCAGATCAATCCCCTGCACGCCGTCCTGTTCCAAAATACAGCTTCGCATCTCCTGTTCCGTCTGCACTTCGCAGGATTTATCGACCATCTTATTCACAGCGTCCTTAAAAATATCATACGCCGCTTTCAGGATAAACACGCAGATGACGACGCTTGCAAGAGGATCGAGAACCGGAAATCCCATTCTTGCCCCCGCAATACCGATCAATGCACCGACAGAAGAAAGCGCATCCGAGCGGTGATGCCATGCATCCGCCATGAGCGCACCGGAATCGATCCTTTTCGCATAATGCCGCGTGTACCAAAACAATGCTTCTTTCGCCAAAATCGAGACCACCGCCGCCGCAAGCGCCGCAATTCCCGGAACGGCAAGCTCACCGTAATGCCTTCCTGCGATCGTTTTGATGCCGCTCGCGCCGATTCCCGCACCCGTGATCGCAAGTACGACCGCCAGAACGATTGCTGCCACACATTCCATTCTTTCATGACCGTACGGATGATCCTCATCCGATTTCTTCGCTGCCAGATGCACGCCGATCATCACGAGGATCTTACTGAATTCATCCGAAGCCGAATGTACCGCATCGTTGATCTTAGCGCCCGAATGCGCCACAATACCGGCAAGCAGCTTGCCCACCGACAAAACCGCGTTCACGACAATGCTGATGAGAGATACCCTCATCGCAATCTGTTCTTCGTTCCCTGTCTGCTGCCGGATCTTTGTCTGCTCCGCTTGATTCGTTCTCTCATCCTTCAAGCTCATACTGCCCTGCTATCCTTTCCCTTTCACGCTGTTTACAGGTATGTATCCTAATGAAACATTTTGATCAGCGTTTCCCTAACTATACGCACTTTACAGGATGCCCATGATCAACAGCACGATTCCCGCGATGACCTCTATGATACCAATCGCAAAACCGGCGATCGCCAGCCCGCTTTTGGAGGAGCTCATGCCACGATAGGAGTAACCGGTCCCCAAGGCGGCATACAGCATACCCGCCATCCATATCATCGTCATTGACGCATCGAACCCCGACTCATCCAAAAGGCTTATGAAAAACGCCAGCACCAAAAAGATAGCCCCGACGATCGACATGCCAAAACCCATCTTTGCGCGTTTTTTCATATCGACACCCTTTACCATGATCGGGCCGTTTGCTGCGGGCTGCCCGTAACCATTCTGCATTCCTCCCTGCATCGGCTGTCCGTAGCCGTTCTGCATTCCTCCCTGCATCGGCTGTCCGTAACCGTTCTGCATTCCTCCCTGCATCGGCTGTCCGTAACCGTTCTGCATTCCTCCCTGCATCGGCTGTCCGTAACCATTCTGCATTCCTCCCTGCATCGGCTGACCGTAGCCATTCTGCATTCCTCCCTGCATCGGCTGACCGTAGCTGCCGAACGAATTTTGCTGCTCTCCGGGAAGCGGCTGATACAGCACACGGATCAGCTCTTCAATATCTTCTTTATAGGCACTCTTCGGAACGCTGCCGACAAAGCCGCTCATATCGTTTTCCTTTCCATACACGCCCGGGAGCCATGCAAATTTCACCCATGCCTCAATGTGGATCACACCGTTCATATAACGGTAAGAAAAATACTGCGGCATTTCCAAAAGTCCTTTTCCTTTTTGATACATCATCTCCCCGTTGATCTTCACGAGCGTAAAGCCATGCTTCTGTAAAAAATCACTCATGATAAAATCAACAAAATCCGCCGGTTTCCCGATTGCCTCATTTCTGATATAACGTGACATTTCAATTCCCTCCCTCGCTTTTTATCTGGGCTGCAGCTGAAACCAGTCTGTCAGCATCTTGATATAACGGTTTAACACCGTACTGCTTTCCGCTTCAAAGATCACGCGCCGCGCCGTTTCCGGCTGATCGGTGATCAGATTATCCACGCCATGCGACAGCATCTGCTCCATCAGCTTTTGGGAGTTTACCGTCCATGCATAAAGCTGTTTTCCCTGTTCATGAACCGCATCCACCATGCTGTCCGTAATGTAATTATACCGCACGCTGAAATTGTCCGCATAACTCAGATCGGCAAAACGACCGTATGCAGAACGCATCACGTACACGGTCTGAATTTCCCCATCCAGCGCCTTGACTTCCGCCAGCGCACGATAGGACATACTTGCAATCACGCAGCCCTCCGTATATTCATATTCCCGTACCAGCGCCACGACACGCTCCACAAGGTCCGTTTCATGTCCCGTCGGCTTGATCTCGATGTTCAGCTTGATCCGACCGTCGCAAGCGTCTAATACTTCCGCAAGCGTACTGACATGCGTTCCCGCGAACTCCGCCCCCTGATAACTGCCGACGTCCAGCGCCGCGATCTCACTGTAATTCATGTCCCAGACATTGCGGTCAACCCCCGCCGTCCGCTTGAAATTGGAATCATGCATAACGATGATCTCACCGTCCGCGGTCTGCTGCACATCCAGTTCGATCCAATCCGCTCCGGCGTCGATCGCCGCAAGAAACGCCGGCATTGTATTTTCAGGATAGCCGGACGAATACCCCCTGTGCGCCGTCACTTCGGTCATATGCGCGATCTCCGTGGCATCGCTGAACGCGCCTTCCGTAAGCTGCTGCACGTTGCGCACGTTTACAATGACAAGCGTCAATATCGTCAGAAGCAGCACGATCCTCTTTTCCTTCGCGGTAAGCGACGACTCCCTGGTCTTTACAAAGACCGTCTGTACCGGTTCACCGATCAGCGTCTTATTGCGGTAGAACATATGCGACAGAAAGATCGTGGAGGACGGCACCACCGTACACGAAAAAAGCACGGCAACGATACTCATCATCCAGTCGATCGCCGAGATCATGACCGCATGGACAAATGCCATCTCCCGAAACAGCGCGGAAACCCCGATGATCAGGAGAATGAGCAGTGCAACAACACCCAGATAGAAAAAATAACTGAACAGCTGCCATAAAAACAGACGCAGAAAATCCTGAAAATACGCTTTATAGATCAGATAACGACTGCTTTTACAAGCCTCGAAACAGTTCTTTTTTTCTAAAATATAATAAAAAATCCCATAGATATACCGGAATGCCGCGATCAGCGCGGCCGCCAACAGGAGCAGAAGCCCCCAGTAGCTGCGCAAAAAACCAAACAGGAGGTTCTCGATAAATTCCGGCAGCCGGATACTCGTCACATAGCCTGTCAAAAAGGAAAAACTGAGCACGGGCAGCAGCACCAGCGCAAGCGGCAGTATCGGCAGATTACGCCAGTAAAACATTCTGCCGACCGCCTTTAGCGCCTCCTGCAAAAGCGTATATCCGCCCACATATTCCCCGCGGCGCGAACATTCCACGCAGATTGCCGCCACCGTCACATCCGCCACCACATAGCATGCGACCAATACCATGATCAATACAAGAACCGCCCATGTCCACGGGGATGCAAAAAAGCGCCCCATCGCCGCCGCAGAAAGATAATGGAGCCCCGCCTTTTCAATCGAAAACTGGGCGAGCCACAACAGAAGCGGCGTAAACAGACCGTAAGCAAACAGCTTGAAATACACTTCAAAGAAAAAAAGTGTTCTGAAATTGTAACGGAACAGTGCTTTCAGCAATCCAAAAAATCGTTCTTTTTTCATATGTGAAAAGAGGCGCAGCGCGCGCCCCCTTCCTTTCTCTCTTTAATGATGGAACAGGCGGATTCCCGTAAAGCACATTGCCATGCCGTATTTATTGCAGGTTTCAATGACATTGTCGTCACGCACCGAACCGCCCGGCTGCGCCACATACTGTACACCGCTCTTGTGTGCCCGCTCAATATTATCCCCGAACGGGAAAAAAGCATCCGAGCCGAGCGCCACACCCGACATGTTATTCAGCCATGCGCGTTTCTCCTCACGGGTAAACACCTCAGGCTTTACCTTGAAAAACTTCTGCCATGTTCCCTCGGCAAGAATATCCTCATACTCATCCCCGATATAAAGATCGATGGAATTGTCCCTGTCCGCACGCTTGATATCGTCCACAAACGATAAATTCAGTACCTTCGGATTCTGACGCAGAAACCAATTGTCCGCCTTCGTTCCCGCAAGGCGCGTACAGTGAATGCGCGACTGCTGCCCCGCGCCGATTCCGATCGCCTGACCGCCCTTTGCATAGCATACCGAGTTGGACTGCGTATATTTTAAGGTGATGAGCGCGATCATTAAGTCGATCTGCGCCTCATCCGGAATCTCCTTATTCTCCGTAACGATATTGTCAAGAAACGCACGGTCGATCACAAGCTCGTTTCGTCCCTGTTCAAACGTGATCCCATACACCTGCTTATGCTCCACCGGCTGCGGTACATAGGAAGCGTCAATCTGAATCACGTTATAATTTCCGTTCTTTTTTGCCTTCAAAATTGCAAGGGCATCCTCATCATAGCCCGGCGCGATCACGCCGTCCGACACTTCTTTTTTGATCAAAAGAGCGGTCGCCTTATCGCATGGGTCGGATAATGAGATGAAATCGCCGAACGAGGACATTCTGTCCGCGCCGCGCGCCCTCGCATAGGCGTTCGCAAGCGGGGTAAGCTCCACGTTTTCATCCACCCAGTAAATCTTTTTTTCGACCTCGTTAAGCTTTAACCCGACTGCCGCGCCTGCCGGGGACACATGCTTAAAGGAAGCTGCCGCAGGAAGGCCCGTCGCCTGCTTTAATTCCTTTACCAACTGCCAGCCGTTAAAGGCATCCAGAAAATTAATATAGCCCGGCTTTCCGTTCAGCACCGTGATCGGCAGTGCCTCCCCGTTCTCCATAAAGATCCTGCTCGGTTTCTGATTCGGGTTGCATCCGTATTTTAATTCCAGTTCGTTCATCACTGACCTCCATTTTTATCTATTTATGTGATTGCACTAAGTATATGCATTTCGTAATTACTTGAACCTATATATTCTTGTTGATGATACGGCTCTCATAGCTGCCGTCCGCGATCTTGATATATCTGACAAATAGAGAAACTTTGTTATCGTCGTTCAAATTGTTCCAAATGCGCTCCGCTAGCTCATCGATCGTCCCGTCAAGCTCCACAACGACCGGTTCTCCCTCAAAGCTCGGCAGCGGCTCGCCGTCCCCTTCATAGGTATGGATGAAACGCGCCTCCCCCGCCTTCGGGTTCTCATAGTCAAATGTGTAACGACAGCAATGACCTTCCGCGCCCCGGTCGCTCTTTAATATGGACATCGCAAAGCGGTAGCTGCCCTCATGGATCTCCATGACAGCAGAAATACGCGGCGTATAGTTCGGCGCATCCGGCTCATACTCGCGCGTGCGAAGCGCCTGCTCAAACGTCAGCCCTTCGCTCATCAGATCATAGATCGTATCCGTCTGATCGCCGTTCGTCACAATGGTCTTTTCATCCAGTACGCGCACAGGCGCATAGATCACAAGGCTTGGGTCCGTCAGCTTCGACGGGTCATACGCCTGTGTGCGGATTCCCTCCCCGTCCTCCACAAACACACGATTCCGGCTGTTTACGCTTCTTCCCATGATAAAATAGGCCGTGACCGCATATGCGCCGTCCTTCGACCTGCCGACGAGAATTCCCCTGCCCGGATAGGAATTACCGAACAATTCCTGCTCTAATGATACTGCCTTCACTCTGACTTCCTCCTCTTTGCGTTCGTTTTGCGTTCTATTAGGAAATTTCACATCCCTGAAGAATCCGCCTTGCGAATTCTTCGAAACGAACGCTCCGCGTTCGTTTTGCGTTCCTTTTATTTTCGCATGAAATTGTTTTTCTGTCTACCTTTTGTTTATGATTCTTAAATCTTTAGAAATTCCTGTCCGAACCACTTGCATTTATACTTTTTTTTCGCAATAATAGAAACAGTGTGAATTCAAAACAGTATGTGCCTGCTGCCGCTTTTCATCCTAGTGCATACAGGTCACGGAAAGGTGCTTTTTATGCTGTCACTTAAAAATATTACGAAAAATTATACGGCCGGCGACACGACCGTCGAGGCGCTGCGCGGCATCAGCTTAAATTTCCGCAAAAGCGAATTCGTCTCCATCTTAGGACCGTCCGGCTGCGGAAAGACAACGATGCTCAATATCATCGGCGGTCTTGACCGTTACACGTCCGGCGACCTCGCTGTTTCAGGTATTTCCACCAAGAAATATAAAAGCCGCGATTGGGATACCTATCGTAATCACTCCATTGGCTTTGTGTTTCAAAACTATAACCTGATCCCGCATCAGAGCGTGCTCTCCAATGTAGAGCTTGCGCTCACGCTCTCCGGTGTCTCAAAATCGGAGCGGCGTGCCCGCGCAAAGGAGGCGCTGATCAAGGTAGGACTCGGCGATCAGCTTCACAAAAGACCGAACCAGATGTCCGGCGGACAGATGCAGCGTGTCGCGATCGCACGCGCATTAGTCAATGATCCTGAAATTCTTCTTGCCGATGAGCCGACCGGTGCGCTTGATACCACGACCTCGGTTCAGATCATGGAACTTCTGAAAGAAATTTCCCGCGACCGCCTGATCATCATGGTCACGCACAATCCCGATCTTGCCGAGACCTACTCCACCCGCACGATCAAACTGCTTGACGGCAGGGTGACGGACGACTCCAACCCGTTCTCGGACGGCGAATATCAGATTCAGACAGACGCGCTCCATAAGCAGATGTCGGATGAAACAGTGAAAAAGACAAATAAGGGCCGAAAAAAACGGACCTCGATGTCGTTTTTTACCGCACTTTCCCTCAGTACCAATAACCTGATGACAAAAAAAGCACGCACGTTCCTGACCGCCTTCGCCGGGAGCATCGGCATCATCGGCATCGCCCTGATTCTCTCGCTCTCGCACGGACTTCAGGCATACATTGACCGTGTGCAGGAGGATACGCTGTCCTCCTATCCGATCATGTTAGAGTCGGAAAGCATTGACTATACCAGTATCATGCAGTCCATGATGGGCATGAACATCGACGAGGAGGAGCTTGCCTCACGCGATGAGAACACAATCTATTCCAACGATATTATGACGGATATGATGAGTTCCGTCCTTGCCGAGCTGGAACAAAACGATCTGGCCGCCTTCAAGGAATATCTCGAAGACGAGACCAATGAGATCAACAACTACCTGAGCGCGGTGCAATACGGTTATCCGATTTCCGTCAATCTGTATTCTTCGGATACGTCGGAGGACATTATCAAGGTCAACCCCTCGAACCTCATGGACGATATGATGGGCGTTACCTACAATAACAATGTCGGAAGCACGATGAACTCTGCCTATAGCCGCAATATTATTTTTGAGGAGCTGATCGGCGATCAGGAGCTTCTGAACTCCCAGTATGACGTGGTTGCCGGAAGATGGCCGGAGCGCTATGACGAGCTGGTACTCGTAGTCGATCAAAACAACGAGATCAGCGACTATGTGCTCTATTCCCTGAACTTAAAATCTCAGGATGAGCTTTCCGACATCATGAATTCGCTCATCCGCGGCGAGAGCTTTGAGACATCGCAGGTCAGCTTTTCTTATGATGAAATGCTCTCGACCTCATTTAAGCTTGTTCTGCCGTCCGACTATTATTCATACGACGAAGCCACCGGCACATGGACGGATCTGAGCAAAAAGAGCGATACGCTGCGCACCGTCGTCGATCAGGGTATCGACGTACGCATTGTCGGCATTATCCGCCCGAACGAGGAAGCGGTCGCAAGCAGCATCACCGGAACACTCGGTTATACCTCGGACCTGACCACCTATGTCATCAATGAGACAAACGCTTCCGAGATCGTCCGCGCACAAAAAGAAAATCCTGACATCGACGTCTTCACGGGTATCGAATTTTCCACAGACGACAGCGAAGCGCCGGAATTTACAATGGATGACGTGAATGCCTATGCCGCGACGCTCTCTCCGGAGGAACAGGCGACCATGATGCAGTATTTCTCCGTGATGAGCGAGGAGGAAATTCTGCAAATGTTTTCCTCCATCATGGGGGCGCAGTATACCGACGCGACTTACGAGGGCAACTTAACACTGTTGGGCGTGACCGACCTTGATACGCCGTCCTCCATCCGGCTTTATGCAAATTCATTTGAAAATAAAGACAAGATCATTTCCATCATTGAAGCCTACAACGATTCAATGACCGCCGCAGGCGAAGATGGCAAGGTCATCAGCTATACTGACTATGTCGGTCTTTTGATGTCCTCCGTCAGCACGATCATCAATGCGATCTCCTACATTTTGATCGCATTCGTCGGCATCTCCCTTGTGGTGTCCTCGATCATGATCGGTATCATTACCTATATCTCCGTGCTGGAGCGCACAAAGGAGATCGGTATCCTGCGCAGTATCGGCGCATCGAAGCGCGATATTTCCCGCGTATTCAATGCGGAAACTCTGATCATCGGCTTCAGCGCCGGCATGATCGGTATTCTCGTGACCGTGCTTTTGGATATTCCGATCAACCTCATTATTGAACATCTGGCAGATATTAAGGGCGTTGCCAAGCTCCCCGTCGCTGGTGCAGTCATTCTCGTCGTCATCAGCATGCTGCTCACCGTGATCGCCGGACTGTTCCCTTCGCGGATCGCCTCCAAAAAAGATCCGGTCATCGCGCTGCGGTCGGATACGTAAAAAAGAGTTGGCTGGACGCAAACTCTTTCAAAGAAATGCTTTGATATTTCTTTCAGGGTTTAAGAAGTTCTTATTCGCACGCAAAGAGGGGCGGCTAAAAGCCGCCCCCTTGTTAATGATGTATGGAATGTGTTTCGGAAATTCTTTCTTCTCTGGTGCTGAATACATGTCCGCACGTTCCGCATATTGTCTTATATTTCTGTACCGTATAGTTCACAGTACATGTTACCAAAATAGGAATGCAAAAGGGAGACGCTGCAATGGATAAATGGTTAAAGCAAGTCAAAGAAAATTGGAATGAAACAGCAGACTCAGACTGGTATCAGTCACTCAGATCAGATGACAAAATTGGAGAATTGGTTAAAGAGCCAGCTAGCGCTTTTCATCCTTCAGTATATCAGTTGATAAATAAATATATGCCCGATTTGCACGGGAAGAAGGTACTATTACCTTCAAGTGGAGATAATCATGCCGCTTTTGCATTTGCATTATGGGGTGCAGAGGTTACTTCCGCTGATATAAGCGAGAGGCAATTGGAACATGCGCAAGAAATTGCAAACAAATTAAACCTAAATATTTGTTATGTCTGTGATGATACAGCACAGCTTTCGAATATTGAAGATAACAGCTTTGACTTGGTGTTTACATCAAACGGTACACATACCTGGATTGCGGATATAGCGGCGATGTATAAAAACATATATAGGGTATTAAAGCCAACCGGACTTTCGATTATGTTTGATATCCATCCGTTTAACCGTCCTTTTACGGGTGAACCTTGGAAAGAGCCTAAAATCATAAAGTCATATGAAGAAACCATGCCGCACTGTCATTGGCGTGTGCAGGATTTAATTAATGCGATGATATGGGCACGGTTATCTATAACGGAAATGGAAGAGTTGCAGGCTGTAAATGCTTCATTTTGGTTTTCGTATGGGGAATTAATAAAACAGAAGAAAGAAAAACTTACAAAAATCAATAACTGGCAACACAATCCTATGGCAGCTCTGCCAGCATGGATTTCTATTGTTGCACAAAAATAACGTATACTTTTAGATTCCAATTTTCACATATTATAGAATACATCGCAGTATTTCTGAATACGCGATGATCAATTACTAATCTTGTGTTTTTCACCTAAAGATTATATACTATATCTATCGGTTCAGCCATCAACTGAATCAGAAAGGTACGGATCATCAATCTTATGACGGAAACAAAGCTATACAGCAAAAATAATGCCTATCAAAAATTTGAAACCTTAAAGACCAACCGCAACAAGCGCTATAAATATAACGAATTTCTCGTTGAGGGCGTTCGCAGCTTAAACGAAGCCGTGAAAAACAACTGGCATATCAAATCCCTGATCTACGATAAAAACAATTTATCCGACTGGGCCGCGGATATGATCCGAACCGTTCACACGAAGGAAAACTTCTGCCTGACGCCGGAGCTGATGCGGGATTTAAGCGAAAAAGAAGACTCGTCCGAGCTTTTAGCTCTGATCGAAATGCGCGAGGACAATCTGGATGACCTCACCCTTTCGAAGAATCCCTTTCTTGTATTGTTTGACAGACCGTCCAACAAGGGAAACTTAGGCACCATGATCCGCTCCTGCGACGCTTTAGGCGCGGACGCGCTCATTATCACGGGACATGCGGTTGATCTGTATGATCCGAATGTGGTCGTTTCGGCAATGGGGTCTTTTTTTAATATGCCGGTCATCCGCGTATCAGACAATCAGACTCTTTTTGCCTATATCGACGGCTTAAAAAATAAATACCCCGGATTCAAAGTCGTCGGCACAACCGCGCATCAGGAACTGCCGTTATATGACTCAGACCTGTCGGGACCACTGATGCTGATGATGGGCAACGAGACAATGGGATTGAACAAAGCCTTCAAGGATTCGTGCGACTTACTCTGCACCATACCGATGGCAGAACAATCCTATGCATCTTCTTTCAATGTAAGTTGTGCGGCTTCCATCTTAATGTACGAAGTCACACGGCAGAGAGTTGCCAGGAACGTGTAACAATGTTCCGGAGACCGTTTCCCGTTTTATGTAAACTCAAAATCTGATATTAGATATGTGAACAGTTAAATAAGGGCGGATGCCGCAGAACCGGCCTCCGCCCTTACCTACATTCTTTTGTCACCCCCATTAAATCCAATTTGTATCGCTAATATAATACCTCAATCACATTCATGTAGGAATTGTAAATCCATTATTTATGAAAAAGTATCATAATAAACGTTTTGTGTATGATTCGTTAAAAGAGACAGCTTTTCATTTGTATCCCACAAATGTTCTATTTCCTTTATATTTTTATCAGGTTCTGCCAACAATTCCGCCAAATGATCAAGTTCACACAATTCACTTTCATTCAATGTCTGTATTCCGCCACGAAGATACAAGGGTTGATACGAATAAAAGATTTCGTTGTTCATTAATGCATGAAAATCCATAAACAAGTATTCGCAGACACCTTCCAAAGGATTTGGTGAGAAAACGTCTAATTTTTTATTCAACGTATTTTTTCTCAAACCAAGCCATGCTTCAGAAGCAGTTACAAACTTTCGGCGTGGTAAATCAAATTGACTGTAACCAAAACGGTATTCATATTCATAATAGCCGTCAACATCTGCCAAAACCCACCTGTTTTTGTCAAAATCCCAATATTCATTCACCCAATGTTCCATATAACTCTCACCGGCATCACCAAAATCCATAAAACCGGCCCTTGAACGGCAGGGGATTCCCTTTGCTTTCAAAATTGCGCTAAATAATACGGAAGCCTGTCGGCAGGATACGGTAATTCTTTTAGTCACGTCCCGATTCTTTGTAAATCCCGTTTCGTCTAAACGAAGAATGCCGGCAATCATTGCAACAGCAGTGATATATAATTCATCTTCATTCTTAAAACGATGCTTCGGGTAGGACGCAAATTTTCCAAAATAAGTATCTTCTAAATAAGGAGATGGCTCTGTGAAATACATAGATGGGTGAGTAATCTGATCACAAACCAACATTCCTATGGAAGGTATGTCATCCGGCAACGATCGTACAAACTCTTTATACATCCCTACATATGTGTAAACACTGGTTTCTAAATAACGCTGATAAATTTTTTCATTCATATGATCTTCTATAACCTCCTGCTATTCTTTTGAGTGGGCGCCTTCTCTGATTAATGCTATCAAATTAAAAAAATTACGTCAATAATGAAAATGATACCCCTGCTCCGTAAATGCAAAAGCGCTGCAGCCCTCATCACAAGTTAGGATGAAAGCTGCAGCGCCCTACCGTACTTCCCTTTATCCGGCTACACCGTTTTCTATAAGTTTTATTTTCCTATGCAGTTTCTCCCTCAACTCAACCATCCAATCCGGCTCATTGGAATATTCTTCGGCAACACAGCGAATCAGTCTTGCATAAGAATACAGATTACAGAATCGCCGCATCAGTTTGAGCTTTTCAGCATAATCGGGTTCTAACGTTTTTACGCTTTGATACCCTTGCAGGAAAGCATTTTTTGCGATTGATTGTCCGTCTGTGGGAATGTTTTCCATCAGTGCGTCCAGCGCCTGCTCTAAGTCAACCAAAAAGAAGTGATACATACCGTCTTCGAAGTCAATCGCGGTGCAGCATTGGTTGTTTTCATCCCAAAATACATTATCCGGCTCAAAATCGTAATGAATCAATCCAAAAGTATCGCCTGTCTGTGGAAGTTCACTCAACGCCTGCTGCACTTCCTTTAACTCTGCCAACATTTTGTCAGGGGCATGGTATTCTTCCAGCGCTTTCCCAATCCACAGCAGAGCATCACGATATGTCCATTTTTTGTTTTCCGGGGAATATTCAGTGGATAGTACATGAAGCTGTCCCAGAGCCCTTCCATACGCAAACAAAATATGTTCGTTAAAGTCGGTATTTTCAATGCAAATTCCATCAACCGCCTTAAAAACACTTGCATAATATTTTCCCCAGATTGAATCAAGTGTCACAACAAGTTCACCTGAATTGGATGCAACCGGAATTACGGCAGGGTAACTCCTGCTTTGCAGATAGCACAGGAATTCCAATTCGCCTTTCAGATTATTCTCCATTTTCTCTGACACAGGAGAAAGGCGCAGAAACCGCATATTTCCTTGCCACAAAAAAGGGTAAACTGCATTGGAGGAAATCCGAAAATGTTGCAGATACTCGTCAAGAGTGTCTGTATCATAGTCCCAATTTTTCAAAGCAAACTTTGCAAGGTCATAGTTTTCATATAAATATTTTAATTTTAGCATATAAGTCCTTTCTGAAGCTAAAGCTTCTATCCGTCAATATGAAACCACCTCCTCTTTTCCGGATTTATCACGACCCATATTCTTCTGATATGATTTCATGTCAATCGCCCCCTTTCGAAAACAGAGTTGTGTAACGCATTACAGTATAACATACTAAAAATTTAAGGGCAATGAAGTTTCTTGATTTTGTTAATCTGCCGGTATTTTCACTACATTAATGCAGGTAAGACCGTCTTTATATCTTCATCAATGCAAATGGATTGTTTTTCGATCTCCTTGGGGCAGGCTGCCTCCCCATAATTGATACATGCATAAACAGCTCTTTCATTCTGTGCAGTTGCCCGCCAAAAGGGATATTTTATGATTCCCGGTGTATTTGCACCAACTCCTAATTCAAGATACAGAATATGCAGATTTTCATGCCTGCGCACAAAATCGCCGTATCTCTGATTTGCCTCATACCACCCATCATCCTGCACAAAAGTATCATCACATCTTAAATTCATGGTCATGGGTTTGCCGCAGACAGGGCAATGCGGAATCAACTCCGCCGGCACTTTCCTATCCTTTTGCAGCTCTATCATCTGCCGTACTGTTTCTTCATTGTCATAGGTTTTTTGGTGGCAGGGCTCGCTGCATTGCCATAATCCATAATCGCCCTGTGTGTAGAATAATCTTTTTTTATCAAAACCCGCAAGCTGGAACTGGTGATCCACATTGGTCGTCAGCACAAAATAATTCTTGTCCTTTATCAAATCATATAGATCTCTATAAACTTCTGTACTCTGCAGCTGATAGCGGTTATACCAGATTTGCCTGCTCCACCATGCCCAATATTCTTCCATGCTGTCAAAGGGATAAAAACCGCCTGAATACATATCCCGTATGCCATATTGATCTGCGAAATCAGAAAAATACTTTTGAAACCGTTCTCCTGAATAAGTCAGTCCTGCCGCCGTAGACAGTCCTGCCCCTGCACCGACTAAAATTGCATCCGCATCTCGAAGTTCATTTTTCAGCCGCTCTATTTTGTGTAAGTAACTCTCTGTAGATTTCATAGTCAATATCTTTGAAGACATTAAACACCACCTCCATTCGCCCCCTGTGTGCTCTCTGGAACTCCCTGACCGTTTCCACTGCGATCTGTGCCGCTTTGTCATTAGGAAAATGAAACTCCCCTGTTGAAATACAGCAAAACGCGATGCTTCTAACCTCATTTTCCAAAGCCGCTTCAAGGCATGAACGATAACAGTCCGAAAGCTGTTCGCAATCCTTTTTCTGCAGCCGCCCTGAAATAATCGGTCCGACTGTGTGTATCACATAGCGGCATGGCAGATTGTACCCCTTTGTAATCACTGCCCTGCCTGTCGGCTCTTCATAATTCCTGCCATATAGTTTACGCTTTTCTTCCATAAGCGCATTGCATTCATTTCTAAGCTGAATCCCGGCATAAGTATGGATTGCATTATCTATGCATCCATGGCAGGGGCAAAAACACCCCAGCATCTGACTATTTGCGGCATTCACAATTGCATCCACCTTTAAGGTTGTAATGTCGCCCTGCCATAAATAAATACCCTGCTCTACCTGAGACAGCTCGGAAAGCTCCGTTATCCCTTTTTCTTCTGTTTCGGACCGTAAATATTCATCCTGTATCTTTATAAAATCTTCTCCGATTGGTTCCGGCATACGGATATTGAACAGGGAGCGCAGCAGCCTCTTTTGTTCCCGTGCTTCAACCGGCATTTTCATTTGTGCATACCGTGGCTGTTCTTTTAACAGCCTGCTTATCAGAAATTCTCTTTTTTCTTCCTGTGTCATACGAATCCCCCATGCTGCCAACAGCCCGCGAACTGCCCCATTCGGGCAATTTGTAAAACAGCGCTCAGTTGTTGTAACTATTATTATTACAATAAGAACTTTATCACGCCTTTATTGTAATGTCAATAGTTACATTGGATTTTATCTAAAAATTTAAGAGCCGTATTTCAATCGAAAAATGGCTCTTAAGCGTAGTATCTATTTTATGGTTTATTCGTCGCGGAACTTTCCATAGCAATGTATTTTTCTATATCCTCTTTGGCATCCTTTATCGTGATGCTTTTCATTTCACGTTCCATTGCCGCCTGCACCCGTTCCAGTTTGTCATCCAAGCCTTTATGAATATTTCTCCCAACCGGACAGGACGCAGACGGATTATCATGGAAATGAAACAACTGATTATCCTCAACACACTCCACAGCTAAGTATACATCATAAAACGTTATTTCATCCAATGGCTTCGCTATGGCCGCACCGCCGGTTCCCCTTGCCACTGTGATCAGTCCCGCTGCTTTTAGCTGGGTCAGCAGCCGTCTGATGACGACAGGATTTACATTTACGCTGCCTGCCAGAAAATCACTGGTTATCTTATAATCCTTTCCAAAAACATCAATGCAGGCAAAAATATGGATTGCTATGGTAAATCTGCTTGAAATCTGCATCTCGGTCAACTCCTTTTCCATAGCTCATTATAGGATGACCGAATTGTAATGTCAATGGTTACATCATCCTCCATTTCTATCTGTTAATTTTTTGCATTTTCATGATAATTGACTGCCAATACATTCTATCTTTCAATACACGGATAACTGTAACAGTATGATTCTCAATGACAAAGAAAATCAAATATGTACTGTATGGTTTAAAATAAATCTCCAAGCCCTCTATTACATATCCTGTACTTTCATAGCCAGTCGGAAATACATTCAGCTTATTTATTGCTTTCTTGATTTTTTCGGAAAAATCATCTGCATATTCCCGATATCGAAAAGTGGTAAGAATATATTTTTTGGTTTCTTTAATATCTTCAAGGGCATCTTTTGACAAAAGAACCCTGTATTTACTCGGTTTGTCCATAGGCATTATATTTTATCGATTTCCTCCCATGCCTCTTCTATCGTATATATTTCTCCATTTTTCATGCTTTGAACACCTTTTTCAAGTTCTTTATATAAAGCATGGATAGCGTCATGTTCAGAATAACTGTTATTTATCATGTTGTTACTGATGATGGTTTGTGCTTCCGGTGCCATATTCTCACTTCCCTTTATTTGATGATTTTATTATACATGAAATAGCATATATGAAACAATGGTTTTTTATTCTTTTTTATGATTGTTTGAACTTCCGTAAACCATCAATGCAATGATAGCTATTTGAATACATGGAAATGCAATTGCATTTATCCATACATTTATAATTGTTGGTATACTTCTTCCCACAAGAGCTAATAAATACCCTAATGCAACACATAAAGCGGTGGCCAAAAAATTATTGATTATTCTCTTGAAAATAGAAATACTTTCTCTTTTATTTTTTTGAAATAATACAAGCAGGCTTACAAACCATAATAAGAGCCCACCTGAAATAAACTTAATAGTTTTTTCATTAGTTGTATCTTGTCTTGTTGTGATTGAACCAACAGATTTATCTTGTATCGCGCTAATTTCCTCAATGATGGAATTATATTCATCTTGTAGTGCTAAATTAGAATTAATTTTATCAGTATCTAATTGCGTGATTCTTTCCAAAATGTCAATTCTTTTATTTATTCTGCTAAATATCAGAAAGTTTGCATCAATATACGGATATAAC
>CAMWSU010000045.1 GCA_947176965.1 uncultured Lachnospiraceae bacterium | reverse complement strand
GGTATATGAACAGGACGGTTTTTGGCAGATTCTTCAATCGCATTGACAAACATCTCCACCTGTTCTTTGCCGGAAATGACAAAATTTTTCGTGATGCTCGAAGTTGCCATAAGAAACACCTCCTCTGTTAGTTTGGCTTATCTGTAACAATTCATACTTTCTTATTTGTATTTTATTATCTTATTTCTGCCAATGCAACAAAACTTTTATGAATTTTTTATAACTTACTTTCCGCGCATAAATCACACCATTGATTATATCAGAGATATGCTCCGTGTCTTTTCCGCTATTTCGACGCCTGCTCATGTGGGAACTTCATATCAAACAGGTGCAGAATATTTGCGGAATTTTCGCCTACCCTTATTTGTTAAGCCATATTGAGTTATCAAGTATTAAGCGGAAGCATCGTCTGACACAGGACATCAGACATATCTCATCATCTCCCTACCGTCACCAAATAAAAATGCCCAGCACCTTACCAAGCTTTTCCATGCTGCAATAGGATAGAATACAGTATATATTAAAATTCATCCCCCTCTTCGATTACGGGTTTTGTGTAAGATTGAACCTGAGTCAGCTCTGTCAAGCGTTCTGCTGCAACTTTCTGCCCCTTGGAATTAAGTTTTCCGTACAATACAAGTAATGCTTTTTCTTCATCAGAAACCTTACCACTCTCTGTCTGAATGGCATATGCCGTAGTCTTATATACTGCAGGCAATATGTGGGGTGTAAGCTCTTTTAGCATCTCATACTGAGCTTTCGGTATATCAGATTTCTCCATTGCCATCAACATATTCTGTGATATGTGTTCAAGTTCATTCTGAACATCGTTATTCACTTGATCAGCGCCTTTTACAATTCGTTCTTCTTTATCGTGGCTGGTGCCTTCGCCATCCAGACTCTCCTTTAATTCTTCTGACTCATTATAAAAACCACATGGATTCGCGATAGCAAAAGAGATGATACTGTTAAACGTTTCATCAAGGAACTCTTTCCATTTTTCTATCGCTTCAATTTCATCATCATAGGACCGCCCCTCCAATTCCGATAGAGCAACATCAACTATTTCCAACCGCTCACATTCCCGCGACAAATCTTCTACGATTCTCCTGAACGTTCCCTCCATTTCATCACTACGTGGAAATTTATTAACCAGATTCGTAACCGGAACTTCTAATGCATCCGCAATTTTGCAGGCAGTCTTCCCCTTCGGCACGCGCTTTCCATTCATCCATTGATTAATAGCCGCGCAGGTAACTCCCAGTTTATCTGCAAGCTGTTGCCTCGATATTCCTTTTTTGTCACATACTCTTTTCAGTTTCTCTCCAAAGGTATGCATGAATCGTCACCTCACATATTTCTATTTATGCTCTATTATATGCTATCTTGTTTCATAAGTCAAACATTTTTATCCAAATTGTTTCTTTTCGTTGTAGCTTTTTATGATTATTGCTTCCATTTTAGTAAAGACTCTATTGACATTAAGAAACATTTATCGTATTATGCTTTTGTATTTAGTAGCGTTTTGTATGTTTTGCTAAATTTCATCTGGTGAAAATCCTTAAATCACAACAACATCACTCTATTTGGATGTTGTAAGCAAAACAATGATAGGACATGTCCTGCCCTCGCAGCAGGACATGATTCCCATGAAACAGGAAATCTGTAGGAAGGAGGTGTGCTCTGAAATGGCTTCCATATCGCGGGCTGAAGCATTGAATATTCTGAAAACAAGAAACAATCTTTCGGATGAAGAAGCGTTGACAGCATTTATCAACCTTGTTAGTATAAAAGAGATAGATGATGCGCTGAATGATATAGCGAATATGGATAAAAAACACTATTTAGAGCAACATCCCTACGAAATATATTATTCAGAACACGACAACCGCTACAGAACCTATTTGCCGCCAAAGAAAGAAGGTGAAAAAAGAAAGGCTATCACAAGTGTCTCAAAAGAAAATCTGGAAAAGAAAATCATCGATTATTATAAGCAGTTAGAAGAGACAACCTTAGTAGATACTTTTGAGAAACTATATCCCTCATTTTTAGATTACAAAGCAAAAGAGACATCGCTCGCAAATGCCCATAAGCTGGACTGGGTCTGGAATACTTATTACAAAGATGCGGACATTGTCAAATGCAAGTTTGATTCTATTTCCACTTCAAAGCTGAAAAGTTGGTTTCTGGATCAGATTGCAGAGCGTGGATTAACCTCCAGAAAATATAAAGAGATGAAAACGCTCATGAACATGTTATATGATTATGCAATTGACTCAGACCTCCTCATGCGCAACGTCTCTAGAACCATCCGCAACATTTCCTATAAAAAATTTGCTGTCAAGCCCGAAAAAAAACAGACAGAGCAGGTGTATGTTGATGATGAAGAAAAGCGGCTCATCTGCACGGCTTTAAGCCAATATGAAAAGACGGGAAATACGGCATACCTTGGAGTTTGTCTCAATTTTACACTGGCATTACGTGTTGGAGAAGTCGTTGCCTTAAAAACATCCGATTTTTCGGAGACTTTGGTGCATATCCAGCGCCAAGAAGTAAAATATTATAGAAAATCGACAAATGGTGAGATCATACGTGATGGCTATGAAATCGTTCCTCATGGAAAAACGCTAAATGCTGACAGGGAATTATTTCTGACCAAAAACGCAAAAGTATTTCTTTCCATGATAGTACAGGCAAACGAACAGCGGGGTTTCCATTCAGAATATCTGCTGTTGGACAAAACCGGCGAACGAATGCACAATGATGCCATCAATAACGTATTAAGACGTTTGAACCGGATGATCAAAACGACGCAAAAGGGAAATCATTCCATCCGTAAAACCTGTATTTCCAACATGGGAGAATCCCGGGCGCTGTCTGATGAGGAACTGCGGATTTTTGCAGGGCATAAAGATTTTTCCACAACCGAAAAATACTATATGCACGCTACTTCTTCCATTGATAAGCGTTCCGATGCTTATGAGCAGGCTATTAGCGGAAAAATCGGCGACGTGTTCAAATATCTTCAAACGTGTTCAAATCAATAAGAAACAAAAAACAAGGAAACCTCAGTATTTACCAAGGTTTCCTCACTCTCAACAACTGCGGAAGATGGGACTTGAACCCACACGATATTGCTATCACAAGATCCTTAGTCTTGCTCGTCTGCCAGTTCCGACACTTCCGCATATGCAGGAAAAGGGACTTGAACCCTCACTGTATTGCTACAACAGGCACCTGAAGCCTGCGCGTCTGCCAATTCCGCCATTCCTGCGCGCAACTAATATCATACCTGCTTTCCTGCAAAATGTCAATAAATTTTAGTGATTTTTTTCTAGTTCTTTATTCCTATTTTCTTCGATGATCTTCTCTTATGATCTCCTACTATTTCTATTTGCTTCTGCGAACCGACCAATCAACCGCTCACGAACTGAGCTGCTGCTTATGATATTGCAGCGTATAAAGGTCATAATACCTTCCTTTTTGATGCAGAAGCTGCTGGTGGCTGCCCTGCTCCACAATCTCACCGTGGGATAACAGGATGATATTATCCGCATGCTGAATCGTGGAAAGCCTGTGCGCTACAATCAGCATCGTACCGATATTCTTCATTTTTTCCAGACTGTCCTGAATCAGCAGCTCCGTCTCCGTGTCAATGTTTGCGGTCGCCTCGTCGAGGATCATGACCGCCGGCTTGTGAATGATCGTGCGTGCAAAGGAAAGGAGCTGTCGCTGACCGGCAGAGAAATTATTTCCTCTCTCCCGCACGACTTCATCCAGACCGTGCTCCAGCTTGCCGATGAAAGCGTCCGCATTGACATATCGGCATGCCTCCCACACTTCCTCGTCGGTTACACCCTCCTTGCGCAGCAGAATGTTGCTGCGTATATCACCGGAGAACAGGAACACATCCTGAAGCATCTGCCCAAAGTGGCGTCTTAGGGAAGATATTTTGATTTTCCGAATATCAATGCCGTCAATGAGGATCTGCCCCTTTTGAATCTCATAATTGCGGCAGATCAGGCTGAGGATTGTGGTCTTTCCGGAACCTGTTGCGCCGACAAAAGCAACCGTCTGTTTCGGCTCCACATGGAAACTGACGCCTTTTAACACCCACTCCCCGGGTTTATAGCAAAACCACACGTCCCGAAATTCGATCTCGCCCCGAAGCTTTGGCATCTCCATCGCATCCGGCTCGTCAACCACCTCCGGCTCCATATCCAGGATCGTGAAGATTTTTTCTGCCGCGGCAAAGGAGCGCTGCAACATATCAAACTGCTCCGCCAGCGCCTGAATCGGATTGAAAAACCGCGAAATATACATATAGAAAGACACCATGACACTGCTGTCGATCACCTGGCCGAAATAGTGAATATCCTTGATATAGCCCTTTGCACCAAAATAAAAAAGACACAAGTTCGAGGAAATGTAGATCATATAAACCATGGGCTGAAAAATACCAAAGACAAACATCCGATTGAGTTTTGCTTTTTGCAATTTCCGGCTTCGACCAAGGAAGTCATTCAGCTTCTGCTCCTCCCGGTTGAAAATCTGCGTGATCTTCATGCCGGACAAATTTTCGGACAAATAGGTGTTGATGTCCGTGGTGGCATTGTTGACCTGCCGGTGCACCCGGCGGGAAAACTGCCGGAAGATCACGGTAAACAGCACCACAAACGGTACAAAACACAATACCATCAGGGTCAGCGCATAATTCAGCATGAGCATGGCGCCCAGCACGCCCACGATGACCATGGCATTCTTTGCCAATGTCACCAAGATATTCGTGAACATATAGGAAATGGCATTTGGGTCATTAACTGCTCTGGTCACTAATTTCCCCACGGGAATATTGTTCAACTGCTCATGACTGAGCTTTTCAATATGCGTAAACACATCCAGCCGTATCTGGGATAAAATCTTCTGCCCTGTTTTCTGTAAGATCATCGCCTGCAAATAGGTGCAGATCAAAGACACTACCAGAATCCCCGCATACGCCCCGACCATGACATACAGCTGCTCCAATGCAAAATCATTTTTGATCAGCCCCTGAATCCGTCCGATGATCAGCGGGGACAACAGATCATACACAATAGAAAACACCATGACAAAAAATACCAGCACAAAGCTTTTCCAATAAGGTTTCGCATAGCACAGCAGCCGCCCGACAATTTCCTTATCCGGCATATTCCGATCCAGCTCAGGATCCTCTTTGACCTTCCGCAACGCTCCGTAAGCAAGCAGGAATACAATTGTAAAGGTGCCAATGATCGCACCCACGATCAAAACGGGTAAATACTCATTCATTACCGCCATCTCCTTCCTCCTCCAGCTTCTGAAGCTCCACCATCTTGCGGTATTCCGGACAGTCCGCATATAATTGTTCATGCGTTCCCGCCGCCAGCAGTTTTCCTTCCTCAAGAAATAAGATCTGATCCATCTTCTCAATAGTAGAAACGCGATGTGCGATCAAAATGGTCGTCTTCCCCCGTCTGGTCTTCCTCAGATTTTCAAGAATCGCCGCCTCGGTCTTGGTATCAACGGCGGATACGGAATCATCCAAAATCAGGATCGGCGCGTCCTTCATCAGCGCCCGGGCAATGGAAATCCTCTGCTTCTGACCACCGGAGACCGTGACGCCCCGCTCGCCTAACATGGTATCGTAGCCCTGCTGAAACTCCCTGATATTGCTGTCCACATCGGCAAGTACGGCTGCCTCCGCAACGGCCTCTCTGCGATAAGTATCCAACCCGAAAGCAATATTGTGTTCAATGGTATCGGAAAACAGGAAATTATCCTGCGGCACGTAGGCGCAGTTTTCTCTCAGATCGCGAATCCTGACATCATTCACATCCTGTCCGTCAACGAATAATGTGCCGTCCGGAACCTGATAGGTACGCAGGATCAAGTCCACCAGTGTCGTCTTGCCGGAACCGGTTTTACCCACCAGTCCCACATTTTCCCCTGCTTTTATGTTAAAAGATACGTTTTTCAACACATCATACTCACCGCCCGGATAGCGGAACGTCAAGTTTCGAAACTCGATATCACCCCGCACATTCATAAGCGCTCCGACACCTTCCCTGTCTTTTACATCAATTTCCGCATCGAGCAGCTCACCCAGACGCTCCAGAGATGCCTTGCCCCGTGAAGTCATATCAATCAGCTCGGAAACCGCCATGATCGGCCAGATAACAGCGTTAAAATAGCCGATGAACTCCACCAGCTGTCCGGCGTTGAACCTGCCCCGGTACACAAGATAGCCGCCATAACCCAGAATCACACAGATGACGCTCTCTACAAACATCGTCACCATAATCCTGAGCAGAACGGAAGATCTGGTGTGATCCATGTTGGCTTTCTCATTCTCCTCATTCAGCTTTTGAAATGCCATCAGTTCCTTTGCCTCCTTGACAAAGGCTTTGATGACCGCAATGCCGGAAAAGCTCTCTTGGGAAAAGTCCGAAAGCTTCGAAAAAGCCTCCTGCCGGATGTCCCACTTTTTCATCATCTGTTTTCCGATGATCGTTGCCGCTGCCAGCAAAAAAGCCATAGGGATCAAGGACAACACCGTCAGGACCGGATCCATCCGCCACATTTTCATCACCGCCAGCACACCCAAAAGCAGCGCGTCAAAAAACATCATGACGCCCCACCCAAAGCACTCCTGCACGGTATCCAGATCATTGGTAAACAGACTCATCAGATTTCCTACCTTGTTTACCTGATAGTATTCTCTGCTCAAGTCCTTGGCATGATCAAACATCCGATTGCGCAGATCTGCCTCCAGACGCACCGCAGCGCCAAAAAAGCATACGCGCCACAAGAAGCGTCCGAAAACCATCGCGATAATGATCCCTGTCATTGGCATGCAGATGCCGTCTAGCAGAAAATCCATATCAAATGCTTTCTGCACTCCCTCCGCATTGACACTTCCACTGTTCATACCGTTGATCACCAAACGGTACAATTCCGGGATCTCCAACTGCAGATAATCCACTACAACCAGCGACATCAATCCCAAAATCAGCCAGCCGGCATACTTCAAATAATATCTGTTGATATGTTTTCCGAATATCATATTCGTTCCCTTTCTCTACATACTAAGAAACCACTCTCAGTTTTCATATTCGATCAGCCGTACCCCATAGGTGCCGTAACTGTCCAGAATGAGGCAATACGCCGGACGACTGCTGCCATTCCGATAGATATAATAGTGTTCCACTGAACCGTGCGTGATATAGTGGTTCTCATACATAAGACGCTCCTGCTCGTCATAATAACTGTTTATGATCATATCGGTACTCGACCGTACCAAATGGTTATGATGGTAATAGCGGACTGCCAGACTCCCGCCATCGCGGTACTCATATCGGAGTTCCAGCAGTGTCGTCATTGCCGCCCCGCTCTCATGATCCATCATCCCCTCGGTTAAAAAACGCCTCAGTCTGCCATCCGCCCGATACTGATAGGTTTCCGTATAGTCCTGAAAACTCTTTCCCGTTCCGCCGCCTATCATCTCAAGCAGGTACGGGTCATGCACAAACTCACCATGCCCCACATGGTCAAAACTCCATCCATAAACGGCCTTAGGCATCAGCTCTCCTTCATAACTCATGTTATACGCATAGGATAGACCACAGCCCCTTCCTGAGGACTCGTCATAATACAGCTCCAGCGCAGAATGTCCCCACATATCCCCGTCACGTGCATAAAAAGGCTCTTCCCCCGCGAAGCCCATCGCTTCCAAAAATTCCTCTTTTCCCGCATATTCCGCCCCATGAAGAGAATCGTCTTCTCCTGCATAGACAATTTTACCGAAAACATCACAGGAAATCTCAGGCCACCCTCCATACCGTAATATGTGATCGTAATAGTCCCCATTTTCCGGCTCACCGTCCTCTTTCAGGATGGCCTTAGATGCAAATATCGGCTCATCTTGCATTTCATCCCAGATTTCCACGATTCCGTCTTCAGGCCAAAAGAACATACTGCGAAACCGCACGATTTCTCCTGTATCCTGCAGGACCGTATACAGCGATGTACGGCGATAGTTCCCATACACTCCGCCCGACTCCTCCGGTGCACGATAAGCCCTGAGCGGATAAATAAGAAAACTGTTCACCCTCTCCCATTCTTCCGGGATCTCTTGGAATGTGATATCAACCAAATCTTCAGGAATCCCATGGAGTATGACATCAGCCAAATCTTCTGGAATCCCTTGGAGCGGCACATCAGCAGTGCCTTCTTCCATCCCGGATTGTTCCACCTCTCCGGACTGTCCCACTTCCTCCGACGGATTTGTTTCGGTCTCCTTCTCATTTATCGCACAGCCGGAAAGCGCCGACATCAGAAAAAGCATCGACAGCATAACAGCCGACACCCGTCCGATTAACGATATACTATCTTTTTTCCATAGCACCTGATTCATTACAGATTCCTTTTTTCTTTCAACGTCTATACAGAATTCCTCTCATTGTATCATGAATCTTCGATTCATGATCTGCATTCGCCGCTCGCCGAATGAGTAAATTCATTCTTCTCGCTAACGCTCATTGTATCATGATTGCTTCGCAATCATGGTAATGCTTTCCGATGCGCACTCCGCTTCGCTTCGGCGCGGTACAATGTCTGACGACATTGTACCACAGCAAAGACAATATTTCCATTCCCGTATATCAAAACCCTTGCTTTTCCCCGCATGCTCTGGATTCTCAGTCGCAAAAAAGTTCCGGAAATTGTATATTTCCGGAACTTTCTCACACCATGATATACCCATATACCACAGACCTGCCTGCAGTAACAAATCAAACATTTTACATCCTACACACTACCAAAACAGAAGCCCACGCTATGTTTAGAAATAGCTGTTATAGCTCAAACCGCTCTCAAACGAACTGTATGATCCTGATGAAGTATAGGTCTTGCCGTAATTTAAGTCAGAGGATGCACTGGAACCGATCGTCGATGCATAGCCGCCGACATTGCTTGCGTAAGAGTTGGCGCCGTTGAACAGTCCCTTCACCTTCAGCATATCCGCTTTCTTGAAATCTTCCTCATCCACCGTGAGTTTACCGTCGCTCTCAACTGTAATACCGACTTTTGCAAGCTGATTCTTAAATACATCCGTCAGATTCATCATACTGGAAAGTGATCTCGATGTGCTCTTACCCGCCGCATCACTGCTTGCGGAATCAATCAGTGCGTTGTATTCCTTTGCGAAATTCTTTACAGCGGAATAAATCGCATCCCTGTCATAATCATTTTTTGTCGTCTTGGTGCCATCCTCATTCGTCGTCGTAATATCTTTCTTGTTAAATAAGGACTTGGACCCCGTCGTTGTCAGCTTGTTCGCAGCGGAGTACAGATCGCTCGCATCGTTCTTGATCTCGGAAAGCGCCTGCTTTGCAGTATCTTTCTTAAGCTTGCTGCTGTTGGTCTCCTTCGTCTTGTTGTCATTCGAATTGCTGCCGCTGACCTTCGATGTACTGTTCTTTGCATAATACGCTTTCAGCGCCTTACCATAAGCGCCGCTCTTGATCGAAGCATACTCCGCAAGATTAATACCGAGAAAATTGCTTCCCCCGCTTGAACTGCCTCCGGAAAGACTTGAAAATAAGCTTGAATAATTTGTGTTCATATAAACTGACATCTCCCTCACTCCTTTGATTCTGCGCCTCGTTTTTACGCAACATTTCGGGCATCCGTGCCCCGTCATTTTATATATCGGCTCGTTTCGAGCCATCCTTTATATTTGCTTCTATTATAGCCACTTTTTTATCAAATGGCAATAGGCTGTTCATGACATTTCGCGGCTCTTTCAGGCAAAATGACCGTCATCATTCCCGTTTTGCACCCCCGTCCCGTCAAACGCCGGGATGAAACTTTCTTTTGCCGCCTCGCCCTCCTGCAGATAACCGTTCTCAATGCCAAGCGCCATCGCGTATGCCACAACGCGCTCGTATTCTCTCTTTGTGAGCCGGCGGTTTAACTCGGGCGCATGCGCCGCCACATACGGCATGGGCGTATACTGGCTTAAAATGCTGTACGCGATCCGGTTCCCGTATTCGTCAAAAAGGAAACGCAGCACCGCTTTTGCCTCTTTCGTATGTCCCGGCAGCACCAGATGCCGCACGAGCACGCCCGTTGTCATCAGTCCGTCCTCATCATACCTGCATGTCCCCGCCTGCCGCACCATCTCCGAGATCGCCGCCTTTGCCCGCTCCGGATAATCCGCTTTTCGACTGTAACGTGAGGAAAGCTCCGCGCTAAGGTACTTAAAGTCCGGCAGCCACACATCGACCAGTCCCTCCAGCGTCCGAAGCGCCCGGACCTCCTCATAACCGCCGCAGTTATAAACAACCGGCAGACCAAGCCCCCGCTCCTTAGCAAGGATCAGGGCGCTGCGGATTCCTTCCGTAAAATGCGTAGGTGTCACCAGATTGATATTGTGCGCACCCTGTTTTTGCAGGGAGAGCATGATTTCGGCAAGCGTACCCGGCGTTATGGTCTTTCCGCAGCCCTCCGCCGAAATCTGTCTGTTCTGACAGAATACGCAGCGGAGCACGCAACCCGAAAAAAAGATTGCTCCCGAGCCGCGCTTCCCCGATATGCACGGTTCCTCCCACTCATGAAGCGCCGCTCTCGCAACGCGAAGCACCTGACTCATAACGCCCTCCGCTTGGTTTTTTTATGAATATTCGAGTTAATTATAACATAATCCTGTTCTTTTACAGCCCTACAATTCCCGCATTGAAAGCGGCCCCGCAAGGCGCTCTCTTACCACATACAGCGTATTGTCCGCCCTGACCTCGACGCGCCATTTGACTAACGAAATCTCGCAGTTCTCAATCTCTATGCAGGTAACGGAGCACGGATGCACGCAGCTTCCGGTGTTAAAATAGCGCGTCTCGGAATTGCCGAGCACCGGTCGGTGCGTATGCCCCGCGATCAAATAGCATTGATGCTTCACCGCCCAATGGGACAGGCGCTTTTCACTCCTCTCCCTGCACTGATAATTTTTTGCCGCGCTGGTCGGATCCAGCACGCCGAGCTGCTCTAACGGTTTCCACAAATAACGGACAAGAAAACGGGAGAGCCGCCACAACGTAGAATTTAAGAAATCCGCCTGATTGCCGTGCGTCAGATACAGCTCCAGGCAGTACGGCTTCCCGCCTGCCCCCTGCTTTGTGCATCCGCACAGCTTTAATATGATACCGGCGTGATGGGGTATCCTGCGATCGTTTTTCATCTCATGGTCATGATTTCCGTAAAGAAGATAGAGGCGTTTTTCTTTTGCAAAAAGAGAAAGCATGGAAAATACATCCTCGTGGATCTCATAAATGGCGTCAAAGCTGCGGTTTTCCCACAGCTCATCGCCATCGCCGAGCTCTATATACATAAAGCCCCTTTCGTAATAGTGGCGGAGGGCCGCCATATAAAGATTCTGATTTTTCAAAAAATTATCGTTTGTATTTCCGACGCCGCGGTGACAGTCGCTGAACAGTACGATCCTTGAACCGGGATACAGCGCAAGCACAGGTGCATTTCGAAAGCTTTTATCCAGTCTTCTTTCACAGCCTGTTTTCATCGCCTTCTGCACGACCTCCTGCACCTGTAGCTTTTCTTACAACAGCGCTCCCGCTTTCCTTGGCAGAAAACACGTCGAATGAGACGCGGCAGGCAAAAATAAAGATCAAGCACCCGGTCCATCCCACAGGTAAACGGCTTTGTCATACGCGCCATAAGTTTACATAATATTTTATTTTTCCATTGCACATAGCGGCAGCGCATGCTTCGCCAGAACGGATACTGATAAGATACTCCTGTACGAAACAGAAGCCGGACCTGCTGCCCGCAGACCGCATATTCCACATCTCCGCACTCGCGCAGCCCCCTGACAAAGGCTTGCAGCATTTCGGGGTTCGGGAAGGTGATTCCCGCCTGAACCTCTAAGTCGCGCGGCTCGCAATAGGCTCCTACGCGAAACGCGGTCAGCCACCAGTGGCGCCCGTGCTTTTCCGCAAGTAACGTTCCCCTGCGATACAGACGGACGGACATCGGCAGCAGCTCATCATCCTCCGCGCTTTGAAAGAGCGTCGTTTTTCTGGAAATAGACGCGATCAGCCCGTCCGCCTTGTATACGCCGACTTCACAGCCCAGATTGACGCCGTATTGTCCTTTCCAAAATTCGATGAGCCACGTTCTTTCCTGATAGTCAAAATAGACCGGCAGGCAGTCAAAAACCATGTCAAACTGCGGCGCATAGCGGTCAAATAGCGCCGTATAGCCAAAGGCGCGCTGCGGTGCACTTATGGTCGTGGAAAAACAGTCCTGCGACACATCATAACAATAGCCGAACGGCGAAACGATCGTCTCTAAGGTTTGAAGCTTTTCTTCGCAGGACATGGCACACAGCTTTTTATATGCTTTTTTTCTTCGGTACCGACAAAAAAGAAGGGATAACAGAACGATTGCAAACATGCATCCGAATAGCAGATACATACATTTTCTCCAAATATATTTTGTATTATCTTATGCCGGATTCGCTCATTTGCGACAGATTTCGGCATAAGATTTCCTTCTTTTTGATGTCATAAAGGAAAAGCACGTATCCGGCTGCCGCACATATCTTAATAGCAAGGAAGCAGCAACCGCTTCTCTTGCGGTCCGCTGCGGAGCAGTTCGGGTGGTTCTCCTTTGAAACAAATTGCCATTGTCAGCCTTCATCAAAACCTCTCAGACTATATCAACATGCTTACGTTCCTGCACTGCTCCTTCCGTATCATCCGGTGTGAGGACAGTCTGTTGCCCCTCTGCGACGGACTGCTCCTGCCCGGTGACAGAGATTGTACGCCACAGCTTTACGGGCAAAAAAATAACGGCTCCCGCAACGTCTGTCTTGAAGAAGATCTTCTGCAATTAACCGCGCTGGAGCATTACCGGCGTGCCGGACGCCCCGTGCTTGGCATAGACAAGGGCATGCATCTCATCAATCTTGCATTTGGCGGCAGCTTACGACAGCAGATCGGACATTATCCGCATCGCGCCGTACATCTGAAATGTCGCCGTATGACGGACGGATTTTCGTTCTCTGACTCCTTTTCCGCTCCCCATCTTTGTGAAACCGCTCCCGCCGACATTCTCATTTTTGACCGCTATCACAGTACCACACTTCGCGAAGGAAGTATGCTGGAGGCGCTTTACGGTGCGTCTCTTCTTGTCAACAGCCGCCACCATCAGGCGCTTGACCGTATCGGCAGCGGCTTGGAGACGGTCCAGCTTGCATTTGACGACTGCCCCGAAGCGGTTTTGCACCGCACGCTTCCCATCATTGGCGTGCAGTGGCATCCCGAATGCCTGCTGCCGTACGGCAGCCTGTTGTTCCGATTATTTCTCGCACTTTCCTGAAGCGTCAGGCGCAGCTTGCTGCTTTTCACGTCGCTTGCTTTTCCTCTGCGGCTATATCATCTAACCTCGCAAACTCGCGCTTTCGCGCTCTTTGTCCGATTTCATCGGACGTTTGCTCGGTGATGCCGCAGGAAAAGCAAATGCCGCTTCACGTCGCTTGCTTTTCCTCTGCGGCTATATCATATTTTACCACATCGATCTTTGCCGTGCCGTCACACGCAAATACGACCCGGTCAGCTTCCCTCGGCGTATAGATTACGGTGCTGCTCACTTTTTCCCCGTCTCCCACAAATACCTCGACGGAATATCGATCCATGATAAAACGCAGCTTCAATCTCCCGTCCGTCTCTTCCACTTCCATCATTCTGTGGCAGACCATGTCGCTGCACAGACCGGAATAGGTACGATCCGTCTCCAATAATTTTTTATTCCGATGATAGGTATAGGTGGTCGTGTATTCCCTGTTATTCGCCACGTCTATCGTAAATTCCCGAAAATCGCCCTCCGTGATCTCCACAGTCATATCCATGACCCTGCCGTTTACCCCGGGCAGACTCATGCTCCCTGTGATCTCGACTCCCCGGTAAGAAACCTCATTGCTCCGGTATCGTTCCAGCTCCCTGACCGGCTTTTGCAGGATACGGTCTTCCCTGATCGTCAGCTCTCTCGGTATCGTCATCATACCGTGCCACTTCTGCCCCGCAGGAATCAGATTGGTATGCCATGACTGCATCCATGCGATCAGAATTCTCCTCCCGTCCGGAAGTTCCATGGTCTGCGCCGCATAAAAATCAAGTCCGTAATCTAACGAACGCGCATCTCCTTTCACAAACACATGCCGTTCCCTATCATAGGTCCCAAGGAAATACACATTATTATGTCCGTTATGAAATTCATATTTCTGCGCCTTTAAGTTCTGCGGAGAACAGATGAGTACGTCCCTTTCGTTCAATGTAAAAAAATCCGGGCATTCCCATGTTCCGTAAAACGTTTGATCCCCGCCTGCCAACACACCCAGGTAGTTCCATTGTTTCAGATCGGCGGAAGAAAATAACACAATCTGTCCGTCCCCGTTTTCGTTACAATTACCGGCAGCCAGATAATACGCACCATCCGCTTTCCATATTTTCGGATCTCTGAAATCCGTCCGGCTAAAGCCCTCCGGCAGATTCTCGCCGCTAATGATCAGTCCTTTTTTCTCATAGGAAGTCCCGTCCCCCACCGCAAGGCACTGGTTCTGCAAATCCGTCTCATTCCCATTCCGGTCCGTTCCGCGTCTGACTCCGGTATACGCCAGCACATGCTTTCCGTCTGCCTCCATCGCGCTCCCGGAAAAACAGCCGATCCGGTCGTATTCCTCATCCGGCGCCAATGCAACAGGTTCCTGCTCCCAGCTTATCATATCCTTAGACGTCACATGTCCCCAATGCATGGGTCCCCACTTCGTATCATACGGATAGAATTGAAAGAAAAGATGAACCTTCCCGCCATACACGGAAAATCCGTTGGGGTCGTTCATCCAGCCGACCGGCGGCGTCACATGAAAGACCGGCTTTTCGCTGCTGTCCACTTGATGTTTTTTTATATAGTCGTTTGCCTGCACTGCATCCATGTCAAACTCCTTCACGCTTGATTTCTCTCCCTGTGTTCCCAAACTTCTCTCCCATAAACGGATCGCGGAAATATCACATCAGTCATAAATCTGATATTCTTTTCCTTCTCTGATAAATACAGGAATGACCGCAAGCGGCGCTTCGGCTGTCACGACCTGCCCGCCTTCATAAACGGTTTTTGTTTTTGCCTCCGTCCACCGACAGCCCGCCGGAAGATAGACCTCGCGTGTCCGCACACCGGCGTCCATCACGGGCGCAACTAAGAGATCCGGTCCGAACATATAGGCATCATCCACGTTCCATGCCTCTTTATCCGCCTGAAAATCATAGAAAAGAGGACGCATCACGGGCGCTCCCGTCTCATGCGCGGCGCGCATGCAGTCGCGGATATACGGGCGTAAGTTTTCACGGATCATCAGGTAACTCTTCAAAATCTCATAGTTATCCTCCCCGAAGCTCCACACCTCGTTATCCTGCCCCGAAGTCAATTGGCGCACGCCGTTAATAAATTCCTGCTCCCGCTCATACCACGGAGAGCGCTCCCCATGCATACGGAATACCGGACAAAAGCATCCCCATGCAAACCATCTGACGAGCAGCTCCTTAAACGCGGGGTCGGAAATATCCCCGCCCATGAAGCCGCCGATATCGGAACACCACCACGGGATGCCCGCAAGCGCCATATTTAAGCCCGCCTGAAGCTGCTCTCTCATGGAACGGAAGGAGGAATAAATGTCGCCCGACCATGTGAGCGCGCCGTATTTCTGGCTTCCCGCCCATGCACAGCGCACAAGACTCAAAATATCCGTCTCGCCCTCCGCCCGTAGACCATCGTAAAAGCCCTTGATGTATCCGACCGGATACATATTGGAGCACTGTGCGGCCGGTCCTGCATAGTAACGATAATTATCAAAATCATACGGACCGTATTCCGGTTCTGCCTCGTCCAGCCAGAAGATACGGATTCCTTTTTTATAATAATTCTCTTTGCATTTCTCCCAGACAAATTGCTGTGCTCCCGGATGGGTCGCGTCATAAAATACCGTATTGCCCATCCACGTCATATGATTCTGATTTCCGCGGTCGGCGTGCACCAGATACCCCTTATCCGACATCTCGCCGAAATTCTCACTTTTCTCGTCGATCGTCGGCCAGACCGATACGACCGTCTCAATGCCAAGCTCCTTCAGCTCTTTTACCATTGCCTCCGGGTCCGGCCAGTCACGCGGCTCAAATTTAAAGTCGCCCTGTCTCGTCCAATGAAAAAAGTCCACAACGATCGCATCCATCGGCAGCCCGCGCCGCTTATGCTCCCTCGCGACGGAAAGCAGCTCCTCCTGCGTGCGGTAGCGCAGCTTACACTGCCAATAGCCCAGCCCGTACTCCGGCATCATCGGCGTGCGTCCGGTCACTGCGCTGTACTGCTCCTCGATCTCTGCGATCGTGTCGCCCGCCGTAATGTAATAATCCATCTTTTTCGTACTCACCGCGTGCCACTCCGTCTTATTCGTGGCAAACACCGCCGTTCCGATCGCCGGATTGTTCCAAAGAAAACCGTAACCACGGCTCGATACCATAAACGGTACGCTGGACTGTCCGTTTCTGTGCGCCAGTTCCAAAGACGCACCTTTCTTATTCAGATTTTTTTCCTGATACTGCCCCATACCGAAGATCTTCTCATCATCGAATGCCTCGAAGCGCGCCGTCAGTTCAAAATCGTTCGTACTCATGATGGGCTTCAATTCCCTTGCGTCCACGCGCAGGGAAACGCTGTATCGGTTGATACGGTTGCGGTTTCTCCAGTATTCCTCCGTCAACAGCTCGCCCTTTTGGTTAAAAAAAGAAATCCATCCCTCGGGATTGACTTTTGCCGTGATTTTTCCGTTTGTGATCTCGGCTCTCGTTCCCGTCTGATGGTATTTTTCCCACTCCTCCCCCGCATACCACGGGTCGGTGACATCCACTTCCTCAAACGTGATCGACGGCGTGATCTCCTCCACACACTCCGTGAGCGCGTGGTCCTGCGCATCCATCTGCGCTTCCTTTGTCATGCGCACGCGGAGCGCGTTTGTTCCCCACGGCTCAATCCACACCTGACTTACCCCGTCTAAGATCAGTAACCTGTTTTTATCCTGCTTAAGTCTCATCCTGCACCTCCCAGTTTGTTCATCGAATTTTTGCGCCAATCTTTTCAAAACTTTGCGGTCAGATGTCCGATATTTTTAATATAGACGGACACCGTCCCGTCCTCATTCGTGATAAATTCCACGCTGCCCGGATCGCGGTACTGCTCCATCGGGATCTTGATCTCGATTCCGGTATCCGTCATCAGGCATTGCTTTTCATATTTCCGGATCGTTTTTTCACTCTGCGGGCACACGGTTTCCTTTACCATGTCATATTTTTCCATCTTCTCCTCAAAGCTGTCGATCAGTGTCGGTGTCTCCTCAAAAATCTTCTGCGCAATCTCCTCCACCGCAAAGCTGCCCTGCTCTTCGAGTGTCTCATTGATGATGCTTTTCGCCCGCATATGCTCCTCATACTGCCGTTCCTCGTCAAACGCCTCGTTCTGCACGCTCTCCACCGCACGCGTCACGAGCGCAAGCTTTGTCTTATGCGACATATGCGCCGAACATTTTAAGAACAGATAGGAAAAATAATTCGTCTTTTCCCCGTTCACTTCATATTTCTTTTCCACGAGACGCACGGAATGATCTCCAAGGTCGATGATCGCCGCCTCCGAGACACGCTGCGACTGCGTCGGCAGTAACGATTTGTATAAAAAGATCTCGTTGCTGTTACCGTCTTCCCCCGGCATCGTCCGGTGCGTGTAGGATTCCTTATAGTTCATTTTTAGGAGCGCCAGATATTCATGCTCCCTGCTGCCGAAACGCACGACAAAAAAATCCGCGGAGGGAATGTCCACATTTGCCGAGAGAATCTCATAAAGCTGTGATGCGATCGCCTTGCTCGTCTCCACAAAGTCCTCATCCCGATAATCGCAGAGCATCTGATAAATCTCCGACTGCTCTTTATAAAATTCACATTCCTTGCACTCGTCGCCCGAATCCACGCGCGCAATATGCTCCTTGATGAACTCCGCGAGATCCGCCCCGTAGTCCATTTCTTTGTCCGACAGCACTGCCATTCCCGCATTGACGTCCATAATGTGGACGATGACGCGGCGCAGGTAAATTTCCTCTTTGATGATCATCCTCTTTCGTTCTCCTCATTCCTTTGGTAATTGCGGCAGCTTTGCATTAGGGAAACGTTGATTTCATCCGTGTTTCCTCATTCTTCATTCTCATGGTAGTATGACAGCAGCAGCCCGACAACACGGCTGTAGCTGACGACACCGTCTGAAACGCCATTAACCGTGAGATTCACCTCAAGAAACGTATCCGTCACATCCGAGACAAGCTGCGTATCGAGCGGAGATTGTGTCAGTACCCGCTCCCACTGTTCATCCGTTATATAGACATTGTCAAGATGTACCTGTTCCTTCACTGGCGTTAAGCGTTCATAGCGTGCCATCTCTCCGCGCTGCTTAAGCGCATCGATCAGATCCCGTTCCACATAATAAAGCACATTTAAGTAGCCGCTGTATTCAAACACGTCATCCCCGCTCTCCACGCATGCCAGATACGCAAGGTAATTCGCCTCGTTTTCATATATGTAGCCCTTCAGATGGGAAAGCTCGTGGCACATCGTATACGGAAAATTCATGATGTACATCATGTCGTTATAGTTCGCTTCCAGCGAAAACGGAAAGTAATAGCCGCACATACGCTGCTGGCAGAAAAACCATGACGCATACAGGGGCTTCGTCGCCGAATAGTAGCCGCGAAGTCTGGAAATCCCTTCCCGCTCGGCAAGCGCATGCATCGCCTGCACCGCCCGTTTTTTCATATCGCCCTCATATACGATCTCGCCGCGCTCATCACGCTGCATCTGCTCCGATAAGCGGTTGCAGTTTGTGACAATGCGCTCCCGCAACGCGATCAATTCCTCTAAGTCATACTGCTCCCCGCTCTCCTGAAGCGGCGTACAGTGATAAAGAATCAGGCAGTTCAGCGTCATGATCAGACAGACGACCGTAACGATCCACGCCCCTGCCTGATAAAAACGCAGGACGAACCGGTCAAAACCGCTGTTCTGTCCGTGTCCGCCGGTGCTGCGCCGCCGGACAATATGCACGGGCAGCCAAACGATCCACAGCACAAGCGCAACCAGTACAAGCACCGCCGCCAGATACAGCATCCATTCCCCGATCGAAACAGAAAACAGACCGCTCAGTCTGCCATATGTATTCAGCCATATCGGAAACACATGCGCCGTATACCAGTCGCAAAACGGCGCGCACAACCATGCGGTAACATTGAGCGCGATCGTAAGCACCCAGATCATTACCATAACCCAACGTCTTTTTTTCTGAAAAAAACGCTTCATCTATACCCCTTCTTTTTGCTTGCTCCGACTCTTTTGCACCTGTAAAATAAGAATCTTTTCGTCCTGAACCCGATACGCGATCCTTCCCGCATAGCCGGTCTGCGCATAAAAGGTAAAGGAGCAGTATTCCTTCTTCTCCGTTACCGGTTCATCCAGATTCTCCGCATTTTCAGCAAGGCAAAGCTCCGCAAGCGCCTCCTCCATCGCGATCAGCTCATCGTAACAGAATTCGCGCGCAGCAGTCTCAGTGACCCCCTCCCTGAATTCACAGCGCGGATAGGCTTCTTTCCATTTTTCGTTCAGCCGCTCTGCACGGGAGCTTAGCAGAGCCTCCAGTTCCTGCTCCCCTTCGGTGTTTTTCTGTTCCAGACGGCGAAGCTCTTCCTTCTTTGCCTGATATTCTTCCTCAAATTCTTCCTGCCTGCGCGCACAGTCCTCCATGAGCGACCGCGTCTCTGCAAGCATGGATTCGTAGGTATCCTTCTCTGCCGGCGACCCTTCTTTCGCGAGCAGCGCGTCCTCTTTTTCCTTTAAGGAACGCTTCTCGCTCTCCTGCGTCCGCATTTTATCCTCGCACATCCGCGCGGCATTCGTCAGACTCGTCTGCTCATTTTTCCATTCGGCATGTTCAGCAAGCAGCGTCTGCAGACGCTCCTCCTCATCCAGATAGCGCAAGAGCGCCTCTCCCGCGCGATAATCCGGCAGAGAGGATAACGTCGGAGCCAGCTTCTCATCATAAGCGCGCACCGCTGCCGCAACCACATGCGCCAGCACTTCCCTGTCCAGTTTTCCCGGCAGGATCGTATCCTCAAAATCTTCCGGCTCCAGCCTCTTATTTTTATCCGCAATCAGCTCCGCCTTGCGCAGCGTCATGACCGCGCCCGGTACGTCCGTTACCGCCTCCCCTGCTCTTGCGATGAGAAGCACGGACAGACGTTCCTCGGTCATCGCCGACGCATTCTTCTCTCCGAGCGATTCTAATCGTTTGCAGAGATTTCCCTTCAAAAGCCGCTTCAACTCCTCCTCATCCTTGAGCATCAGACTTTCCTGTGAGATTGCGATCTGCTCGGCGAGGGTCGGTGCCTCCGGTTCGGAAAACTGTTTTTTCGCGATGAGCTTCGTCACACGGTTCGCAAGCCGGACGGATGTTCTCTTCGCCATTCCCGCCGCCGTTCTCGCATAGCCCGAAACCGTGACCTGCTCAAGCAGCGCCACTTCGTAGCAAAGCTGCTCCTTTGTCATCTTGGCAATTCCGTCAAAAATCGTGATCATTCCGATAGCCCCCTTTAACTTATAAGAATTTTCTCTCCCGGAAGAATTTGCGAACGCAAATTCTTCGAAAGAATGGCGCTCCGCGCCATTCTTTTTCTATCTTGCAAGGTATTGCTCGTATTTTACATAATCTCTGACCGGACAGATCAAATGCAGTCTTGTTCCGTCCTCCTCATATGCCAGCGCTTTTACGGAACCCTGCTGCTGAAAATAAGGCACGAGCGCCGATTCCCGATATGGGATCACCATATCGCATTCCCGATAGCGCGCTGCAAGCTGCTCCTCAATGAGATCCAAAAGTTCCCGCAGACCGCTGCGTTTTGCCGCGCTCATCGTAATGCGGTTCCCCGATACACAGGGAAGCTCCTGCGGCGCATCCTCCGCTTTATCCGCCTTGTTGTAGACATAGATCATCGGAATGTCCCCTGCGCCAAGCTGCTTTAAGGTTTCGTTCGTCACCTTCACATGCTCCTTATGATGATCATCGGAACAGTCAACCACCTGTATCAGCAGGTCAGCCTCCAAAGCCTCCTCCAGTGTGGAGTGAAACGCCTCCACCAGCTGATGCGGCAGCCTGCTGATAAATCCGACCGTATCCGACACCAGCATCGTATGACAGCCCTCCGGCGCAATCTGGCGCACCGTCGTATCAAGCGTGGCAAACAGCATATCCCGTTCGCCGACCTTTTTGTCCTCACCCTGCCCGCTATATTCCACCAGTGCGTTTAACAGCGTGGATTTTCCGGCATTTGTATAACCGACGAGCGCCACCCGCGGAATGCCTGACTGTGTCCGCCTTTTCCGCTGTGTGCCGCGCTGTTTTTCGATTTCCTTCAGCTCCCGTTTTAACTCGGTCAGCCGATGCTCCAGCTTTCGTTTATCCAGTTCAATCTTTTTTTCTCCCGCACCGCGGTTACTCATGCTCCCTGTCGTTCCGCCCTGTCTGCCGAGCGCATCGTGCAGACCGGCAAGGCGCGGCAGCATATATTGAAGACTCGCGGTTTCCACCTGCAGCATCGCCTCTTTGGAGCGCGCCCTGTCGCGAAAAATATCTAAAATAAGGGCGGTCCTGTCTTTTACCGGCAGACCGATCTCTTTTTGCAGGTTCCGGATCTGTAACGGAGAGAGCGTATTATCAAAAATAATCTCCTCCACGCCCAGCTCCTGCGCCATTTCCCTGACTTCCTGCACTTTCCCGGGCCCGATATAAAACGGCTTATTGACCGCGTCCAATGCCTGTGTGATGACGCCGGCCGGCTCTTTACCGCACGCCTCGGCAAGACTTGCAAGTTCTTCCATCGCCATCTGAAAATTGTCGTCCCCATGCAATTCCATGCCGACCAATAATACCTTTTCCACCGTATCCGTCACACTCCTTCCGATTCCGGACCTTTTCGCCAATTACCTGTCAATCATCCTTTCGAATCCTTTTTATTTTATCAAAAATCACAGCTTCTGTATAGCATATTTTCGCCATGTAAATTTTACTAATTCATGTTTTGTGCCGATTGATCAGACAAAAGATACGTCCGCAAAAGAGAACAAAAAAAATCCTCATAAACACTGACTTTAGCAGCATTTATGAGGATTTACAAAAACCGCCTACCTTTCTTCCGCCAGGATTGTCTCCAAGGTCTCCAGCAGCTTGGGGATGTCGATCGGCTTCGGCACGTGACCGTCCATACCCGCGTCGAACGCCCGCTGCCGATCCTCCTCAAAAGCATTGGCCGTCATTGCCACAATGGGAATCTTAGCTTTGGCAGGGTCATCCATGGCGCGGATGGTCCGGGCGGCCGTATAGCCGTCCATCACCGGCATTTGAACATCCATCAGGATCATGTCATAGGTGCCGGCCTGCGCCGTCTGCATTGCTTCGACAGCCTCAGTCCCGTCATCCGCCGTATGGACGACTATTCCGATCTCCTCCAACACCGTTTTGGCAATTTCCTGATTCAATTCGTTATCTTCTACCAAAAGGATCTTTTTGCCGACAAGGAGCTGTGAGTGCGTATCCTGTTCTTCTGTCTCTTCGCTCTCTCTGTACGGAGCCGTCAGGATTTCGCTGATTTCTGACAAAAACAACGGTTTGGAACAAAATGCCGTAACGCCTGCCTCTCTCGCCTCCGTCTCGATGTCGGTCCAATCATATGCGGTCATGATGATGATTTCGGCTTCCGCTCCGACAACCCTGCGCAGTCGCCGCGCTATCTCAACGCCGTTGATATCCGGCAGCAGCCAGTCGATCAGGAACACACGGAAGGGCTCGTTCTGCTCTAGGGCAAACTCCGCCCGGATAACAGCCTCCTCTCCCCGTGTCGCCCAGTCAGCACTCATTCCGAGGGAGGAAAGCATCTTGCTCACACTGGTACAGGTATGGGTATCGTCGTCCACCACCAGCGCCCGCAGTCCCGCCAGCTTCTCGATATGCTCCACATTTTCCGTATCAGCTTTGACTCGGAAGCAGAAGGATACCACAAATTCCGATCCTTTCCCCTCCTCACTTGTCACGGTGATCGTCCCATTCATCATGTCAACAATATTCTTCGTTATGGCAAGCCCCAGTCCTGTCCCCTGGATCCCGCTGACGGTGGTGGTCTGTTCCCGCTCAAAGGGCTCAAACAGATGCTCCTGAAACTCCTTGCTCATACCGATGCCCGTATCCTTGATTCGGAACTGATAGGAGGCGTATCCCTCCGGCGCGTCATCCGTCTGGATGATGCGGACGCTGACCGTCCCGCCGGGCCCTGTGTATTTCATGGCATTGCTCAAAATATTCAGCAGAACCTGATTCAGGCGGAGCTTATCACAGATAATGGTCTCATTCTCAACGTCCAGTGTATCAACATGGAAGGAGAGCTGTTTTGATTTGACATCTGCCTGCACAATCGTTTTTAAGTCGTGCATGATCTCCGGCAGTCTTGCCTCGTTTTCCTCAATCTTGACCTTACCGCTTTCAATACGGCTCATGTCCAATATGTCATTGATCAGGCTGAGCAGGTGCTTACTGGAGGTGAGAATCTTCCCGAGATACCCGCTCACCTGTTCCTGGTTTTCAATGTGAGACACAGCCAGAGAAGTAAAGCCGATGATCGCGTTCATTGGCGTCCGGATATCGTGGGACATATTGTTCAGGAACGTGGTTTTCGCGACGTTGGCGCGCTGCGCTTCCGCCAAAGCCGTTTCCAGAACCGCTTTCTGCTCCTGTTCCCTGCGGACGATATCGTCGATGTTCCGGAACCCGAGCAGGAAAAATCCGTCCAGATCCCAGCCGCTCCCATCCGTTGACAAATGAGAGCTGCAGGTGAACTGATAGGTATGTATCCCGCCGTCCACCAGCACACGGTAACTCCCGGAATATTCCGTGCCGGTCTTCAGCTTCTCCACAACCGTATCCAGTGCAAGAGTCTCGGACAGATACTGCCGATCCTCAGGGATGACACGATAGTTGATATAGTCTGTCAGAACATCATCATAAAGAGCCTCGTCCGTGGAATCCTGCTCCAGTCCGGCAGCTGCATAACCCGATATCTTCACCGGCCGTACGGCAGCCGTCTTGGAGTTGACTCCGTAGACGTTGATATAATCACGGCTCAGGGTATTGACAATGGCCAACTGCCGCTCCAAAGTCCGGTTTGCCAGCTCTGTAGTGCGGAGGAGCTTTTTGTTCCAGCGCGACCGCAGATAAAGCGCGATGATCACGCAGACGATTACAGCGCCCAGCAGCGCCAACATGAGCATCATCTGCGGATTTGCCCGCATATACTCACGAAAAGACATGTTGCCATGCGTGTTGGCGGTGTACATTGTAATGAGCCGGCCCATAGTATCATTCGGCATCTGCCCAATGCACTTGTTCAGAATCGTAATGAGCTCATGATCACAGCCGCTCCTGACGTACAGCTTAAAGTCGAAGCTCATGGAATTGACGATGCTGTACTGCAGCGACGCTGTGGAATCGTTGTTCACAAAAAACTGCGCCGTGTAAGTGTATACATAAGTGGCATCCGCCTCTCCGTCCAAAACGGCCTGCAGGGCATTCTCCCTTGTCTGACAGTTCAGAACTTCAGCGTTCCCGATCATGTTCTTCTCAAAGGCAATATCCCCCTGAAGATCCGCCACCGCCAAAGTACCTATTTTCCCGCTGAAATCCTTGCGGGTCACCAGTGCGACCCCGGTATTCAGATACGCATTTGTATAAAATCCGTTTCGCTGGGCCCCGGCGGTCTTCATCTGATCCTGCCGCCAGTCAATCACGACATCCACGCCATCATTTGAGGCAAGCGCGTAATACTCCGACCGGTCATTTGGCACGACAATCTCATAAGGCAGCCCTGCCATCTCCATCAGCTCCGCAAAGTAGTCCGGCAAAATTCCCTTCAATTCGCCGTTCTCCACATAGGAGTAGGGTCTTCGGTCGCCCATGGAAGTGACGGTGATCTGTTTACGTCCTTCGGCTACATCCTGAATGTAAGCCAGCTCGCGCTCCGTAAAGGAGAGCGCCGCAGGAGAACTGTTGCCGTAATATTTGTAGTACAGGACGTTCGACCAGTCTCCCTCGTTGATGTCCATCTGCTCAATGGCATAATTAATCTCATTCAGCAGATCCCGGTCCTCTTTTCGGACAATGGCATAAAAATAGGCCGTTTCGATGGTATCCAGCGTTTTCTCGTTTTCCGTTCTTCTAAGATTGCTGGAAAGAATCGCATCAATGGTTCCATTCTGCAGATCCTCCGCCATAAGACCGGAATCCGTGTACTCCTTGGCCTGATAGGAAAAACCGTTTTCCCCGGCAAACTCTGCCAGACTCTGATTCTGACTGCTTCCGCTCAAAACGCCCACTACGATGCCGTCATAGGTGGCGTAGTCGCCGGAGTGCCGGCTGGGGTTATCCGCCCGAATGGACAGAATCGTGCTGTTTCTTCCGATTGGGACGGAGAA